>JAJQCX010000066.1:0-46103 GCA_021202495.1 Clostridia bacterium | reverse complement strand
GTGAAAAAGAATGGAAAATATTATTACTATTTCAGCGCGAACACGGACAAATTCGAGAAAAACGTCGGCAAGGCGATTGGTATCGCGGTGTGCGACACGCCGTGCGGAAAATTTGAGGATTTACTCGGGAAGCCTATTGTGTATAACGGCATGGAAGCCTGCGACGAATACGGCGACGTGCATGTAATGCACTTCCCGGGGCAGGTGATTGACCCGGCGGTATTTACTTGTCCCGAGACGGGGAGAAGCTATCTTTACTGGGGCAACGGGACAATGTGGGTGTGCGAGCTCGAAGACGACATGATGCACTTAAAGGGCGTGCCGCAGGAGATAACGCCGCCGAATTTCCGCGAGGGAACGCACGTCTTTTACAGAAAAGGGATATATTATTTCACGTGGGCGGAGGACGACACTCGGAGCAAAAATTACCACGTGAGATGGGGATATTCATCGTCGCCGACGGGACCTATAATAGGCAATGAAGTGATGCTCGAAAAGAACGAAAAGTACGGCATTTACGGCACGGGGCATCACACGATAATAAACGTACCCGAGAGCGACAGGTGGTATGTTTGCTATCACCGCTTTAATTTCCCCGCACGGTTTGAGGGCGACGTGAGCGACTATTACGGAACGCACAGGGAGCTTGCGATTGATAAATTTGAATTTGACGCGGAAGGGAAAATAATAAAGGCGAAGGCGACGCTTGAGGGCGTATGCGAGGGCGAGGAATTTCGCTTTGATGCAAAGGTGCGCTCGGTGACGGAGCTTGACGGGCTCGACGAGGGCGACGAAATTTGCGCGAAGGTTGAGGTGCAGTCGGGCGAATGCTTTACGGAGGTTGAGATAAAGGCGGAGCTTTACGATTATCAGTCAAACCTCGTCGCGACGGCGAGCGAAAGCGTGGAGGTTGAGCCGTTTACGACCGAAATTGCGAAGCTTAAGATTGAAGCGCCTGAGAGGATGCGCGGGCATTACATGCTGCTTTTTGCGGACGACGGCGAGGAAATGACGCCGATAGGGTATTGACAGCAAAACGGAGATAATAATGACGAAATTTACGAAAAAGGCGATAAAGGATGCTTTTATGAAGCTTCTTGACGAAAAGCCGTTTGAAGCAATAACGGTGAAGGACATTGCGGCGGAGTGCGGCATAAACAGAAACACGTTTTATTACAATTACAAGGACATTTACGCGCTGACGGATGACATTTTACAAGAAGAAATCCGCGCCGTTGCCAAAGAATACGGCAGAGAATACATCTCGTGGAATGAGGCGCTGATGTATGCGGCGGGAGACGTTCTCAGAAAGAGAAAGGCGATTTATCATCTGCACAATTCGCCCGAAAGCGGACAGATACGAAAATGCTTGGAAAAGGTTTTGTACGGCGTGGTGTTCGACTTTGTGAAAACCGAGGCGCGGGAAGTTGACATTTCAGAAGAGGACACAGACTTTGTGGTGCGGTTTTATGTGTACGCGCTTGTGGGGCTTTTGGACGATTGGCTTGACCGCGGAATGACGGACGATTTTGCGCCTGCGGTGGAAAAGGCGTCGGTTATGTTTGAGTCGAACATCAAACAGGCGGTTGAAATGTTCGGGAAAAAATAGTTTGAAATTTTAAGCAAAAACAGTCTTGTGCATAAATTTTGTGCATGGGGCTGTTTTTGTCTGTTGTGGGCAAATCGCATAGGAAATATAATTAAAAGAAACAAATCTGAAAGGACGTAGGAATGTGGCGAAAAAAGGACAAAAAAGTGTGATGGACAAAATATCGTCCTTTATTGTGGACAAGAGAAACATTATCTTTGTGATATATGCGGCGGCGCTCATTTTTTCGCTTGTCGCTCAAAATTGGGTTGAGGTGTGCGACGATTTGACGGATTATTTGTCGGAGGACACCGCGACAAAGCAGGGGCTTGAGGTGATGGAAAGAGAATTTGTCACCTATTCGACCTCGGAGGCTATGGCGGCGAACGTGACGCTTGATGAGGCGGAGGAAATAGTCGATATAATCGAAAACCTCGATTGCGTGAGCATGGTCGATTTTGAGAATACCGACGAATATTACACTAACGGGTGCGCGTTATTTAAGATAACGCTGAATAGCGAGGACGGAAGCGAGGAAACAAAGCAGGGCTATGAAGAAATACGCGCGGCGCTTTCGGATTACGACATGTATTATTCCGAAAGCTATACAGACAGTTCAAAGTCGCTCGAAAACGAAATGTCGGTAGTGCTTATTGTGGCGGCGGTCATAATTGTGACAGTCTTGCTCTTGACATCCAAAACGTGGATGGAGGTGCCGGTGCTGCTGATAACGTTTGTGGCGGCGGCGCTCTTAAACAAGGGCACGAATTTTTTGCTTGGTGAGATTTCGTTTGTGTCAAATTCGGTGACGGTGGTGCTGCAGCTGGCGCTTTCGATAGATTACGCAATCATAATGATTCATCATTACAGTGAGGAGAGGGAGACGCACGAGATAGAGGAGGCGGTTGCGCGGGCTTTGGCGGTATCAATACCCGAGATATCGTCAAGCTCGCTGACGACCGTTTCGGGCTTGATGGCAATGATGTTCATGCAGTTTAAAATTGGCTTCGATTTGGGTTTGTGCCTGATCAAGGCGATAATTTTCAGCCTTTTCTGCGTGTTTACACTGATGCCGTGCCTTTTGTGCGTACTCGGAAAATACATAGACAAAACGCCGCACAGAAGCTTTCTGCCTGACGTTTCGTTTTTGGGAGACGTGGTGTATAAGCTCAGAATGGTGTTGCCGCCGATTTTTATAATTATAATAGCGGCGGCGTACTTTGTTTCGTCGGGTTGCCCTTATGTATATAATGATTCGATGGCTAAAACATATCGAAAAAATGAGACGCAGACAGCGAAAGAAATGATTGAGGAAAATTTCGGTGAGACAAATTTAACTGCGCTGATGGTGCCTGAAGGCGATTATGAAAAAGAAAAGGCGCTTTGCGCCGAGATTGCGAAAAGAAGCGAAGTGACGGGGATAACCGCTCTTTCGACGGTTGAGGCAAAGGACGGATATGTTTTGACGGACTCACTCTCACCGCGTGAATTTGCGGAAATCGCGGACGTTGACACGTCGGAGGCGACGCTCCTTTACGCGGCGTATGCTGCGGAAAACGAAAATTACAGCAATCTTTTGGGAAATTTAAAGGAATACTCCGTCCCGCTGATAGATATGTTCATGTTTTTGTATGACGTGAAAGAAGACGGCTACATTACGCTCGACGAGGATTTGGAAAAGGATTTGGACGATATGTACCTCAAGCTCGACAGTGCGAAAAAACAGCTTGAGGGAGAGAATTTTTCGAGGATATTGATATATACCAATTTGCCGATTGAAGGCGATGAAACATTTGCTTTTATCGATGATTTGAGCGAATTGGCGGGAAAATTTTATGATGAAAGCTACATGGCGGGAAATTCGACGAGCAGCTACGACTTAAAAAAGGCGTTTGACACGGATAACGTGCTTGTGAGCGTGCTTTCGATATTATTCGTGCTCATTGTTTTGTTTTTCACGTTCAAGAGCGCGGGTATGCCGGTGCTCTTAATTGCGGTGATACAGGGCAGCATTTGGATAAACTTTTCCGTTTCGACAATTACAAATTCGCCGATATTTTTCCTGAGCTATTTGGTGGTTTCAAGTATACAGATGGGCGCAAACATTGACTACGCGATAGTAATTTCGAGCAGATATATGGAGCTGAAAAGCTCTGTGCCGATAAAAGAGGCAATGCGCGGCGCGCTGAATTTCGCGTTTCCGACTGTTTTGACCTCCGGGAGCATATTGGCGTCGGCGGGGCTTTTAATTGGGCTGCTCTCCACAACGTCGACAATTGTGGCGATAGGGATAACGCTGTGCAGAGGGACGGCACTGTCTATGTTTCTTGTAATGTGCGTTTTGCCCGAGATTCTGCTCTTGGGCGACACGATAATCGAAAAGACGAGCTTTACGATAAAGGTCGAAGCGCCGCTGCCGAAAAAGCGGTCGGGTTATATGAGTGTGAACGGCAGAATTGCAGGGCACGTGAACGGATATATAAACGCCGAAGTAAAGGGATATATCAGAGGCGACATTGAAGTGAGAGCGGAGACGGATGCTGTGAAGGAGGGCGAAAGTGATGAAAATGCGTAAAATGGCGGCGCTCGTCCTCATTTTGGCAGTTGCGGCAAGCCTCATTCCGACAGGACTTTTTGCCGAGGAAACTGTGATAAAAATTTCAAGCGCGGAGGATTTAATAAAATTTGCGCAAAACTGCCGCACGGACACATGGTCTGTGGGAAAGGTCTTTGAGATAACATGCGATATTGATATGAAGGGCGCAGGCTTTGAACCCATACCGACTTTCGGCGGCAGGCTCTTGGGAAACGGGCATACGATTAGCGGCGTAAATATTGCCCGCAGCGGCTCCTATGTTGGTCTATTCAGATATATTCAAGAAAACGGAGTTGTGGAAAACCTAAACGTAAAAGGAACCTCCGCGCCGTCGGGTTCGGCAGAAAACGTGGGCGGTATTGCCGGCGAAAACAGCGGAATTATCAAAAACTGCACCTTTGAGGGAGAGGTTGAGGGTAAGATAAGTGTCGGCGGCATTGCGGGCAGCGTGACGGAGAGCGGAGTTATTGAGGGCTGCGTATTTAAGGGCAGCACGGAGGGAAAAAATTACACCGGCGGCATTGCGGGAACAAATTTGGGACGAATAATTGACTGCACGAACGAAGGAAGCGTTAACACCTCGGGTAAAGAAGAAAGCATGACGGAGATTGAAATTGACACCGAAAATTTGCGCTCGGCGGAAAACACGTCTGTGACGACCGACAGCGGCGGAATTGCGGGCTATTCAAAGGGGAGAATAGAGAGCTGCACCAATCAAGGCGGCGTGGGCTGCCGCTCGGTGGGCTACAACGCGGGCGGCATTGCCGGCAGGCAGAGCGGCGTAATTTTAAACTGCGAAAATTACGGTGAGATAAGCGGACGCAAGGACGTCGGCGGCATTGTCGGGCAGGCGGAGCCATATGTGATATTGGAATTTGACGAGGACACGCTTGAAAAGCTCGACCGCGAAATGGAAACGATACAAAAGATAATCGACAAAAACATCGACGACGCGGACGAGAGAGTGAATGACAAGCTTGACGACATAAATGCGGCAGTGAGCGAAATGCGCGATCGCGCCGATGATTTGGGCAAACACGCCGGCGATTATGCAGACGAAATGGCGGGGAGCTTCAATGAAATTTTGGAGAGAATGCACTTTGCATTAGACGAGAGCGGAGAAGTATTTTCCGATTTAAAGCACGGATCTGACGATTTGGCGGACGGAATGGACGATTTAAAGCAAGGCGCGGATTATTTAAAGGACATTTTAAAAGAGCTCGACTTGATGCAGGAGGACGTTGACGAGGTGCGCGTTGACGTCGGAACATCGCTGACGAATTTGCAAAGTGCGATGAATGCACTCGCGGACGCGGCTGACGAGCTGGAGGACGTAACAAATTCATTGGAAGACGGAGGCGAAAAGTTGAGGGACGCGCTGGAAAATTTGAACGAAGCGCTTGAAAAGAAGGAAAATGTGGATGAAAGTTTTGCGGCGCTGTGGACGTGCGGCAAATATTTTGCCGATGCGCTCTCCGACGCGGGAGAGTCGTTTGACGATTTGAAGGCGGCGCTTGAAGAGGCGCTTGAAATAAAAACGGTGAACAAAGCCGTGAAAAAAGCGATAGCAAACCTCGGCGATTTGGCGGAAAGCTACAACGCGATAGGCTCGGCGCTCGGCGAGATGTGCGACGCGCTGCTGCTCTTGGCGGACGATTTTGACGCAAAATCGCTCAAAAATTCGCTGCGTTTTTTGGAAAAGGGGCTGCGGCTGACTTCACAGGGGCTTTCCGACATGAGGCGGGCGATTGACGACATGGAGGTTATCACAGACGATCTTGAAACCGTGTCCGACGAGGGGAAAATTGCGGCGGATTACGTGAAAAGCGCACTTGAGCATATGAAAGACGGTTCTGACAGACTTTCGGACGCGATGGAAAAGCTCCGCGAAATCGTAAACGATTTGGCACAGCGGGAAGAAATTGAGCTGCCGAAAGCGTCGGAATATATGAACGACTCGTTTGAAGATCTCCTGGACGCGGTCGAAGCGCTGCAGGACGAATTTTCCGCGTTAAACGAGATTGTCCGCGAAAAGAAGAATACGGCGCTTGACGACATGGAGAGCGCAAGCGCCAGAGTGAAAAACATTTCGGACATATTATCCGACGCGTATGACAAATATACCGATTTGGACAGCGAGGATTATTATGTAGACGTGTCGGAAACGGAGAGCGGCATTTCATCGGGAAAGATAGAGAAATGCGCCAATTACGGCAAGGTTTACGCGGACTTGTGCGCAGGCGGCGTGGCGGGGGCGATGGCGATTGAATATGACTTTGACCCCGAGGACGACGTGACGGACAGCGGAGATAGGTCGCTGAATTTTACATACAAGACGAAATGCGTTGTTTTATCCTGCGTGAATTTTGCCCGGGTTGAGAGCAGAAAAAAATTACTGCGGCGGAATTTGCGGTAAGGCTGATTTGGGAAGTATTCTGTCGTGCGAAAATTATGGTGATGCGGAGAGTGCGGACGGAGATTATGTCGGCGGCATTGGGGGGGGTTTCGGAAGCTGTGATAAAACGCTCCGCCTCAAAGTGTACTCTTTCGGGCGGCGATTACGTCGGAGGAATAGCGGGGTGCGCCGAAGAAATTTCATCGTGCGCCGCCTGTGTTAATATTGCGCGGCATGAAGAGTTTGCCGGTTCTGTTGCGGGTCAGGCTGAAATTGAGAGCGTAAAATCCAATATTTTTGTGGGCAGCATGGGCGGAATTGACGACATAACCTATACCTACCGCGCGGAAGAGGCGAAAATTGAGGATTTTGTGCAATTCGTAAAACAAAATTTTGACCGCGACGTGACATTTAAGCTCTCGTTTGTCGCGGACGGAGAAGAAGTGGGAAACGTGGAATTTACCTACGGGAGCGCGATTGCGGAAAGCGACATCCCGAACGTGCCCGAAAAAAAGGGGTATTACGGAAAATGGAGCGAATACGATTTTGAAAACGCGACGTATGACGCGGTTTTGGAAGCGGAATATTTCCGAAACATGGACATAATCGCATCCGAAGCGAAACGTGAGGACGGGAAGAGCATTGTCATCGTGTGCGGCGCGTTTGACGACAGCGCGGCGGTTATTGTGAGCGAGGGCGGCGCATACGAAGAGCTTGACGCGATTGACAGCAGAAAAGTTGAAATTAAAAACAGCTACAGCGAAAAATACACCGTGCGCTACAAGCCGCTTTCGGAGAAAAGTGTTAATATTTACGTTTCCTACGGCGGAGTGGCGGAAAAGATCAGTACAAGATCGTTCGGGAGCTATCTTGAATTTGAGGTGAGCGGGTGCAGGTTTGAAATAATCGAAACGAAAAAAGCGCTGCGGGGATTATTGCGGCGGTGTGCGCGGCGATTATTTTGCTTGTCATTGCGGTCATAATAATTTTGAGAAAAAAATGTCGTAAAAAATAGGGTTGTGCATTTTGTCGAAATGTGTTATAGTAGTCAAGATTGGAGGCGGATGCAAGATGGGCAAGATAATTTTTTTCGACATTGACGGGACGATTGTGACGGATGTTGTGGTGGATTCCGAGAGGGTTATTCCCGAAAGCTGCGTGAGGGCTATCGGGGAGGCAAGGAAAAGAGGGCATTTGTGCTTTATAAATTCCGGCAGACCTTACGGCAACATTGACAAGGACGTGCTTGAGATTGGTTTTGACGGAGTTGCGAGCGGGTGCGGGACGAACATTCGCATAGGAAACGATGAAATTTTTTGCGCGACGGTTGAAAAGAGCATTTGCCGCCATATTTTGGAGATGTGCAAAAAATGCCGCATGAACGGCTTTTTTGAGAGAAAAGACACGAACTTTTTTACATCGAACGGTCCCGACGGCGGATGGATAATAGATTTTATGGAATCGGTTAAACGAAACGGCGGAACGGTGAGCATGGACACCGAAAGCGAGGATTTCAGCTTTGACAAAATGTGCGTTTTCTCGGACGCGGGAAGCGACATTAAGGCTTTTCTGAACGCGGCGGCGGAGCATTTTTCGATAATCGACAGAGAAAAAGGGTTTTACGAGCTTGTACCGAAGGGCTGCTCTAAGGGGAACGCGATAAAAATGATTGCGGAGCGCTTGGGTGTGCCGATTTCGGACACATACGTTTTGGGCGACAGCGAAAACGACATTGAAATGTTCAACGCGACGCCAAATTCCATCGGCATGGGGAACGGAAAGAGCATACATAACTGCGTTTCGTTCGTGACGCGGGATATTTTGGACAACGGCGTGGAATTTGCGTTAAAGCATTTCGGGCTGATTGATTAGTTTTTTAAAGCTGCGGAGGTCTTCGTAGCCTGTTTGGCGGGCGGCTTCTTCGATGGGTTTTCCTCGTCGGAGAAGCTCTTTTGCTTTGTTAAGACGGGCTTCGCGCTTTAAAAGCGAAAATGTTTTGCCGTATTGCTTTTGCAGAAAACGCTGAGTTTGCCGCTCGCTGAGACCGATTAATTGTGCGAGCGAGGCAAGCGTTATCGAGGAGTAGTCATAGAGAAAGGCGTTGTCGGTGATAATGGCGCGTTTGTCGTCGGGAACGGAGGAGGATTGTTTATATTCGGCGGCGTCGCCCGTGTAGGCGCGGACGAGAAGAACGAGAATTGAGGAAATGATGTTTTTGATATTATTTTGAAAACCGATGCGGCGGGTGAGCGATTCAAACGAAAGGGACTCAAAAAGGCGTTCACATTCGCCGTTGTCTGTGCCTATCCAAAAATGGGTTTCGCAAAGGGCGGTGGAGGCTTCTGTGTCGGGTGTGTTTTTGGGGCGTTTTATGTCAAAGCCGAGGCAGTATTCCTCCATAAGAGATGTTGAATCCGTAATTTGCTCATGGACGACGTTGGGACCCGTCATGTATAGAGCGCCTTTTTCGAGAGGATATTCCTCATCATCCGAAATGAGCACTCCTTTGCCGCCGCAGACAAGGTGAAGCTCGTAATATGTTTTGCCGTGGCGGTGGCGTGTGATGGGCGTGTGGAAAACGCCGTAGTTTACCTGTTGAACGGTTATGTGAAGATTGTCAAATCGAAACTTAAGCTCAACGTCGTTGAGCGATATTTTTTTGCCCATTTTTTTCACCTCAAAAATATTATAAACCATAAATGTTGCTGCGTCAACACGACATTTTATAAAAAAAGATGTCGTGTTTATGACTGGCGTTCGGGTGTGGGATATAGTAAAATAGAGACATGAAAGGAATGACGAAGGAAAATGAAGATGTTAAAGGTTTTATCGGTATTGTTATCGGCAGTATTGGCGTTTGGAAGCGTAGAAGTGATGGGGGAGAGCGAAATGGAAGACAGCGCGGTTGAAATTTATGTTTCGGTACAAGGAAACGATTTGAACGACGGAAGGGTGGGAAATGCTGTTCAATCATTGCAGAGAGCAAAGGAGCTGGTGAGAGAATATAACGAAAGCTCCGATGTTATAGTTCATGTGGGCGAAGGGGTGTATCCTCTTGACGAAACGATAGAATTTTCGCCCGAAGACGGAGGAAGAAACGGTCACAGCGTTTTGTATGAAGGAGAAAATGCGACAATCAGCGGAGGAAAGAGCATTGAAGGTTGGGTTCTTTTTGACGAGGAAAAAAATATCTACAAGGCGGAAAATGTTGATTTTGACTTTGCGCAGCTTTATATAAACGGAGAGAGAGGCGTAAGAGCAAAAAATGTGCCTTTGGACGACCCGTATTCGATGAGAATGATAAAGGCTTACAGAGAGGAAACCGAGGTTGACGGATACGTATATCCCGCAAACTGCATAACGGTCGACGCAACTTTAGTGAGCGATTGGAATAATCTCAAAGACGTTAAATTAAAAACGCTTACGGCGTGGACGGAGAACGTTTTGCCGGTCGAAAGCATTGAAATTATAGGCGGCAGAGGCGTTATAAAAATTCAGAAAGGGGCGGAAGAGAGAATATTTAACCGTCCTCACCCCGATATAACCGGCTACAGTCACGAATATACGGTTGATTTTATTTGTTGGTTTGAAAATGCCTATGAATTTATCGACGAGGAGGGCGAATGGTATCTTGATAAGAGCAGCGGCACGCTCTACTACAAACCGCGGGAAGGCGAGGATATGGCAAATGCGGAGGTTATTGCGCCGTATACAGAAACGCTGCTGAGCGTTAAAGGAACGCTTGATGATAATGTGAAAAACCTTTCGTTTACAGGATTTACTTTTGCACATTCCAATTGGACAAGACCTAACGATGAGGGCACTGTGGGAGGGCAAGCGTCGCAGTATGTGTTGACATCTAATCTTGAAAACGAGATTACTCTGTACCGCACACCGTCGGCAGCAGTGGTTGAGTGCGGCGAAAACATTGAATTCATAAGAAATGAGTTCTGCCATTTGGGAGCTGCCGCGCTTGATTATTATTACGGCGACAAGGGCGGACTTGTCGAGGGGAACGTATTTTATGATATTGCGGGAAACGGCATAAACATCGGCAAATTTACCGCGGACGAAAGCACGGAAATGCATATTGCGTATAATCCGGAGGATGAGCGCGAGATTTGCGACGGGCAGATTATAAGAAACAATTATCTTACAAACATAGGCGCGGATTATGAGGGCTCGGTGGGCATTGCCGCAGGGTACCCCAAAAATATAACCATTGAGCACAACACATTGAGCAACATGCCTTACACGGGCATAAGCGTGGGTTTTGGCTGGACAAGTGAAGACACGGCGATGGAGAACAACAAGATTTTACGAAATCACATTCACGATGTATGCATGGCGGTGTGCGACGGCGCGGCAATATATACTTTATCAACACAGCCTAACAGTGAAATGGCGTATAATTATATACACGACATTACAAGAAAAGAATGGTTTGACTACGGCTGCGCAGGGCTCTATCTTGACGAGCAGACGTCGGGCTACAGTGTGCATGACAACGCAATGTTTGACTGCCCGGGAATTTGGCAAAATCAAAATCCCTCGGGAGGGAACAGTCTTTCAAATAACGGCATTATCTGTGATGAGGATATTATTCTCGTGTCGGGGGTTGAAGAGGAATACAGGGATATTTTGCCCCTTGAGGAATATCCTCAAATGCCGGAGTGCTTTGAACCCGAAAACGAATTTGAAACAAAGGCTAAAGTTCTGAGCACAAACGCGCCGCTTGCAATTGACGGTGACAGCACGACCGCGCAGAGCGCGGCAGACGGAGAATTTATATTTGAGATAGCGGGCACGGCTTCGGTTACACATATTGTTGTAAAAAAGCAAAAGAACGCGGGCGGCGTGACAGGCTATAACTATTGGACGGATTGGGTGCTTGCGGTAGGCTGCGAATTGCAGGGAAGCCTTGACGGGGATGAATGGGAGACAATCGGCGTGATGAATACGGCACCCGATAATTTGACCAATCATTTGGAAGAGGTTTTTGAAATTGAAAATCCCAAGCCGTATAAATACATAAGATATATTCGCACAACGACAAAAACAAGCTCCGATTACGGCGCGTGGCTGTTTCCGTCGGACTGTGGAAACAGACTTAATTTGGCGGATATTGATATTTACGTTATGCCGCAGGAGCTTATTCCTGTCTACACGAAGATGGACATAGTTGCCACAAATGCGCCGCTTGCTTTGGACGGCGACACCGATACCGCAGCGCAGGCGGATCAGGATGGGGAATTTCTCTTTGAGCTTTCGGGGGAGGAAAAGGTTTCAAAGGTTGTTGTTAAAAAGCAGAAGTATGCCGGAGGAGTAACGCAGTACGGCTATTATTGGCCCGATTGGATTTTTTCCGTGGGATGTGAGGTGCAGGGCAGTATTGACGGTGAAAATTGGGAAACTATCGGTAAGTCAAATTCATGGCCCGACAACACGGGGGATATACCGCAGGAGGAATTTGACCTTGACGAGGGGAAAGCATATCGATATGTACGATATGTGCGAACCGAGGTTAAAACAAGCTCGGACTATGGCGCGTGGCTCTTCCCGTTGGACTACGGCAACAGGCTCAATTTGGCTGAAATTGAAATATATACAAGCAAGACAATGCAAAATTCGGCGGTGCTGGAGATTGGTGAAAGCAGCATAGTCGCAAGCTTTGAATTGCCGGTAAAAGGAGAGGGAGATTGCGATGCGTGTGTCGCGCTGTACGACCATGATGGCTGCCTTATAAAGCTTGAAACGAAAAGGATTGAGGATGAAAATGAGCAAATCGTCATAGACACCGAAAATTTGCAATATGACGAGACAAAGGTGAGAGCTTTTGTGTGGGATAATAATATGAAACCGATAGGATATCTTAAACAAGAATGGGCTTAATTTGGCTGAAAGGAATGAGGATTTATGAAAAAAATTATGGCGTGTGTCTTGGCGGCTGTTATGCTTATGCCGTCGGGCGGGGCTTATGCAGAGGAGGAGACAAAAGTGGAGCATTTGTACGAAAAGGGAAATTTTGCGTCAAGCTACACCGAGATAGGCCATGACAACACGAGCCGCGCGTGGCGCGACGGAATGGTCGGCGGAAACGGCGAGACGGGCTTTGTGACGAGCGGGTCGCCGTATTCGGATGTGATTATTTATCAGCATATGTATTTCAATTTCCCATCATCGCAGCCGAGGGAAATTCCCGACGAGCTCACAGAGCAGCTTGAAGAGGCGAGAGAAAACGTTTTCAATTTAAACGATGATTGGGAAATTTGGGATTATGACGAAGACGGAAACAAGGTGAGGAGGTCGCGGACGTTTTATTATTCGTATCACCCGGGCGCGCAGCTGAGAATAACGAGCGCGTATGAGGATGATTATACAAATTACGAAAGGTGGACAAATTACGAAACGGCGGAAGTCGGCGTGAGATACACCGATAAATACGGCGAATGGGTGAGGACGACGTTCACCTCGCGCGAGGACAACGTGACGATAACAAAAATCGGCTGTTCGTCGGAAGGCAGTTTGATAAACACGGAGATTTCGATTGACGACATTTCGGACATGAGCAAATCGTGGAACGGCATGAGCCAAGTTCATGATTTGAGATACAAAAAGATTGTAGGGGAAAACGCGGATTACATCGCGCTTGCCGCGCATTATCCGGTGTATGAGGGAAGCGAGCTCTACGACGGAGGATATGCGAGCGTGACGGCAATTGTCGTTGAGGGAAACGGCGCGAAAAAGGAGATTGTTTCGCAAAAATCCGACGAGGAAATGATAATCGGAGACTCTGACAGCGTTAAAATAACAAATGCGGAGGCGGTTTATTTAATAACGGCGACAGAGCGAAGCTTTGACATGACGGAGCTTGACGAAACGGCAAGCGCGGAGGAAATAATGGCGGCGTTCGCGGCGGCAGAGAGTTACGACTTGACGGATGCTCTTTTGGAGAAAGCGAAGGAGTGCGCGGAAAAATACACCGCGGACGGAAAATTTGACTATGACGCGGCGCTTGCGCCTTCTGCGGAAAAGCACAGCGCTGAATTTAACCGATTGACGTTTGATCTTGAGGGCGATGAAGAATACGCCGAATATGACAACGACAGCTTAATTGCGCTGCAGAGAAGCGACAACACGCGGATTAACCATGAATTTATGGAAAGAGCGTATAATCAGGCGCGGTATGCCCAAGTTTGCTGCTCGGGAACGAGTGCGCCGAGGCTTTGCGGAATGTGGACGGGCGAATGGAACCCCGGCTGGCGCGGAATATATACGCTTGACGCAAATGTGAATTTGCAGGTGAGCGCGATGAACACGGGAAACCTCACCGAGATGCAGATCGGATATATCACATTTTTCCTGCGCCATGCGCCCGATTTTATGGAGAACGCGGAGAAGGCTTACGGAATGCATGACGCGATACAGATTTCCGTAAACGCGGACGCGGACAGGGCGATGCACGTTGAATATGACAATTCGTACCCGTTTGAATATTGGAACGCGGGGGCAAGCTGGTGCTTGCTGCCGATATATGAATATTGGCAGTGCTACGGAAATACGCAAATTGAAATAAACGATTATATGCGCATTGACAATCTGCAAAAGGTGCTGGGCGTTGAGGACGGCGGATTGAGCGACGAGGAATTTGCGGCGATAAAGGAGAGAGGGTGGCTCGACCTTGAAAAGGACATTTTGCTGCCGCTTTTGACAAAGCAGGCGAACTTTTGGGAGCAGATTGTGACGCCGCGCTATTACACGGACGCGGAGGGCAACGCCTGCCACGATGAGAGCAAAACAGAGCTTGAAGAGGGCGAAAAGTACATAATAATCCCGACATATTCGCCGGAAAACAGCCCCGTCGGCTACACGAGCACGTTGACGGCAAACGCGACGATGGACATTGCCGCGGCGAGAGACGGGCTTGACATGGTTTGCGCGATTGAGGAGGCTGTCGCAAGAGATGGGTATGAAGAAGCAATTGAAAAGTGGCAGAATTTAAAGAACAGCATTTCGGACTACAAAACGGACGAGGACGGGGCGCTGAAGGAATGGGCGATGGCGGAATATGAGGAAAACAACAACCATCGGCATTTGAGCCATCTTTATGTGGCGTGGCCCGCATATGAGACGCAGGATGATACGGAATTGGCGAAGGCGGCGAACATTGCGCTGAACAACCGCAACCGCTACAACACCGGCGACGCGACGGCGGGGCACGGATGGATGCACAAGGCGCTCGTTGAGGCGAGATTAAAGCGCGGCGACGCGATGACGGAGTCGCTGCTTAAAATGATGAACGGGACGGCGTATTATTCATCAATGATGACGGATCACGACACGAACGGGAGAAACGACACATATTGCACGGATACGGCGTTTGGAACGTTGGGCGCGGTGAACGAGGCGCTTGCGTTTTCAAACACGGGAGAAATTGAGATACTGCCGGCGCTGCCGAGCGACTGGACGGGCGGCACGGTGACGGGGCTGATGAGCCGTTCGCGAGCGGAAATAACGAGCCTTTCGTGGAGTACGGACGATAAATACGCGGAGGCGGTGATTTGCTCCAATAAGGACGGAAACGAAATAAAGCTGCGCTGCGGCGAAAGGTGGACAAAGGCGGAAATTGACGGCGTTGAAGCCCAAGTTTTGTCGGATGAGTCGGGTGATTATGTTTTGCTTAACCTCAATGACGGAGAAAGCACCGAGGTGCGCTTTACGCTTTCGGGCGAGGCAAATCGCATTGTGGTGAGCTTAAACGGCGAGGAAGCGGAGGATACTATCACTTTGGCGCAGGGAGAAGAAATAACACTTGAGGCGGCAACATTAAAAAATTCCTACGAAGCCGCGGAGTGGACGACCGACGCGATTGCGATAGCCTCGGTTGATAACGGCAAAATAACTGCGCGAAATGTCGGCAGCACGACTATGAGCGTCAAGATTGGGTCGCTTTCGAGAGAAATTTTGATAAACGTTGTGGGCGAGAGCGAGGCAATCTACAAGGCAAACGTCATTGCCTCTTACGGCAGCAACGCTTACAGTTCAAGCTGGAGCGTGGATTTTGCCTTTGACTGCGACGCGGCGACGGCATATTCCTCGACCGATACGGCGGGCGCAAAATACATTGAAGCGCAGCTTGACGGGGCGAAGAAAATAACAAAAATGTTTGTCATCGGTCGTTACACGGCGGCTGACGGCGACGGAGCTTTTGCAAACAGAATAAACGGGGCGAAAATTTACGCGAGCAATGAGCCGATGAACGGCGACATATCAAACGCGGTTTTGGTCGGCGAGGTTGCGGGCGTGACGGCAACCGGCGAATACATACCGGCGGAAATTGAGATAGACACGGCGGGCGAAAGCTACACTTATTACATGATTTATTTTGACAGCGTCAATAACGGGAGCGCCGTCAGCATGGCGGCGGCTGAAATTGAATTTTACAGCGCATTTACTGTGGGCGGAACGCAAAAGGCGGAGATAATTTCGACAAATGCGGAAAATGCCGTTGACGGCAGCGTTTCAACCGCGGCGACGGCGGAGGACGGAGAATTTCTCTTTGAACTTGACGGAGAGTGCCCCGTTGTAAGAATTGCCGTGAAAAAGCAGAAGAACGCGGGCGGCACGACGGACGGCAATTACTGGGCGGACTGGGTGCTGGCTGTGGGCTGCGAGCTGCAGGGGTCGTTTGACGGCGAAAGCTGGGAAACAATTGGCGCGATGAATACGGCACCCGACGGAAAGGACGAGAGCGCAGAGGAGCTATTTACGCTCGATGCGCCAAAGGCTTATAAATACATTCGCTATGTGCGAACGGTGAACAAAACGTCTTCCTCCTATGGAGCGTGGCTCTTTCCGACGGATTACGGCAACAGGCTGAATTTGGCGGAAATTGAGATATACGTTTACAATCCGTATAATCTGACGGCTGTGTCCTCCGGAGTAAGCGACGGCAAGGCGGCGTTTGTTGTGAGCGGGACAGCGGGAGAATATGTGGCGTATTTGGCGATGTATGACGAAGGAGGGAAGCTGCTTCGGGCAACGCAGACGAAGATATGTGTCGCTGAAGGAGAAAACGAGCTTGAATTTGACGTGGGAGAGTGTGAAGCGGCAAAGCTTTACATATGGTACGGTATGCAGCCCGCGTCAAAGGCGGAAAAAGCGGAAAATTGAGAAAGAAAAGGACCCTGCCGAAATCGGCAGGGTATTATATTACAGTTTTTTGATGGGGTGACGCAGGACTGTTTTCATCTTTTCGGGAACTGTTTTGCGCGGGTCGGAAAGATAGATTTCATGGTGCAGGCGGGTGGGGGTGAAATCATCCGCAAAGCCGTTTTGGACTATGAATTCGTCCATTAAGATGATTGATTTGGGTTCGTCGTCGTAGGAGCCGATGTGCATAATCTGAACGCACAGTCCCTCGTCTATTGTCAGAAATTCCGCAGATGAGCAGTCGAGCTTTTTCTTTTTTGCTGCCGTTTCAACCGCCCATTTAAAATCCTTTTCTGTCACAAAATCGGGCAGGCGGATTACGGAAATCCAACAAAACGCGGATTTATCCGCAGTTTCGGGATAATGCCAAAAGCCTTCGAGCGGAGGAACGACATATTCAAAAAAGCCGTTTATTTTGTAGTCTGTTTTATAGCTCATTTTAAGAGTATATGCCACGGCATAAAGTATGCCGATGGCTGTTTTATACGCTCCGTCCTCCTCGTTTGGGTCGCCGTGTCCTCTGATGGCGATATAGTTAGCGCTTGGAACGGTCACAATTTGGGGTTGGGCTTTTGGCAAATAAAATTCCTTGTATTCTTTTTTGAAGTCAAAGGGCATTTTGTGTCCTCCTTGGTTTAATAGCAAATTGGGTCGATTTCGTCAGGTTTGTCGGTCGTGGGGGCGAGGTCGCCCGAAATTATGCGGTAGACTTCCTCATGGGTTTGTTTTGCGGCGGCTACGATTTCGGGATATTCTCTGTTGCAGACGTCGACAAAGCCTATTTGATAATTTTCGCCGTCAAATCTCCCGAGGTAGGGTTGGTCGTTGAGAGTGAAATAATGCGCGCCGAGGCAATAGGGGTGGGATGCGGCGCGGTGCATATAATAGCGGTATGCCTTGGCGCGGTCGCTTTGTGTGGCGACGCCTTGGATGCCTGTGGCGTCAAGTCCGCGGTCGAGAGCGCCGAAATGAAATTCGCCAATCATAACGGGCATATTGACAATTTTGACGATGTTTTCAATGCTATTATAGGGGTCGTGGCGGTAGCAGTTAAATGAAAAGACGTCAAAATATTCGCAGCCTGCGGCAAGGGCGGGGCTTGAAAGCCATGCGTAGCGCATACCTAAGTTAAGATGATTTGGGTCAATCGCTTTAAGCGCGAGAGCGGGAACGCGGATAAATTCGCGCACGAGTTCGGGGGAGATTTCATCAAGATCGGAAAGCGCTTCTTTTGAAAGATTGGTGACGCCCGAAAGAAGATCGTCAAACGATGAAAAATCGCTGTGCCATGCGGAATTTAAAGAATCAATTGTCGAATATTTTTCTTTTAACCGTGCAATTATGTAATTTTTCGAAGCGAAAGGCTCGGGGCGTTCGAGAGTGAAGGCGGTGATGTTGAGATTATCGACAAATGCCCAGTTGGGTTCGTTCGACATGAAGTAGCCTATCATGTTTTGGTCTTCCGCAAGCTCTTTAAGCTGCTGCGCCCATGCTTCGCTTTGCGCCTTATATTCATTCGAGAAAACGTCGGGGAAATCGCGGAAAATGTTTTTTTCGGTGCGAGGGAAGCCGCGGAGAATGTGAACATAGGGCATGGAGGATCGGCGGATAAATTCGCCGTCGCTCCAGCAGGCAACGGTGTTAAAGCCCCAGTCCGAAAGACGGCGCTTTGTTATTTCAGCCCATTTGTCGTACCAATCGTCGCCGAAAACGCGGTAGAGATTGTATTTTGACCAGCTGAAAAAGGAGGTGTTTTCGTCTCTGCGAAAACGCGCCCAGCCGGGGGTGTCCTTTGGGGGAAGATAGTCGCAAAATTTTTCAATCCCTGTTAAATTGCAGTCACCGTCGACGCCCACGCAGTCAAGCCCACAGCTGAAAAATGCATATCCCAACGGGTCTTTGAGATACCATCTTTCGCCTTCCTTTTCAAGGGCGAACCAACCCGTGGGGGCAAAGCTTTTTTTGAGATAACCGCCGTAAGGTGAAAAACCTTCACGCGGGGCGGGAGATTTTTGAAGCTCGTTTTTGAGATAAGCCGAAAGCTCGGCTTCGTCCTTTGTTTTGCCCTGCCATGATGTGATTTTCTTTTGACCCAAAGTGTCGACAAGTTTGACTTCGGGAACGGGATATTCCGGTTCTGTGGGCGAAATATATGCCGAGTGAATGATAAGCGAAATCTCGTTCGGAGAAGGTGTGACGCCGAAGGCAAATGATGTGAGGCAGTTAAGCTTTACAGGTGCGCCCAAAACGACGGTTTTGAGCCTTCCGAGGGTGCGCTTTAAAAAGAGCGTGCCGCCCTCCGCCGCTTCTTCTTTTAAGGCGAGGGTTGTCTTGACGTGAGGCAAAACGCCTATCTTGACGGTGATGCCTTCCTTTGAATTGTCGTCCTTAAAGCAGAGAGTGGCGGCGGCTGAAAAATCGGAAAGGTTGGTGACATCGAAAACGATGTATTCGTCCTTATTTGTCTTTCGCGAGCAGATTGTGCCTTTTTCACCGTCGAAGATGAGGCTGCCGCCCTTTTTGGAAAAGGTGTAGGTGTTATCGTTTTTTGTTACGTTTTTAAGCTTTGCGAGGGAGAGATCAATATACTCCATATCCGTTTTGGCTCCTTTCGGAATTTATTACGTTTTCGCCTATCTTATACACATCGCCGGCGCCCATGGTGATGACCATGTCTCCCTCGGCAACGTTTTCTTTGAGATAGGTTTCAATTTCATCAAAGGTTTTTATATAGATTGAATTTATTATCGCGTCGGAGAGCTCCTTTGCGCTGACAAGCCCTGTGTCTTTTTCGCGGGCGGCGTAGATGTCGGTTACGATGATGTTAAAGCGGCTCTGCGTGAGAACCGACACAAAGTCGTTAAAAAGCGCTTTTGTGCGTGTGTAGGTGTGGGGCTGAAAGACGCAGAAAACGCGGTTGAAGCCCATTTTAGACGCAGCTGTGAGAGTTGCCCTTATTTCGGAGGGGTGATGGGCGTAGTCGTCGACAAAGACGGCGTTATTGTAATATCCCTTCTTTTCAAAGCGGCGGTGAACGCCGACATATTGATGAAGAGCATTATCGATTATCGCAACGTCGATGCCCGAAACGTCCGCCGCGGCAAAGGCTGCAAGAGAGTCGTAGACGTTGTGAACGCCGGGCACGGAAAGAGATATATGTGTTAAAAGCGAGCCTTTTTTATAAACGTCGTAGGCGCAAAATCCGAGCTTGTCGGGCGTTATATTGCGTGCGGTATAATCCGCGTCGGAATTGACCGCGAATGTGACGATATTTTTATCGACATTGCAGAGCGCCTTTTGCACGTTTTTGTCGTCAATATTCGCAATGACAAAGCCGTCGGGCGGGGTGAGAAGCGCAAGGTCGTGGAACGCGGAAATGATGTCGTCGATGTCCTTATAGTAATCAAGATGATCCTCTTCTATGTTCAAAATGAGCGAGATTTTCGGGGAAAACTTTAAAAAGCTGCGGTGATACTCACACGCTTCGGCAATGAAAATTTCTTTGCCGCCGACGCGCAAATTGCCGCCGATGCTGTCAAGCTCTCCGCCGATGGTGACGGTGGGGTTTTTGCCCGCAGAGAGAAAAATCTGCGAGAGCATGCCTGTGGTGCTCGTTTTGCCGTGAGTGCCGGAGATTGCAAAGGGAACTTCGTAGCGCTTCATGATTGCGCCCAAAAGCTCGGCGCGTTCGGCGAGAGGGATGCCGAGTTCCTTGGCTCTGATATATTCCGGATTGTCTTCCTTGACGGCTGAGGTGTAGACAACGAGATTTTGGTCGGTGATATTGTCAGCCGAATGACCGATTGTAATCTTGGCACCCGCTTCCTCCAAACGCGCGGTGATGTGGGAAGCGCGCATGTCGGAGCCTGTGACAATGCAGCCGTCGCCGAGCAAAATGCGCGCGAGCGCGCTCATGCTGATGCCGCCTATGCCGATGAAATGAATTTTAAAGCCGGGAACAAAAATATTGTTATCCATAATGAATGCCTTTCTGCCCTTTCCGGGGCACCATATATTAAGATTATAAAAAATTTTATCAAATGGTATTGAAAAATATCCGCTCTTTTGATATTATACAATTATGGAGGAAAAATCAAGTATCTTTAGATAACTTTGTACAAATATTTTTTTAGGAGGTACCGAGAAGAGTGGAAATAACAGATATTAAAGTGAGAAAAATGACAGATGAAGGTAAGATGAAGGCTATTGTCTCGGTTACGCTGGACAATATGCTTGTCATACATGACATTAAGGTTATTGAGGGGCAGGAAAAGACGTTTATCGCTATGCCCAGCAGAAGAAACGCGGAGGGCGAATATAAGGACATTGTTCACCCGATAAACGGCGAAATGAGGGAGAAGCTGCAAAATGCTATCCTTGCAAAATATTATGAGGCGCTCAAGGAGCAGGAGAACGCTCTTTGAGTATAAAAAGGCAGCTTGCCGGCGTGCCTTTTTATTATGTAAATCTGTTATGTAAATAAACCGAAAGGACGGCGATAAAGATATGAGCTTTGCACTGGTTGTACTTGCGGCAGGCGAGGGAAAGAGGATGAAATCCGCTTTTTCGAAGACGACGTTTGAGGTTTGCGGCAAGGGAATGGTCGTGAGAGTTGTCGAAGAAGCGAAAAAGGCGGGTGCGGAAAAGGCTTGCGTTGTTGTGGGGCATAGAGCCGACATGGTGACGGCGGCGTTGGGCGAAAATGCTCAATATGTGACGCAAAAGGAGCAACTTGGCACCGGGCATGCCGTTATGCAGGCGCGAGAGTTTATTAAAAAAAGCGAAAACGTGATGATTTTGGCGGGAGATACGCCGCTTATCACGGCAAAAACGCTTGAGGGCGCGGCAAAGAGCCATGTTGAAAACGCCAATGTCTGCACAGTGCTGACGGCGAGAGTTGACAATCCGTTCGGCTATGGGCGGATAATAAGAGACGAAAACGCGCTTGTGGAAAAAATTGTGGAGCAGAAGGATGCAAACGAGGAAGAAAAAAATGTGCATGAAATAAATTCGGGAATGTATGTTTTTAATTCGGAGGCGCTGCTTGAAGCGTTGGACAAGCTGACGAACGACAATGCGCAAAATGAGTATTATCTGACGGACACGCTTGCGATAATGAGAAGCGCGGGACTGCGCGTCGGAGCGTATGAGGTCGAAGACGCGGAGGAAATTTCGGGCGTGAACGACAGAGTGCAGCTTGAGGCGGCGGAAAAGGTAATGCAGCGGCGCATAAACGAGGCGCACGCACGGGCAGGCGTTACGATAAAGGACATTGACAATACATACATAGAAGACGACGTGACCATCGGGCGCGACAGCGTGATTTTCCCGTCGACGATGATAGGCGCGGGAACGATTGTGGGGGAGAATGCCGTTATAGGTCCGTGCTGCCGAATTGAGAAAAGCGTTATCGGCGCGGGCTGCAAAATAGAATTTGCGGCGGTTGAAAATGCCGTGATTAAGGACGGAGAAGAAGTTAAAGCGTTTACGCAAATTAAAGGCGAATAAATTTTTGTTAGGGAGGATACAGATATGCTGCAGCACAGCGGAAAGAACATCAAAATTTTTTCGGCAAATTCAAACCCCAATTTGGCAATGAGCATTGCCAATCATTTAAATCTTCCATTATCATCGAATAAGGTGGGGAAGTTTTCGGACGGAGAGGTATTTGTCAATTTGAATGAGACGGTTCGCGGAAGCGATGTGTTTATCATTCAGTCGACGTGCGATCCGGTGAACGACCATTTGATGGAGCTTCTCATTATGATTGACGCCTGCAAGCGCGCTTCCGCGGGAAGAATTGTCGCTGTTATGCCGTACTTCGGCTATGCGAGACAGGATCGTAAGGCAAAGGCGAGAGATCCTATCACGGCAAAGCTTGTGGCAAACCTTATCACGTCGGCGGGAGCGTCGAGAGTTTTGACGATGGATTTGCACGCGGCGCAGATACAGGGCTTCTTTGACATACCGGTTGATCATTTGCTGGGCGTTCCCATCTTAGCGCCGTATTACATGGAAAAGTTCGAGTCGATGGAGGACGTTGTTATCGTGTCGCCGGACTTTGGCAGCGTGACGAGAGCGAGAAATTTTGCGCAGATTGTGAACGCACCGATTGCGATAATCGACAAGCGCAGACCGCGCCCCAACGTGAGCGAGGTAATGAACATAATAGGCGACATAAGGGACAAGAGAGTTATCCTTGTCGACGACATGATTGACACGGCGGGAACAATAACGCACGGCGCGCAGGCGTTGGTGGATCGCGGCGCAAAGGAAGTATACGCTTGCTGCACACACCCTGTGCTTTCGGGTCCGGCGCTTGAGAGAATAGCGGCGTCGCCAATAAAGGAGCTTCTTGTGCTCGATACGATTGAACTGCCCGAGGAAAAGAGGGCGGACAACATAAAGGTGCTGTCGGTTGCGGACATATTCGCGAGAGCGATTGAGCGCATATATGAGGACGAGTCGATAAGCCCGCTGTTTGCACCTGCGAAATAATTGTAGCGATTCAGCCGCGAAGCGGCTGAACTGTATAAAGGATTGATTTTGGAATGTATCTTATTGCCGGCTTGGGAAATCCGGGGAAAGAATATGAAAAAACGCGCCACAACGTTGGGTTTGTGGCGCTGGATTATTTGGCGTACGATCAAAATATTAAGCTGACGAAGCTGAAATTTAAAGGCGCGTGCGGCGACGGAATGATTGCGGGGGAGAAGTGCCTTTTGCTCAAACCGCAGACATTTATGAACCTCAGCGGCGAGAGTGTGAGAGAGGCAGCGGAATATTTTAAGATTGAACCGAATAAAATAATCGTGATGTATGACGACGTCGATTTGGAGGTCGGAAAAATAAGAGTGCGCCCCAAAGGAAGCGCCGGAGGGCACAACGGGATAAAGTCGATAATTTATCAGCTCGGAAGCGAGGACTTTGTGCGGGTTCGCTTTGGTGTGGGAAAGGCGCAGTACAACATGATAGATCATGTGCTGGGGCATTTTTCGGAGGAGGACGGTGAGAGCGTGTCAGACGCGATTAGACTGGCTCCCGAGATTATCAAGACGATTATTTCATCCGGAGTTGATGAGGCGATGAATAAATTTAACGGGAGCGCTAAGGAGAAGAAATGAGGTTTGAAAATCTGCTCGCGGAGAGCGCGGAATATGAGGATATATTAAGCGCGGCGCAAAATGACAATTATCCGATACATATAGTGGGGCCTTCAGAATCGGTGAAGGCTCATTTTGTCGTGTCGCTATTAAAAAATCTTAACAAAAAAGGATTTATCATCACGCACAGCGAGCTGCAGGCGAGAAAGCTTTACGACGACATTTCGTTTTTCGCTCCGCAGAGAGCCGTGATGGTGCCTGAGACGGACGTTTTACTCTATAAAATAGAGGCGGCGGACAACGCGGCGGAAAACAACCGCATGGGCGCGCTGACGGAGATTGCGCAAAAGGATTTTGTCATAATGAGCGTGCTGTCGTTTTTGGAATATGTGCTGCCGTCAGATGAGCTTGACAGCATGACGTTGGAGCTTAAGACGGGCGATGAAATGCCGATGAGTGAGTTGACGGAAAGGCTCATAAAAATGGGCTACACGCGTCTTGACAGCGTTGCGGGACAGGGGCAGTTTGCCGTGAGAGGCGGAATTGTGGACTTATACCCGCCGTCGTCGGAGCCGTACAGGATTGAATTTTTCGGCGACGAGGTCGATTTGATAAAAGTTTTCGACACCGAAACGCAGCTTTCGGCGGCGAAGCGCGACAGTGTGAAAATTATTCCCGCGTCGTCGCGCTCGTTTGCGGGGAGCATTTTGTCGTATATCAATCACGGCGATTTGGTTATACTTGACGAACCGGTGAGAATTTCCGAAAGCGCGGAGGCTGTGAGGCTCGAGCTTGAGGAAAACATAAAGACGCTGATGGAAAGCGGCGGCGAGGTTGACGCGAAAAAAGAGTATATCCAAGATTACTCAAAGCTAATGGGCAAGATTGCAAAGGAAAACGTTTTGTCCGTTGCGGCGCTTTCGCGTGCGTGCCCCGACGTAAAGCCGAAATCTACGTTTAACCTGACTGCGAAAACGATGCAGAATTACGGCGGAAACATCGAGTTTTTATACGACGATTTGAAGATGTGGACGGCGGCGCACTACAAGATTTACGTTTTGGGCGGCAGCCGCGAAAGAGCGGGGAAGCTCTGCGAAGCGATGCGCGAGCGCGGCTTTAAGGCGGTTTATGCCGAGGACATTGAAAGCGCGGGAGACGCAAGGGACGCGGCGATTGTGACGCACGGCTCGGTTACGAAGGGCTTTGAATACCCGCTTGTACAGACTGTTATCGTAAGCGACAGGGAAATATTCGCGGCGGAGAAGAAAAAGCGCAAGGTCAAAAAGGAGCCGGGGACGTCGAAACTCAAGAGCGCGGACGACATTGTGCCGGGCGATTTGGTGGTGCATAACGTACACGGCATAGGCAAATACATTGGAATGCAGCGTCTTGAGGTGGACGGAATAACGCGCGATTATTTTAAGATTGAATACAGAGGCGCGGACTATCTTTACATCCCCGTAGAGCAGCTCAATTTGATAGGAAAATACGTCGGCGCGGGCGAGGGTGCGGGAGTTAAGATTAACAAGCTCGGCGGTGCGGAATGGGCGGCGGCAAAGGCAAAGGTGAAGAAAAACGTCGCCGAGATGGCAAAAAAGCTGACAGAACTTTACGCCGAAAGAAGCGTGGCAAAGGGGACAGCTTTTGACCCCGATTCGCCATGGCAGAGAGAATTTGAGGACGAATTTCCCTATGAGGAAACCGAAGATCAGCTGCGGGCGATTGAGGAAATGAAAAAAGACATGTAATCGCAGCGTCCGATGGACAGACTGCTCTGCGGCGACGTGGGCTACGGCAAGACGGAGGTCGCGATGCGTGGGGCGTTTAAGGCGGTGGATTCGGGCTATCAGGTGGCGTATCTTGTGCCGACGACGATTTTGGCGCAGCAGCAATACACGAATTTTGAACAGAGAATGAAGAAGTTTGCCATTACGGTGAGAATGCTCTCGCGTTTTTCCTCGCAAAAAGAGACGGCGGAAACGCTGAAAATGCTCCGAAACGGGACGTGCGACGTTGTGATAGGCACGCACAAGCTTCTTTCGCCGAAAATTGAATATAAGCGGCTTGGGATGCTCATAATCGACGAGGAGCAGCGCTTCGGCGTGACGCACAAGGAAAAGATAAAAGAAATAAAAAAGAATGTGGACGTGCTGACGCTTTCGGCAACGCCGATACCGCGGACGCTGCACATGGCGATGGTCGGCATACGCGACATGAGCGTGCTGTTAAATCCGCCCGACGACCGCTATCCGGTGCAGACATATGTTTTGGAATATAACCGCGTGATTGTGCAAAACGCGATTGAGCGCGAGCTGGCGCGAGGCGGGCAGGTTTATTACGTGTCAAACCGCGTGAACGGAATGGAAAAACTTACGGCGGAGATTGCGGCGATGGTGCCGGAGGCGAGAGTTGAAATGGCGCACGGGCAGATGAACGAAACGCAGCTTGAACGCACGATGATAAGGCTCTTAAACCACGAGATAGACGTTTTGGTCTGCACGACGATTATCGAAACGGGCATGGACGTGCAGAACGTGAACACAATCATAATTGAAGATGCAAACCGCTTTGGATTGGCGCAGCTCTATCAGCTTCGCGGCAGAGTGGGGAGGACGAACAGGCTGGCATATGCCTATTTTACGTTCAACCCGACTAAATCGCTTGATGAGGTGGCGGAAAAAAGGCTTCGGGCGATAAAGGAATTTACCGAATTTGGTTCGGGATTTAAGATTGCGATGCGCGATTTGGAAATTCGCGGCGCGGGAAATGTGCTGGGACCTGAGCAGCACGGCTTTATGGCGGCGGTGGGATATGACACCTATTGTCAGATACTTTCCGAGGCAGTTAATGAATCGATGGGCTTGCCGCCCGAGGAAAAGAAGGCTGAGCCGCAGATTGACCTTAAGGTGAACGCGTATATTCCGAAGGAATATATTGAGTCGGAAAGCCTGATAATAGAGGCATACAAGCTGATTGTGGCAATCGAGGACGTGAACGATTATTACAAGGTTCAGGAGGAATTGGAGGATCGTTACGGCACCGTGCCCGAAAGCTGCGACACTCTTATGCAGGTGGCGCTGATAAAGGCGGCGGCAAGAGATGTCGGAATTACGGATGTTTCGCAGTCGGACGAGGGTGTGACGCTGAGATTTTTGAAATCGAGGACGCCTGATATAAAGGTTTTGTCGAAAATTTCGACGAGCGGAGTTGTGAAAATCCTTTTCAGCGCGGGCGATAAGCCGTATATTTTGATAAGAATGAAAAAGCCCGATGAAAAAACTTTGATTAACAACATTAAATTTGTGTTATCATGCTTGCAAAATCCCGATAAATGATGTATTATATATTTATTACTAAATAATTTTGGAGATGATTTTTAATGAAGAAGATTTTGTGCCTTGCGGCAGCTGCCGCGCTGTGCGTGTCGGCGCTGTCGGGCTGCGGAGGACAGACGGATGAAGAGGCGACCAAAAAGACAACGGAAACCTCTGTGAGCGTTGATTTGCCCGAGGGCGTTTTGGCGAGAGTGGGAGAGCAGGAAATAACGGAGGACGACCTCATTTTCTACATTGCGGACAAGCTCTATGACGACATGAACGAGCTTTATAACGAAACGCTTTTTGCCGACGGCTGGGAGGACTACGAGGTCGAAACCGGCGTGACGGCGCGTGAATATTTGCTCGAAACGGGTCTTGACGCGGCACATCAGTATTTGGCGATAAGAAATTACGCCGAGATGAAGGGAATTTATTCCGACGAGGACGCCGAAGCGAAGGTTTTGGACATGATAGAAAACGACTACGGCGGAGAAGAAGCGTTTGAGGAGATGCTTGCGGAGTATTACACGGTTGACGCGGCGAAAAAGTACCTTGAAAGCGTGGGCGCAATTTACGCCATATCGTATGACATTTGCTCCGACGAGGACGCGGCGGCGGAATTTGAGGACAATTATATCTGCGCAAAGCACATTTTAATTCAGTTCTCGGACGACATGAGCGAGGATGAGGTTTTGGCGCAGTCGACCGAAATTTACAATAAGGCTATCGCGGGAGAGAACTTTGAATCGCTGATTGAAGAATATGACACCGATACGGGACAGGACGCCGAGAGCGGATATGTATTCACCGAAGGCGAAATGGTTGACGAATTTTACGAGGCGGCGCTGGCGCTTGAGGTCGGCGAAATAAGCGAGCCCGTGAGAACGGATTACGGCTATCACGTTATAAAGCGTTACGCGCTTCCCGCAGAGGGAACGGAGACGTATGACACATATGTCGAAAACGCTCGGCTTACCGCGGGAATGAACTATGTTTCGGAAAACATGGAAGCGTGGATGGAGGAATATCCTCTCGAAATTGACGAGGACGCGCTGAGTAAGGTTGATTTGTCGGTATTTACGATAGCGGAATAAAAATTATCGGGGCGAAAATTGCGGTTTTCGCTCCGATTTGCGATATTGGGAGATAATTTATAGGCGCGATTGCGGACGGGAAGAGCGAGCAGCATATGGATATTTGGAGTGCGATTTTGTCGGAAAGATAAAATAAAAACCCGAAAGCTTGTAACGGCTTTTCGGGTTTTATTTTACTTAATTACTCTATTATAGCATACATTTCGTCAAGCGCTGCTTCAATCTCGGCGATTTCGGCGAGAGCCTCTTTTTCGTATGCTTCAAATTCGGCTTTTGCGGCTTGTCGTTCGTCGTAGCCTTCGTCGAAATGCTCCAAATATTCATCCATTGAGACGACTTGCAGTGTTCCTTCTTCAACGTAAGCGTCAATTGTTTTAAGAGCCTGCTTCGCGGAGTTTGCGGTGAAAGAGGTATCGAGCTCAGTCATATCTATTGCGAGAATGAAGATTTTGCATTCCTCGGCGGCGGTGGCTGCTATGTCGTCAATTTCCGACGATGTGTCGGATGAAATGAGAACATGCCCGATTGAGGAAATATCGTCGTCATTCATATCGGTATTGAAATCATCCGCAGATGTGAATGGGCTGCTGTAGCCCCGCATACCCGTCGATTGGGCGGCTGAGATTTGCGAATATGACGCGGCGTAATCAAAATAGGCAATGCCGCATTGGGAAAGATTGCTTCTCGAAAGGAGAAGATCAGTGTCTTCGGTATTTTCAGCCCAGTCGTATGTGCTGCCGCAATACATTACGCTTTGAATGTCAAGGCTTCTCATCTCGCTTAAAATGGGTGAAATGCTTGATGATGAAAGATCGGTGTCGATAATGACGGTGAGGGGATAGTCATATTCGTCAAGCCATGAGGAAACGGTGTCGAGCTCGCTTGCGGATGAAACCTTGGCGGCAACGCACACAAAGCCGTTTTCCTCAAAGGATTCGAGAGCGGCGCGCTTTTCCTCAAGCTCCGCCTCAAGCGCGGCAAGCCGATTTTCATATAAAGCGGAATTTCGATTGACAGATTCTATCTGCGTTGTTTTTTCGTTTTTTGATTTTTGCTCCGTAAACATAAGCACTGCCAGTAAAACAAGAAGCAAGGCGCAAATTATCCAAACCAACCACAATGATTTTCTCATAATTTCCCTCCGTTAGATTTCTTTGCCTCGGGCACCTATTATTATATCATGGTTTTAATTAAATTCAAGAGGCGAGTGTGTTTTTTATGTTAAAGTTTGGGCTTGACAAGAGAAAATCGGTTTGGTATAATAAGGCTTGCAGGCGTTGAGGAATGTGTAAGCAGCGCTCACACGGCGCAGCAGAGAGTGGGTATCATGGGCTGAAAATACCCTTGCGGCGGTGAGAAGTGCGAATTTCAGCATTCGGAGCTTTCCGTGAAAACGTAAGATTAAGCGGAGTGTTTTGCCGCACGCAAAGAGGCAGTTTGAGTGCAGAAATTTTCTGAATTTGGGTGGTACCGCGGGTTATGCTCGTCCCTTGTGTCGGGGCGAGTTTTTTGATATGCAAAAAAGAAAGAAAGGATAATTTTTATGGCTGAGAAAACATCTATTTTAAAAGAGCAGTTTTTGGAAAGGCTTGAAAAGGTGAAAAGTCTTTCCGACCTTGACGAGGTGCGCGTGGCTTTCTTGGGCAAAAAGGGAAGCATCAGCGAGCTGATGAAGGAAATGAAAAACCTTGCGGCTGAGGAAAAGAAGGCGTTCGGGCAGACGGTGAACGTGTTGAAGGACGAGGTTGCGGAAAAGATTGCGGAAAAGACGAAGGAATTGAAAGAGCAGGAGATAGAGCGCGAAAACAACGCGATGCCCGAATTTGACGTTTCGATGCCGGCAAATTTGGAGCGGGGATCGTATCATCCGATAACGCTTGTGCAGCGTCAGTGCGAGGATGTGTTCCGCTCAATGGGCTTTACGGTTGAGGACTACGGCGAGATTGTGACGGATTACGAGTGCTTTGAAGCTGTCAACATTCCCAAGCACCATCCGGCAAGAGACATGCAGGACACATATTATCTTGAAAACGGGCAGCTTTTGAAAACGCAGACGAGCGCGGCGCAGAACGCGATATATAAAAAATACCGCGACGCGCTTGTAAACGAGGGCAGACCCATCAAGGCGATTTTCCCGGGACGCTGTTTTAGAAACGAGGCTACCGACGCGTGCCATGAAAACACGTTCTTCCAGATGGAGGGCGTGATGGTTGACAAAAACATTTCGATATCGAACCTCATTTTCTTTATGAAAACGATGCTGTCGGAGGTGTTTGGCAGAGATATAAAGGTAAGGCTGAGACCGGGATATTTCCCGTTTGTCGAGCCGGGCTTTGAGCTTGACATAAACTGCCTTATCTGCGGCGGCGAGGGATGCCCCTCGTGCAAAAACAGCGGCTGGCTGGAGCTGTGCCCGTGCGGAATGATACACCCCGAGGTTTTGAGAATGGGCGGCATCGATCCCGAGGAATACACGGGCTTTGCGTTCGGCTTGGGCATGACGCGCCTTGCGATGATGAAATACGGAATTAAGGACATCAGAGACCTTAACGGCGCTGATTTGAGAAATTTGGCTCAATTTACTGAATAAAATTCGGAAAGGACTGATATATTATGTTTTTGTCAATGAATTGGATTTGCGATTTTGTTGATTTGAGCGGGCTTGACAAGAGAGAGCTGATAAACCGTTTTTCGCTTTCGTCGGCGGAAGTTGAAAACGAGATATTTTACAAGGGCATCGACATAAGCGGAATTGTTGTGGCGGAGATTAAATCCGTGGAAAATCATCCGAAGTCGAAGAAGCTGCACCTTTTGAAGGTTGACGCGGGCGACGGAGCGCTGACCGACGTTGTGTGCGGTGCGCCTAATGTGAGAGTGGGAATGAAGACGGCGTTTGCAAAGGTCGGCGCACAGGTGGGCGAGATTGTGATTGAGCCGAGAGCGTTGGCGGGATATATGTCAAACGGAATGTGCTGCTCGGAAAAGGAGCTCGGAATCAGCGCGGATCACTCGGGAATAATGGAGATAACGGACGACGCGCTGTGCGGAACGGATTTGAAGGAGCTCTATCAGATTGACGACATCATTTTTGAGGTTGATAATAAGTCACAGACAAACCGCCCCCACCTTTGGGGACATTACGGCATTGCGAGAGAGTTAGCGGCGCTTTCGGGCAGAGAATAGATGGAGATTGAAAAGGTTGACTTGTCGGCGTTCGACGATCTTCCCAAGATAGATATGAAGATTGAAAATCCGCTGTGCCAGAGATATTCATGTATTCAGGTTGAGAACATCACGAAAAACGTCAGCCCCGTGAACATGAGAATAAGGCTCTTTTACTGCGGAATGAGAGCGATAAATCTTTTGGCAGACATAACGAACTACATTATGCTAGAAATGGGGCAGCCGATGCACGCGTTCGATTCGCGAAAAGTGGAGAAGCTTCGAATAAAGTGCTTTGACGAGCCGTTCAAATTCACAACGCTTGACGGTGTGGAGAGGAACATCGACAACAACACACTCATGATTTGCAACGGCGACACGCCCGTTGCCATTGCTGGTATAATGGGCGGTCTCGATTCGGAAATCGTGGACGACACGACGACGCTGACGCTTGAATCGGCGACGTTTGACCCCGTTTCGATACGCAAATCGACCGTGCGACTTTCGCACAGGACGGACGCTTCGATGCGCTATGAAAAGAGCCTTGACCCCGAGACGACAGTGCCGGCGATAGGGCGTTTCCTGAAGCTTTTGACGGACGTTGACGGAGGGGTGAAGGTTGTTTCCTCACTGACCGATGAATACGCGTTCAAATACGCGCCGGCGACACTCCAATTTGACAGAAAATTTGTCGACAGGTACACGGGAATTGAAATCTCGGACGAGACAATATTGAAAACATTAAAATCGCTCGGCTTTACGGCGGGGCTGCAAAACGATGTATTTACAGTGGGTGTGCCGACGTGGAGAGCGACGAAGGACGTCACGATAAAGGCGGACATCATCGAAGAGATAACGAGAATTTACGGCTATGACAATTTCGCCGTTCACACGGCGACAGCGCCGCTTTATCCCATTCGTCAGGCTCACGTAAAGACGATTGAAGAAAAGATTAAGGACATTTTGGTAAAGCGTTTTTCGCTGCATGAGGTTCATTCGTACATTTGGGCGTATTACGACGAGTGCCGCGAGCTTGGAATTGAAGTTGAGGACAACGTGAAGCTCGCAAATTCAACAAATCCCGGAATTGAGACGCTGCGCCGTTCGATGATACCGACGCAAATTTGCCAGGTGAACAAAAACGCGGCTTATGCGCCCTCTTTCGGCATTTTTGAAATAGGCAGAGTTGTTGAGGGGTTAAAAGAGGACGGACTTTGCGACGAGCACAAAAAGCTTGCGATAACACTTTTCGATAAGACCGGAAGCATGGAGGAGACGTATTTTAACCTGCGCGATATGCTTGCTGTTTTGGCATCGGATATAAAGCACATGGGATTGACATATGAAAAGATGGAGAAGTCGCATTCCTATCAGCATCCGAAGAATTTGAACGCTGTTTTCTGCGGCGGCAAAAAGGTGGGCGAGATGGGCATTGTGAGCGCGCCCGTTTCAAAGAAGATTGACAAAAAAGCGAACATTGTTTACGCCGAGATAGACGTCGACGACTTTGCGTCCGCGCCCGAGGCTGAAATTGTCTACGAGGAAGCGTCGAGATTTCCGACGATAGAAATTGATTTGTCATTCGTTTCGGAAAAATTCGCGCCGATTGCAAGTGCGATTGAAAAAGCAAAGTGCACGCTTATCAAAAAGGTGAGCGTGGTTGACACTTACAGCGGCGAGAGCGGCAAATCCGTCACCGTGAGAATGGTATTCTCGGACAGCGAAAGAACGCTGACAAAGGAAGAGGTAATGCCGGTTGTGAACACAATTATCGATACGCTTTCCGGCGAGGGAATAAATCTTAAAATGTAACGCCAAGTAAAAAATGGGACAGGCAGATTTGATTGCCTGTCCCATTTTTTTTAGGGTTTAATATAGGTTGGCATAGGGGATAAACGCTTCGGGAGTTTGAGGTGAGGCTAAAATTTTTTCAAGCCAAACCATGTTGTACCAGCGGTCAAATTTTCTTCCGCAGCGCGTGAAGGTGCCGATGAGGGAATAGCCCATGTGAAGGTGAAAATCGATGCTGTTGTTGGTGAGATATTCGTCCTCGACAATCGGCGCGGCGACGCAGGCATAGAGGTTAAAGACGTTTTGAGAAAGCAAAATCTTTTCCATGTTTTCATAAAGCAGTCTTCCTGTGCCGCAGTGGGTGTGGGATTTGTCAAGATAGATTGACATTTCGGCGCTGTGGTTGTAGGCGTCGCGCCCGACAAAGAGGGAGGCGTAGGAGTAGCCTACGATTTCGCCGTTTTGCTCCGCGACAAGATAGGGGTAGTTTTGCATTGTCTGTTCCATCTTCGCCCGAAATTCATCGGGCGAAGGAGGGGTGAGATTAAATGTTATCGCGGTATGCAAAACGTAGGGCGAATAGATATTGAGTAATTTTTCCGCATCTGAAAGATAGGCGGGGCGGATTGTGATATTGTTCATGCTCATTCCGTGCCGCCGTAGAGGACGGATGCGCCGACCTTGGTCAGAAGGCGGTTAAAGGAGGCGAGCTGATTGGGGAAAAGCTGTTCCATGCCGAGCATTCTGTCGCGGTTATCGTAGGAAGAGAGATAAAGGCGCGAAAATTCGGCGATGCCCTCATAGTAATTGCTGTTGCCGTAGACGGAAATTGTCGCAATGTCGTCTGCCACGCAGGACTGCCATTTGCTGCCCTGACACCAGTGGGTTGTCGTGTCGCTGACGTTGCCGTTTGCCATCATGTCAAGGCTGTGTCCGAGCTCGTGCGCAAAGCCGCGCGCGATGGAATCGACCGAAACAGCCTGCGAAAGACGGACGAACATCTCCTCGCCGCCGCAGTTATATGTATTGCCGTCTGATTGATAGACATACATATTTTTGATATATTGGCGGTACGCATAGGGGAATCTGCCGAGAGCTTCGATTGCGTTTTGAACGTTGCCGAAAGTGGTGTCGGGAGTGTAGACGGAAACAGTCTGCGTACTGTCGTCGGTCGTATAGGTGACGGCGATAAGATAGCAGTCAACCGTTTCGCCGGAGGAGCAAAGATCCCAAATTTCATGCTGTGTCGCAACGGGATCCGATTGAGTAATGGTGACATCGGTGTCGGGAAGAGTGGGAATGTTTCTGATGTCACAAGTATAGGAAGTCGTTGACGAATAGTAGATAGGAGAGGACATTATTTCAAGCAATTGATCGCGCTGCTCTTCGGCGGTCAGGCTGTCCTTTTCGGAATAAAGAGTTGTGAGCTCCGTTTCGCTGCGGGAAAGGAATGTTGTTTGATTGCCTGCGTCGGGAAAAACGGATGCGCCGACGGAGGTAAAGATTTCAACATAGCGCGTCTGCTGCGCTTCGGTCAAAAGAGCAAAACCGTCAAGCGCAGTTGCGAGCGAGAACGGCGTTTCGCCGCAGAGGGTGAGAGTAAAGGCATACGGTTCTTCCGAAAGGATAACCTCGCCGTCAGCTATTGCAATGTACTTGGAATTTGAGACGGATTGAATGGAATATCCGCCGTCATATTCCGCCAAAAGCCAGCGCTGAGTGGCGCTGCCGGGGAGATATACTCCCATGCGGGGCGAGGTATCGGTGTTTTGCTTTAAGCGGTCGGAGGATTTGTCGCCGTTTTCAAAGGCGTATTCGCCTTCGCCCATATCTTTTAAGCGGAAAACAGAGCCTTCATCCGCGACAATGAGATCGCGGTTCGCGCTGCCTGTGAGGCTTGTGAGCGCGATTGAACCGTCGGGAGAATCGAGCGTATAGTAGCGCTCGGAAAGTCCGTCGTATCTGACTTCGCAGGCAGAAAGCGTGTTATCGTTCGTAAAGGTCGCAGGTTCAAGCGTTTCGGCGGATATGATGACAACCTTTATATAGTCACCGTCGGAAACATCGTCCGGAATCGTGAGTGTGAGAGATAGCTGCGAAATGTAATAGTCTCTGCTTTGCGAAGGAGTGACGCGCTGCACGACAAAATCCTCGATTAAACCGTCAGAACGATAAAAATTGAGAGATATGAAAAGATCATCGGAGAAAGATTCCACAACAGCGCAAGCTGCTGTTAATTCTCCGGCAGTTAAGCTTTCTTGATTGAAGGCAACACTTGCTGTGAATATACTATCAGTTTTTTTCTCCCACTGTGCGTACAGCGTAGCGGCTGCGTTTTCCGTATATGCCCCGCCCGCAGCATAGCTCGTGCCGCTTCCGTCGGATGAGGTGTTCCAACCGGTAAAGGTATATCCTGTTCTGGTAGGTATTGTATCACTCAAGGTCAAGGACGTTCCGTAGGTTTTCGTTTGACTGCCGGGCGCGCCGCTGCCGCCGTTTGCGTCATATGTAACCGTGTACGTCACTTTCGTCCACTGAGCATACAGCGTCACATCTGCGTCCTTTGAATATTCTCCGCCGGGGCTGTAGTTTGTGCCGCTTCCGTCGGATGATGTGTTCCAACCTGTGAAGGTGTAGCCCGAGCGGGTTGGAACACCGCTGCTTAATGTTAGGATTATTGATTGGGACTTTGTTTGACTGCCGGGCGCACCGCTGCCGCCGTTGGCGTCATAAATAACGCTGTAGGTTTCCCCTTCTCCCACATTAACAACACATGTGGCCTTTTGGGGATTTGTACTTGTGGTTGCAAGGGTGATCGTTGCCGTCCCTTCGCCTACAGCCGTCAATATGCCGTCGTCACTTATGGTGACAACGTCTGTGTTGGAAGAATACCAAAGAAAGCCGTTTATAGCCCTTGCATATCCGCCGGAGGGGGGTTGTGGTGTAATTAAGCGGCACAGACTGCCCGACATTCATATTAATGCCAGAATCCACCGTAATATTGCTTATTTCTTCAACCGCATGAAGATAAAAATAACAAATATTTACGCCGCCCAGCCATTGATTATACGGCTTATTGTTCGCATCGTAGGCTATGACATAATAACCGGAGGTTATTGTGTCATAGATAGTGTAGCGTCCGGCTTTTTGTGCCGTTGCTATGCATGTAACTCCGCTGGTTTCATATGTGACATTTGCGGGAACAGTCCAGACAGAGCTTGTGACAGAGGAATACGAGGCGGTGGCAACAAGAGAATTTGTGTGCCCAACATAGCATATCCTATAGAGGTGGATGCCGTCGTCGGCAGCCTCAGTGTAGTAATAATAGCCTCCGCCGGAGGAATACGAGGGTATTTCCTCATCCTCCCATTTGGCGGTTAATGTTATGTCCGAGGTTACAAAGGAGGAAAAATCATATTTGCTGCTTCCGTTATACCAACCCAAAAATGTATATCCTTCTCTGGACATATCAACATCGGGCTCGACTGCAAGATCGTATTGTTCAACAACTTGGGGTTCCACCTCACAAACCCCGCGTCCGTCAAAGGTTACGGTGCAGTATGTGGAAATGTCCGATGATTCTTCATCCACTGCCGCAAGGGGTGAATAATAATACCATGTGGCATTTGTAAGGCATTGATTAAGACTTCCGATGGAGATTGCTTCTCTGTCTTCCTCTCCGCCTGCAAAATATACATTTTTTAAATTGCCGCAGCCGGCAAATGCGCTTTCACCTATTCCGCCATTTGCCACCTTGGTGGGAAGAAAAACCGAAGTCATGAACGAACAGCCGTAAAATGCATAATCGCTTATGGCTCCGACCTTGGCGGGAATGTCTATAAAGCTGAGCCATTTACAATATGCAAATGTATATTTATTTATAACCGTTAAATTCTTGGACAAAGTAACCTCTCCGAGGCTATCACAGTAGTAAAAGGCGTAAGCTCCTATATCGGTTACACTGTCGGGTATTACCATCTCTATTAAATCTGTGGAGTAAAATGCCCACTGACCGATTGATACAACGCCGTCGGGTATGTCGATGCTTGACAATACTGTTGAGGCAAACGCATGACTGCCGATGCTTTCAAGCGTATCTGCAAGTGAAGCGCTCGTTAAGGCGGAACACTTATAAAAGGAATAGTCGCCTATGCTTGTCACACCGTCTTCTATTACTACCTTTTTTATGCTGCTGTTCGATAACCACGGCGATGCGTTTGTGCCGCTGCTCTCGTAGTCATACATATCACCTGTGCCGATGATTGTTAAGGTTGTACCGCTCAATTCCCACGTTACATTTTCTCCGCAGGTGCCGCTTGTCGCCGCAAATGCAAGCTGCGGCATTGCTCCGCACACTATCACCGCGCAAAGAAATACCGCCAAAATCATTTTTAAATTTTTCATAACCATTCTCCTCCTGTTATTATACCGCACCGAAGGCTCTTTTCAATAAGCTTGTTTTTGCTTTTGAAAATTCCCCGAATTTTCGTAAATAACTATCATTATTTTACCTCTTCCGGTCATATCATGTCAAGCACTTTTGCCGCCTGTAAAAGAAAAAATACTTTGACGTCGTAACAGTTCAGCCGCGAAGCGGCTGAACACGGGGACAACATAGTCATGTTTTCCCCGTAAACCTCTTTCACATCGGGCACTTACGCTTACGCCCGCACTACGTGCGGGCTACCCCGATAGAGGAGTCAAAAACCAAAGCGTCTTTGGTTTTTGACGATTTCATGTGGGAGCATTTCCTCCCCCTCCGCAGAGACAACGCGGAGCGTTTTCTCTGCGCTCTTTTCGGCGTGTGACGTCACTTTTTATGGCTGAACTGTAACTTGACGTCAATGATTGAGGGGAATTCCAACTTGAAAAAACCGGATTTAACAGTTGAAACTATGGCAGCATCAAGTCGATGCTGCCGCAGTTAATTATATATTTGAAAATGAGATTATAGATTAAGAATTTTCTTGGTTATCAGGTACTGCCGTAGAGGACGGGACCGCCGACCTTTGTCAAAAGACGGTTAAAGGAGGCAAGCTGATTTGGGAAAAGCTGCTCCATGCCGAGCATTCTGTCACGGTCGTTATAGGACGCCATATAGAGGCGTGAAAATTCGGCTATGCCCTCGTAGTAATTGCTGTTGCCGTAGCCTGAAATGGTTACAATGTCGTCGGCTACACAGGACTGCCACTTGGAGCCCTGGCACCAGTGGGTGGAGGAATTGTTTAAGTTGCCGTTTGCCATCATGTCGAGGCTGTGTCCGAGCTCATGCGCAAAACCGCGCGTGATGTCACTGACGGTGCATACCCACGCAATACGCACGAAAAGCTCCTCGCCGCCGCAGTTATATGAGTTGCCGTCGGATTCATAAACGTAGATAGTTTTGATATACTGACGGTAAGCGTAGGGGAAATTGCCGAGCGCTTCAATGGAGTTTTGCACGTTGCCGTAATCGGGGTCGGTCGTGTAGACGGAAACGGTTTGCGAGGTTGTGTCGGTCGTATATGTAACCTTTATGAGATAGCAGCTGACAGTTCCGAGATCCCAGATGTAGTGCGTTGTCGAAACGGGATCTGCCTGAGTGATGGTGACGTCGGTATCGGGAAGAGTGGGAATGTCTTTCACATCGCATGTTAAGGTTGAGGACGACGAATAATAGAGCGGTGTGGACATTATTTCAAGCAATTTGCTGCGCTGCTCCTCGGAGGTCAGGCTGTCTCTTTGCGAATAAAGAGCTGTAAGCTCCTCCTCGCTGCGGGCAAGGAAGGTCGTTTGTTTGGTCGCATTCGGGAAAACAGACGCGCCGACGGAGGTGAAGATCTCAACATAGCGCGTTTGCTGTGCTTCGGTCAGGAGAGCAAAGCCGTCGAGCGCCGTAGCAAGTGAGAAAGGCGTGTCGCCGCGAAGGGTGAGGGCAAAGGCATACGGTTCGTCCGAAAGGACAACCACATCGTCAACTATTGCAAGGTACGTCAAATTTGAAACGGACTGAATTGAATATCCTCCATCGTATTCATCCAAAAGCCAGCGCTGAGTGGCGCTGCCGGAGATATATTCATCCATGCAAACAGATTCTTCGCCTTGCGTTAAGCGGTCGGTGGATTTTTCACCGTTTTCAAAGGCATATTCACCTTCGCCCATGTCCTTTAAACGGAGGATTGAGCCTTCGTCGGAAACTGTCAGGTCGTAGCCTTCACTGCCTGTGAGAGCAATTGAGCCGTCCGGAGAATCGAGCGTGTAGTAGCGCTCGGAAAGTCCGTCATATGTAACGTCGGGATCTAAGCCCATGGTGCAGTAAAGGGTATTATCGCTCAGATAGGTTGCCGGCTGAAGCGTTTCGGCGGAAATTACAATCGCTTTGATATAGTCGCCGAAAGCAATATCATCGGGGATGGTGAGCGAAAGAGACGCCTGCGAAATATAATACCCGCTTGTTAAAGTAGGTGTGACACGCTGAGCGTTGAAGGTTTCAAGAGAGCCGTCCGAACGGTAGAAGTTGACCGACAAAAGTACATCGTCGGATGCAGATGCGGCAACGGCGATGGTCGCCGTCAATTCGCCCGAAACGAGAGACGATTGGTCAAACGAAACGCCCGCGTTGAAGACGTCCGCCGCAATGCCGGGTTGGTAAAGCGACAAAACGAGGACGAGCGCGATTAGAAGTGAGAATAGCTTTTTGCTGTTTTTCATAATGTTCCTGCTCCTTTTTTGAAATATGCTATAGTGGCGGCTTTGTCGCGCTCGATTTGAGCGCGGAGCGCGTCCACAGAGGGGAAGCGCTGTTCGCCGCGCATATACTTGTAAAAACGCACCGAAAGAGTGTGAAGATAGACGTCGCGGTCAAAATCAATGATGTGGTTTTCGACGCGGATTTTGCCGTCGGAATTGACGGTGGGGTTGACGCCGACGTTGGTGACGGCGGGATATAAAGTATCGTCAATTAGGCATTTTGTGGCGTAAACTCCGTAGAGGAGATGTACCAAGCCTTCGGGGGGATAAATATTTGCCGTGGGAAAGCCGAGCGATGAGCCCAAGCGCTTGCCGTGCGCGATCGTGCCGCGAATTTCAAACGGGCGCGAAAGAAGCTCATTTGCAAGCGGGATATTCCCCTCGTTTAACGCACGGCGAACCGAGGTTGACGAAACGGGAATTGAGTTGTGCTCCATACAGTCCGAAACAAATAGTTTTATATTGTATTTTTCACAGAGAGCGGAGAGAGTTGCGACGTTTCCCGCGGCGTTTTTGCCGAATGTGTAATTAAACCCGCAAAAGAGGGCTTCGGCATTGAGCTTTTCAACGAGAAATTGAAAAACAAATTCCTCGGGGGAAAGTGAAAGCGTTGCCGCATCACAGGGAATTGGGAAAACGTGCTCTATCCCGAGCGATAAAATAAGCTCCTGCTTTTGCGTGAAAGTGGTTATATATTGAGTGTCCGCACCAAAAAATTCAGAGGGTGAACGGACAAAGGTGACGGCGGCGCTTGTGAGATTGTGCTCTTGCGCGTATGCGGCGCAGGAAGATAAAATTTGCGAATGGGCTTTGTGGACGCCGTCGAAAAAGCCCAGAGCACAGGCGGTTTTGGTCATACATATACTCCAATCAGTAGAAGGTTTTGATTGATTTTAAGCAGAGGCGTGAATCTATCTCGCACACTTTTGAAAGGGCGATAAAATCGGCGTTGTTGTCATATACGCGGAGCGTTTCGCCCTCATTTCCGTCAAAATAGGCGGGAACGCCGTTTTTGACAAGGCGGGACATACGCTCGTCGAGGTTAATTGACGGAAAGTCGGAAAAAAGGCTGTCCGTGGAGCGAAGATACGCTGCCGGATTTGCGGCGATTTCATCGGGGGAATGTGCGTCTTGGAGTGAGAAAACTCCGCAGCGTGTGCGCCTAAGCGCGCAGAGTGCGCCGAATGTGTTAAGCTTTGACGCAATATCCGCCGCAAGAGTTCTGATATATGTACCCTTTGAGCAGGAGACGCGCATCGAAAATTCGGGAAGTGCAATGTCTGTTATTTCGATTGAATGGATAGTTACTCTTCGCGGTGCGCGTTCCGCCTCAATTCCTTTGCGGGCGAGGTCGTAAAGGCGTTGCCCGCCGACAGAAACTGCGCTGTACATGGGCGGAATTTGCTCAATTTCGCCGACAAAGCTTTCCGCGGCCTTTAAAAGCTCGCTTTCTGAAACGTCGACGGGCGCTTGTGCGAGGATTTGCCCCGAAAGATCGTCTGTATCGGTTTTGACGCCGAGGCGGACGCGGGCAATATATTCCTTATCCGAAGCTGTGACAAGCTCCGCCGCACGGGTCGCTTTGCCGATAAGAACCGGAAGAACACCTGTGGCGTCGGGATCGAGCGTGCCGGTGTGCCCTACGCGTTTTGTGCAGTATGCTTTTTTAATTATGCCGAGCGCCTTAAACGAGGTTACGCCCGCAGGCTTGTCCATGATAACAATACCGTTCAAGACTGCACCGCCTTTACAAGATGGGGAATAAGACGCTCTTTAATCTCCGAAAGTGTGCCTTCAACCGTTGCGCCCGCGGCGGGTACGTGTCCGCCGCCGCCGAAAAGTGCGGCAATTTGGAGAACATTGATGTCGCCGTTTGAACGAAGGCTGAGCTTGACCGTGCCGTTATCCTCTTCTTTCAAAACTGCCGAGGCTCTGACGGTGTAGACGCTGCGCGGAAGATCCGAAAGCGCGCCCGCGTCGTCGCGCGTTGCACCCGTGTCGGCAAGCATCTGTCGGCTGATTGTGCAAATCCCGACTGTGCCCTCGGCGAAAAGTTCCAAAGTTTCGATTGCAGCGGCGCGAAGCTTGAGCTGGGAGAGAGTGCTGCGAAAATAGAGCATGTTTGAAAGCGCGCCAATATCAAGCCCGGCTGAGAGAAGGTCAGAGAGCATTTGCGCCGAGTGTGCTGTTGTATTTGAATGGCGAAAAGAACCCGTGTCGGACGAGAGGGCGCAGTAGAGATATTCCGCAAGCTTCGGTGAAAGAGGAATACCACACTCGCGCATGAGGTCGTAGATAACCTCCGCCGTCGCGGCGGCATTGGGGTTGATGATGCTCATAGGGGTAAACGGAGCGGGGCAGACATGATGATCGATGCAGGCATGTTCGGGAATTTTTTCAAAGAGAGCTGCCCGTTTTGAAAATCTGCTTAACTCACTGCCGTCTACCGCACAGATGACGTCATACTTATATTCTTCGTTTTCGTCATAGACGAGAGCGTCCGTATCGAGAAAATTGAGATGAAAGGGAACGGGCTCGTCAAGCAAAATGTCACACGAAACGCCGCGTTCGCGCAGGATATGGCGCAAAGCGAGGCACGAGCCGTAAGCGTCCCAATCGGGATTGACGTGCGGCAAAAGCAGCACGGAGCGCTTGCTCAAAAGAAAATTTAAAATATTCATAAAAGGAACTCCTTTACAAAACGGGAGCGGTTTTTGCCGCTCCCGCTTTATCAGTCAGTATTCTTACTGTTTTCGTTTTCATTCGAAGGAACATCGCGCATTACGCTGTGGATGAGCTCGTTGATGTGAGCGCCGTGTTCGATGGACGTGTCGAGCACAAACGTAAATTCGGGAAGAGCACGAATTAAGACGCGTTCGCCGATTTCGCGGCGAATATAGCCCGACGCGCTTTTGAGCCCCAAAATGGCGTTTTTCTTCGTTTCGTCGTCGCCCATGACGCTGACATAGGCTTTGGCATAGCGCAAATCCTTTGAAACCTCAACCGAAACGATGCTTGTCATCATTGGGATGCGCGGATCCTTCAATTCGCGGATAATGTCGGAAAGGTTTTTGCGTATTTCCTCATTTATCCTATCTGTCCTTTTGTAATTTGCCATAGATAAGCTCCTATTACTGTTTTACTTCTTCCATGACGAAACATTCGATGTTGTCGCCCTGTTTGATATCATTATAATTTTCAAACGCCATGCCGCATTCGTAGCCGGAAGCGACCTCCTTCGCGTCGTCCTTGAAACGCTTGAGGGAGGCAAGCATACCCTCGTGAATGACAATGCCCTCGCGAACGATGCGCACCGAGCAATGGCGCACAATCTTTCCGTCTGTAACATAGCAGCCCGCGATTGCGCCGACGCCGGAAACCTTGAAGATTTCTCTTATTTCGGCGTGACCGATGACGCTTTCGCGGAACTTGGGCGAAAGCATACCCTTGAGAGCCGCTTCGATTTCTTCAATCGCTTCATATATAATGCGGTAGGTTCTTATTTCTACTTTATTGAGTTCCGACGCGCTTCTTGCGCCGGCGTCGGGACGAACGTTAAATCCGACGATGATGGCGTTGGATGCTGCGGCAAGTGTGACGTCGCTTTCGGTGATTGCGCCGACAGCGCCGTGAATGACCTTAACCTTAACCTCGTCGTTGGCAAGCTTTTCGAGCGACTGCTTAACCGCCTCAACGCTGCCCTGAACATCGGCTCTGACAATGATGTTGAGCGTTTTCATTGCGCCCTCGTTCAAGGTGTCGAACAGGTTTTCAAGCGAAACCTTAGTTGTTGCCTTGAATGCCTCATCCTTAATCTTCTGCTTTCTCGATTCGACAACGCTGCGCGCCGCGCGTTCGTCGTCGACTACGTGGAACACGTCGCCGCCGTCGGGCGTTTCGGAAAGACCGATAATCTCAACGGGAGTGGAGGGACCTGCGGTTTTGAGCTTGCGTCCCTTTTCATCGGTCATGGCGCGAACGCGACCGACAGCCGTGCCCGCAACGATGATGTCGCCGCTCTTGAGCGTGCCGTTTTGCACAAGCACGGTTGCGACGGGACCGCGGCCCTTGTCAAGCTTGGATTCGATAACTGTACCCTTTGCCTGGCGGTTGGGGTTCGCTTTAAGCTCTTTTATTTCGGCGGTGAGAACAACCATTTCCAAAAGGTCGTCGATGCCGATATTTTTCTTGGCTGAAACATTGACGCACGGAACGTCGCCGCCCCATTCCTCGGGAACAAGACCCTGCTCGGTAAGCTCCTGCTTAACTCTGTCGGGGTTTGCGCCTTCTTTATCTATTTTATTTATCGCAACGATGATGCTGACATTTGCAGCCTTTGCGTGGTTAATTGCCTCGATTGTCTGCGGCATGATGCCGTCGTCCGCCGCAACGACGACGATAGCGATGTCGGTAACCTGAGCGCCGCGCATACGCATGGCGGTGAATGCCTCATGACCGGGAGTGTCGAGGAAGGTGATGGATTTGCCGTTGATGTTGACGGTGTAAGCGCCGATGTGCTGCGTTATGCCGCCCGCTTCGGTTGCGGTGACGTTGGCGCTGCGGATGCAGTCAAGAAGCGAGGTCTTGCCGTGGTCAACGTGACCCATGACAACGACAACGGGCGGACGGGGAAGAAGATCTTTCTCCTCGTCGGGGGTGTCGTTAAAGAGACGCTCCTCTTGGGTGATGATAATTTCTCTTTCAACCTCTGCGCCCAAGTCTTCCGCAACAATTGACGCTTCGTCAAAGGAGATTTCCTGATTGACGGTTGCCATGACGCCGACTTCCATGAGGCGTTTGATGACCTCAACTGCGGCAACGCCGAGCATTTTCGCAAGCTCGCCGACGGTTATCTCATCGGGAATGAGAACATGGAGCTTTTCCTTTTTAACCGGCTTTTTGGCGGTCGCCTTTTCAAAGGCGGTGTCGTTATTGGCGCGCGTTTTGCGGCTGCTCTGCTGTCCTGCGGGCTTGTTGCGGTTTTTCTTTATCTTCTGCTTATTTACAACGCTGTCCTTAATGTCGACGTTGACAAGAGTTGCAGCCTTTTCGGTTTTGAGCTGCTGCTCGAGGTCGACAGCGTTTGTGCGCGTGTCAACATAGCGCACCTCTTTTTTATTGCGCTGCGGAGCATTTTGCTGTTGCTGCGCGTTCTTTTCGGCGGGCTTTTTGCCGTTCTTTTGCGGAGCTTTTTGCGCATCCTTTGATGCGGATTGCGCGGGCTTGTTTGCCGCCTTTTCCACAGCTTCCTTCTTTTCATTTTCGGCGTTTACAGCCGCGCGCAAAATTGCCTCTAAGTTTTCGCCCTTGTCGCGCTTTTGAGTGTAGTACTCTAAAAGTATGTCCATTTCATTCGGTTCCAATGAGCTCATATAGCTTTTTCCGGTAACCTTATATTTGGCAAGAACCTCAAGGATTTCCTTGTTGGGAACGCCGAATTGCTTTGAAATTTCATGTATTTTGGGTTTAATCATTCACGCCGCCTCCATATATTTTTAAAATTGCCGATTTGAAATTTTCATCACAGATGCACACCGCCGCAGTCTCCTCGCGCCCGCAGGCTTTGCCGAGAGAGCGTTTGTCCGCGACTGTGATGAGCGGGATCGAAGCATTCTTGCATTTCGCCTCGATGCCGCGTCTGTTGCTGCCCCCGAGGTCGGAAGGTATGATGACGAGCTTTGCCCGACCCGCGTCACACGCGGAGAGCGTGAGGTAAACGCCGAAGCGCACTTTGCCCGCTCTGACCGCAAGCCCCGTCATGGAAAGTATTTTTTCTGTCAAACGAATCATTCCTCAATATTTTCATTAACCGCGTCAAAAACCTCGGAGGGTATGCGGCATTTAAACGCGCGCTCAAAGCCGCGCGTGCCGGAGAGACGGGCAAAACAATCGCGCGATGCGCATATGTACGCGCCGCGACCCGCCGCCTTGCCGGTGGGATCGTAGAAAATGTCTCCGTCTTTGTTTTTAACTATTCTCAAAAGGAGGCGCTTTGGCTGCATCTTACGGCAGACGACACACATTCTTTCGGGAACTTTTTTTGCCGAAGGCATAGCTGAGACTCCTCGTATAATAAGATTTACAGATAATTTTTCAAGTGTCTCTGTATAAACACT
>JAJQCX010000033.1 GCA_021202495.1 Clostridia bacterium | reverse complement strand
AAACGAAATTGTGATAAACTGTCTAATATATGAGTTTGGAAGGGGACGGGGAATGAGCGTGAAAAAGATACTTGTTGTTGACGATGAAAAGCCGATTGCGGATATATTGAAATTCAACCTTGAAAAGTCGGGTTATGAGGTGCTTTGCGCATATGACGGCGAGGAGGGGCTTAAATACGCGCTTGAGGAGCCTGTTGATTTGATTCTTTTGGATGTCATGCTGCCCAAGATGGAGGGGTTTGACGTTTTAAAGCGTGTGAGAGAAAAAAAGAGCGTGCCCATTCTCATGCTGACGGCAAGAGAGGAAGAGGTCGATAAAATATTGGGGCTCGAATGGGGAGCGGACGATTATATAACAAAGCCGTTTTCGATGCGCGAGCTTTTGGCAAGAGTGAAGGCGAATTTGCGCCGCGGCACGGCGGAGGAGATGCCCGATGCGGACGACGCTAACGTAATTCGCCTGGGCGCGCTTTCGATAAACACGAACAGATATGAAGTGACGAAAAATTCAAAGCAGATTGAGCTCACGCTGCGAGAATTTGAGCTGCTCAAATTTATGGCGGCGCAGCCGGGCGTTGTTTTCACGCGCGAGGTATTGCTCGAAAAGGCGTGGGGCTATGAATATTTCGGCGACGTGAGAACCGTTGACGTGACGGTGAGAAGGCTGCGCGAAAAGATTGAGGACGACCCGGCGCACCCGAGCGTTATAATGACAAAACGCGGGATAGGATATTATATCAATAAGTGATCGGTGGGCAGTGCTTAGTGGGCAGTGAAGGAACAAACTCGGCGAAGCCGAGTTTGACCCCTCAGTCACGCCTGCGGCGTGACAGCTCCCCTTTCAGGGGAGCCAATGCGGGCGCGGATGACCTTTAAAAATAACTCCCGAAAGGGTTTGCGGTCATGTTTAAAAGCATACAGTGGAAGATAATTTTAATATTTATGATTTTGACGCTTTCGGTGATGATTGTCGTCGGTACGTTTTTGCTGCAAAACATTTCGGAATATTACCACAACGACTTTGCGACGACGCTTTCGGCGCAGACTTTTACGCCGAAGGTAACGGCGGAGCTTGAGCGTGCCGCGGCTTCGGACGATCCGATAGGCGAGATAACCGAGCTGATGAACATATATTCGGTAAGAATGGGCATAGATTCGTTCCGCAATTACTACATTTTGGACGGAACCACAGCGGAGGTTTTGTCCGGCAGCGACAGCGAAACGCGTGAGGTTGAAATTACGGAAAACATCGTTTTTGCGCTTGACGGTAAGGTCGGGCAGGAGGTTGACCGCTCGAACAGATACATGGATTTTGCTCTCCCTATTCAGGTCGACGGGCAGACGCGCTACATCGCCTACGTGATAGACAGCAAGGAAGAGGTTTACGACATTATAAAAAACATTTTTATAAATATTTTGTGGGCGCTTTTGTTCGGGCTGTTGATAAGCGCGTTTTTGGGCTTTATTTTGGCGAGAATGATTATTTTGCCCATCTCGAATTTACAGATACGAGCGGAGGAAATGGCAAACGGCGACTTCGGGCAGAAGATTGAGGTGCGCTCAAACGACGAGATTGCAAAGCTCACCGGCGCGTTTAACGATATGGCGTCGCAGATTGAAAAGAGTTTGTCGGATATATCCGGAGAGAAAAAGAAGGTTGAGACAATCCTTGCGCAGATGACGGACGGCATTGCGGCGTTTGACATGGAGGGCAGTCTCGTACATCTTAATATCGCGGCAAAAAATTACCTCGGCGCGGCGACAATGGAGGAAATAGAGGGCTTTGCCGATTTCGCGGAAAGGCTCGGGTTTGACATAAGCCTTGAAAGTCTCACATATTTGGAGCAGAACGGCGTCGTTGCGCGCGAAACGAAAAAGGACAACAGAATTTTAAAGGTGCTTTTCGCCCCGTATTCGGACGAAACCGAGAAAAACGGCGGCGTTATCGCGGTTTTGCAGGATATTACAGAGCAGACAAAGCTTGAGGGTGCGCGCCGCGAATTTGTGGCAAATGTTTCCCACGAGCTCAGAACGCCGATAACGACGATAAAGAGCTATGCGGAAACGATACTCGATATGTCGGAAGAGGATACGCCGGAAAAGAACTTTGTTGCGGTTATAGAATCCGAGGCGAACCGAATGGCGAGAATTGTGACAGACCTTTTGACACTGTCGCGGCTTGACAACGGAGCGTCGCGGATTGAAAAGAGAGTGTTCGATTTGGCGGAAATGACAAAGGGCGTTGCGGAAAAGCTCGCTCTTGACGCGAAAAATCACGGTCTTGAAATAAGCTTCACGCGCGGCGAGGGCGCGGGAGAATTTTTCGGCGATTCCGAGAGGCTGGAGCAGGTTGTGACAAACATTGTTTCAAACGCGATAAAATACACGCCCGAGGGCGGGAAGATATCGGTTATGTATAAGTCGCTCAACGCGCGGGTTTACATTGTTGTTTCGGATAACGGCATCGGAATACCCGAGCGCGATTTGCCGCGCATTTTCGAGCGCTTTTACCGCGTCGACAAAGCACGCAGCCGTGAAAGCGGCGGCACCGGGCTGGGACTTGCCATAGCAAAGGAATTCGTGGAAATGCACGGAGGAGAGATAGATATAAAAAGTGAGGAAAATAAGGGAACAATCGTCACAATTGCACTGCCCATGGTGCAGGTTTGAAAATGTAATATAGCATTAAAGCGGATGTCATTGTTTTGTAACATAGTAGTGCTATAATACACAGTGAGAGCAGTATATGTTCTGTTCTGACGGAGGTGGTTCTTTGTGAAAAGAATAATTATTTCCGTGCTTGCGGCTTTAACGGTATTCATGTCGATGCAGTGCGCCGCGTTTGCGCACCCCGGCTCGTTTTCGTCCGACACAAGCGGCACGGTTTCCGATTTAATTACGATTAAAAAGCCCGAATCCTCCTCGACGGCAACAATGAAAAGTACATATTCAATAACAGGCGTGGGCAGCGAAGGCATAAGCGTCTGCATATATATTTATGACGGGGAGAATTATGTTGCGCAGAAAAATTCCGAGGGCGGCATTGCCGTGACGACGCTCGGCGCGTCCGGCGTATTTTACAAGCAAATTTCGTTAAACGAGGGCTTGAACCGCATTTGCGTTCGTGCCGAGGCAGCGGACGGGTCGTATCAGCTTGTGTATCTTTCGATAAATATGATAAAGAACGAAGTATTGTCCGATTTGGGCTCGTTTACGACGGATATGCAGTCAAGGTATAACGGTTGGCTTAATTAAATTTATAATTGACAATGTACAATTGACAATGAAGGGGCAAATTCCGCGGGGCGGAATTTGAATTTAAGCCCGCCGATGGCGGGCGTGGGCGTGGGCAAGCCCCGCGCCTACAATACGGGATAGTGCGTAAAAAATAAAAGCCACGTCGTTGAGCGTGGCTTTTGTTGAAGGCGGAGAAACGGGAGCGAGCGGATGAAGGAAAGGGTTAAAACGTTTGCGATTGCGGCGCTTTTGGCGTCAAGCTTTATTCTGACATATAATCTGTGGTTCAACAGCGGGATTTTGGACGCGTCCGACGCGTCGTTTTCGCTGTCGGATCTGCCTTTTGTGCGCTATTTTTCGGAGCGCGGCAAGGTGAGCGTGCCGAAGGAAAATTTGTCCTACCCGCGAAAGATTGTCATAAACGACGGCTCTCTGTGGGTGCCTTATTACAATACCGACGACGCTTTTTACACGCTCAACGAAAGAACGTCCGAAATAATCGCGGCGTGTCTTGTGGGCGAAGCCGACAGCGAAAGCATTGATTACGAAACGTGGCTTGCGGAGCTCGAAAAGCCGAGCGTCTATGTTGAATATCCGATAACCGTTACGCCCGAAATGCTCGCAATGATTTTGGGAACGGAAGTATCGAAAGTGCCGAGCGAGATTGACATGATAAAGGACGCGATTATAACGCCGGGCGGCGATAACGAAAGTGTTACCGTTTCGATACGCGACGCGGAAACCGACGAAGCGGTGCGCTTTACGCTTGACGACGAGCGCTACTCATTTTCCGAAAGCGTGCTTGCGGTCTATGTGGACAAGTACCGCCGTGAGGGCGAGGGATATTATGAATTTGCGTTCAGCACGCTTTTGGGTGACACCTCGATGGGCGAGAGCGGCGTGACGGTCGACGATCTTGTTCTCTTTTCCGACAGCGACGCCGCCGAAAGCAACATCATTGCCACCAACCCCTTGACGCGCGACAAGTACGGCGATCTTTTGCAGAGCTTTTCCTTCGCTTCGCAGCCGCTGCGCCACCGCAGAGAGGAAAACTACGAAAATTACGTTGAAAATTACGCGACGGTGACGATATATGACGACGGTTTGGCGGAATATTCGGCTGTCGTGCCGGAAAAGGGCATCTATTTGACGGACGAGGAAAAGAGCGAATACGAGGTTTTAAATTCGGCGATAGATTTTGCGGAGAGGGTGTGGAGCAGCGTTTCGGACGAAACGCTTAACGTGTTGGTGACGGGCATTGAAATTGACGGCGACACAAGCTGCTATACTTTCGACTACTATGTCGGCGGGCGCGAGGTTGCGGTTGCGGTTTACCCGGAGGACGGCGAGGCGCTTTACCACGCGATAGAAATAATCGTTCAAGACGGGCGCATAATATCCTACAGGCAATATATGCGTCTTTATGAAAAGGCGTCCTCTTCGAGTAGTAAGGACAATTTTGTTACGGCGCTCGACTATTTTGTCTTGCAGCTTTCCGATGAGAGCGAGGCAAAAATAACAGACCTTTATCCGGGCCATTACGACGACGGGAAAAGGCAGGTTTTGCAGATAACATGGCTGGCAAAGGTCGAAAGCCGTGAGGAACGATTGGCGATGAATTGAGGGTGCAGCCGCGAATCGGCCGCACCACGGGGACAAGCTCCGCCCATACAAAAAGACAGTGGGCAACTGTGAACAGAGGTGGAAATTATGAGACTTTCCGAGGTTAAAAACATTATAATATTGCTTTTGGTTGTGCTCAATGTTTTTTTGCTTGTGAATACCGTCATCGCGGATTTTGGGGAATACGCTTTGCCGGAGGGGTTTTGCGACAGCGCCGAAAGCGTGCTGCAAAAGAACGGGATTACTATAGAAAAATCGCTTTTGCCCACCCGCTATGAATCGCGAATGCAGATTGAAGTCGATTTTTACGGGATAGACGACCTTTCGCAGCTTCTTTTGAAGCAGACGGGCAGCTATACAAGCGCGGGCGGAAGCGTCGTCGCCGAAAAGGGCGACGAACATCTCAGCGTCGCGGGGCGTGAATTTGTCTATACAACGGGAAGAAGCGGGGAGAGAGCGTCGGGAGGAAGGACAATTTCCGCGCTTAAAAAGCTTGGTTTTGACACGGAAAACATGGTTTACGACAACGACGACGATTTTGTTAAAATAAAAATTGACGGCGCCGTGGCGGCGGGAATGTATATGAACGTTTTGCTCGACGAGGACGGAAACGTCGCCGAAATTACGGGCAGATGGGCGAAGATTTCAAAAACGGGGGAAAAGGTAAAGACGACGTTTGTGTCGTGTCTGCCCGAAATTTGCGAAAAGTTGCCGGAAGGCGCGCACATTGTGGGGATTGACGAAATATATATCATAGACGAGCGCTCCGACGAGGCGAGCATAGGCTGGAGGATAACGACAGAGGACGGAAGCTCCTACGACGTGGGCTGATTTGTGACAAATGACAATAAAACCGTTTTAAATGTGCAACAAAATGTGCGTTTTGCACAAAAAATGTGTTGACATTTGATAAATAGGGGTGTATAATCTTTACAAAGGTCGCCTATGAGAGCGGAGAATGCAGCATTCTTCACTGTCATATTCGGACTTGCGGCAGACAGGCGCTCAGAGGACACGGGCGCAGGTTGTCACTAAAATAGGGGAAAACGCGGGAAAGAGAAAAACGAGACACAGCTTAGAGATAGCGCGTCTCGTTTTTTGGTGCGTGGGAAAGTGGCAGTGCGGCGGGATACGTTACAGACCCCACCACCACCCGCGCAAGCGCGGGCGGTTCCCCTCCCCTCTTACGACGCTACGCGTCGACGTGGGGAGGAAATGCGCTTGCGTTCATCAGTGGAGCGACTGAACTAATATCGGTTGGTATTGTTCGCCTTTGAGGGCGCTTTTCATTGTGGGAATTATCAGCGAGAAATCCGCGACGAGGGAGCGGTGCTTTTTTATCGGGTCGTCCTGACCGAAGGGAACAAAATATATATTTTTCGTGTTGAGCAGCATTCCGAGATTTTTGGCGTTCGCGCCCAGGGCGTCGTTTGTGGACGGCGCTATGATGAGGCATCTTTCGTTTCTGAGATGCGCCTTCGCGGCGAGTGTAACCGAGCTGTCGGTGACGCCGAGCGCGATTTTCGCGAGCGTGTTGCCGGTGCAGGGCGCGATAATGAGCGCGTCAAGAAGCTTTTTGGGTCCTATCGGCTCGGCATCCGCGATTGTTGTAATTATATCGCGCCCGCAGATTTCACGGACGCGCGACGTGAAATATTCGCTTGTGCCGAAACGTGTGTTTGTTTCAAAAGCGGCTTTGCTCATGATGGGCGTCACGTCGGGATATATTTCGCAGAGCGCTTCAAGCTCCGCCAGCACCTTTTTAAACGTGCAGAAGGAGCCCGTCATGGCAAAGCCTATTCGTAAATTTTTTCCTCCGCAGGGGAGATAGGAACATTATCCATACAATTCGTATGTGTCCTCCCTTCGCCGTCTGTCAGAGCCGCATTTCCTCGGCTATGTTCAGAACGGTTTTTTCGATTATCTTGCCCGCGGTTACCGGTGCGACCTTTCCGGGGAGCGAAAGCGCCCAAATGACGTTTACGCCCAAAGCTTTCGCTTCGTCAAGATCCACTCCGCCGGGCTTTGACGCAAGGTCGATTACTCCGGCGTGAGGCGGCAGCGCCGAAAGCGCTTCGCCGCCTATTACCTGCGCGGGCACGGTGTTGAACAAAATGTCGCATTGCGCCGCCTCTCGGCAAAGTGCGTTAAAATCGCAGGCTTTGCAGGACATACTTTCGGCCTCCGCCCGCGCTCCGGCGCGTCTGGCGCAGATTACAACTTGCGCTCCGAGCGCGTGAAGCCGCTGCGCGAGAGCCTTCGCGACGCGTCCGAAGCCCGTTATCACAACGCGGGAGGAAAAGATGGTGAAGGGAAATTCGTCCATCGCGAGCGCGATTGCGCCCTCGGCCGTCGGAACGGCGTTCAAAGCTTCAAATTCCTCGCGCAGAGCGTAATCCGCCCAGTGAACGCCGTGAATGTCAAAGAGCGCCTTCGCCCTTTCGCTCAGTCTTCCTCCGGCGACAAGCTTTTTTCGTCCGACAAGCATTGCCAAATCCTTTATGCTTATCGGCGAGGGGAGATTGTCGGCGTTGATATATACGTCGTCTGTCGTGGCGGGGATTCCCAAAAGAATAATGTCGGAAGAATCGACCGCGTTTTTGAGCGCGCGGCTTCCGTCAAATATGCCGACCGAAAAGCCATGCTTACCAAACGCTTCGGCGGCCTTTTCGAGGCGGACTGAACCGCCTATTACAAGAACGTTTTTGCCGGTCATTTATAAACACCTCGGTAAATATTATGCGGAAGGGAGGGAAAAGGTTATATTGTAATTAAGAATTAAAAATGTAGAATTAATAATGAAGGTACAAATTCCGCGGGGCGGAATTTGGTATTGAGCGCCTGCGGGCGCGGGCGGCGGGGGACGAGCCCCCCCCCGTACCGGCGCTTTGGTGAGGAAAAACGCGACAGAAAGGGTGTATAGTGACGAGTGTAAAAAAAAATTCATAAAGCGGTGCAACTATTTTGACGTTTGAGAAGTATTATAAGCGTAGAACACTGAGAGAGGGTCGGAAGTGTATCGGAGCACAAAGTTGTAATACGGTTGAAATATAACTTTAACGGTGATGTAATTGACATTTCGAGACGGACGGATTATAATCGAAGTGTAGAAAGGGGAAGTGTCCTCTGTTCAACATAACGATAGATTCGGGAATGTCAATTGCGGAACCGTCTCCGAAAAAGCATTTTCATCTATCAGAATCTATCAAGGAAGGAAGGACCGACAATGAAGAACATCAAAAGAATAATTGCGGTAATTACCGTTTTGGCAATGGCGCTGACAGCGATGCCGATTTTCGCTTCCGCGTCCGGTTTCTCGGACGTCAGCGATTCAGCCTCATATTCGGAAGCCGTGGGGCTTCTGACAAGTCTGGGAATTATAACAGGTTATGAGGACGGCACGTTCAGACCCGACAACACCATAACACGTGCCGAAGCGGCGGCAATCATCGTGCGTGCGCTGGGCTACGGCTCGGATGCGGACGGCGCGATGGGCACAACATCGTATTCCGATGTTGACGCGGACTACTGGGCGAGCGGATATATCAATCTCGCAAGCAGCCTGGGCATTATCAACGGTTTCCCCGACGGGACGTTTTGCCCGACAGATGAAGTTACATATGAGCAGATTGTGAAAATGGTTGTATGCGCGGTAGGCTACGACCTCGTGGCGGACAACAGAGGAGGATATCCCGACGGATACATCTCGGCGGCTTCGACCGCGGGCGTGACGAAGGGCGTTTCCGGCTCGGTTGGTCAGGCGGCTTCGAGAGCTACGGTTGCAAGGCTCGTTTACAACGCGCTTGAGATTGAAATACTTGAGGAAACCTCCTACAGCACAGGCATCAACGGCATCACCTACAGCACAAACGGCAGAACAATTTTGAACGATTATCTCGGCTTTGAAAAGGTTGACGCGATTGTGACCGACACATATCTCACGGGCGACACCTATTCTTCGAGAGACCATGACATCACTCTTGAGATTACGAAGACATACGCGGATTCTTCGGACTACGACACGGGCTATGAGTACAGCTTTGACGAGGGCGACACCGACGCGGTACTCTATCTCGGCTATGCGGTTACGGCTTATGTCGGCGAGGACGACGATTCGGGCGATTTGACAATCTTTGCGATTACCGAATATACCTCGAGAAATAACGTGGTTGAGGTAACGCAGGATAAGCTCTCCGCCGACGACAGTGACGACACGGTTATCGCATATGAGCGCAAGTCGACCGATAAAAAGCTCACCGAGCTTGACATTGCAAGCAATTATGTGCTTGTCGTAAACGGCGAAATAGTTACCGACGACGTTTCGGAATATTTTGAAACTCTCGACTATTTGACGCTTGTCGACAACGACAACGACGACGATTATGAATTCCTGTTTGTGTCGGTATTTGACGACAGCTACGGCGTTGAGTTCCTCGTTGAGGAAATCGAGGAGGACGACGGCGAGTGGTACTTCTCGGGTGAAGACGGCGATTTGACGATTGACACCGAAGATGAGGACGTTTACTACACCGTCATACGCGACGACGAAGTTGCCGACCTTGACGACATCGAAGTTGACGACATCATCACCTGTCTTGACACATCACGCTCCATCGTTACGGTTTATGCGTCGAGCGCATATGTGACGGGCTCGATTGAGGCTTACGACCCGGATGAGGAAGAATATTATATCGACGACGAAGCATATACTCTTTCAACGGTATTTACGGGAGACATTGATTTGGGCGACTACGGTACGTTCTATCTCAACTATCTCGGAAAGATTGCTTACTCCACCGTTTCTTCGACCTCCACGTCGAGTGGAAACTACTACTTTGTAACAAACTACGACATCACCGAAAGCTGGGGCGAAGATGAATATGTGCTTCAGATTGTGACGACGTCGGGCAAGGTTACATCGTATGAGATTAAGTCCACAAAGGTTAAGTTTGTAGACACCGACGGAACGGTTTATAAGAACATCGACGCGGAAGAAGCTTACGCACTGCTTCTTGCGGCACAAAACGAGATTGCCGAGGAATACGGCATCGACGGCTATGCGGGTATCATTAAGGCAAAGGTGACATCCGCCGGATATATCTCCGAGATTTATCTGCCGGGTTCCTATACCGACTTCTACGCGCAGACAAAGTACGCGGATGAAAACAGCAAGGAATATTCGGAGAGCAAGGAAACCTACGGTTCTTACGATTTGTCGAGCGATCCGGTGGTATTCAACATCAATGACAGCGAAGAAAAGCTTGTTGACGCGGTTGAAGTGGGCGAGGTTGACGACTTCTTCGTAGACGGCAACAGCTACAGCTTTATCGCTTACGGCAAGCGCGGCAAGGACATCACCGCCGTTGTTATCACAGACGGTATCTCCTCTGTCAACTATGAGAGCCATGCAATTCTCGTAACAAAGACCGCGCAGGTATCTGTTGACGGCGACACGACGACGAGAATAACAGGTATTGTAGACGGTTCGACAAAGACATACACGATTGACCCCGACGACTCTTACGATGTTGAAAAGGGCAACATAGTTCTCATCGAAACGGGCTCCGACGGATATGTATCGAGCCTTGAGATTGTGGCGGCAACGACAGACGATGTGGACGATCTTCCCTACGCTCTCGCTAATGCGGACGTTCCGACCGATGAGGACGCGAATGTATACGTAGGTCTTGTGGAGGATAAGAAGACGAGATACTTCACGATTGAGGGTATCGACGAGAGCTTCTATAACGACAGCAGCGTTGCTTACGCATTGACCGATTACACGGTAAGAACAACGACTTATGAATCATCTTCGTTCTCCGGCATTAAGACGACAACTTCGATAGATACCTACGTTGTTGTAAGAACGTATGAGGATGAGGTTATAGACGTATTCATCTTCCGCATGGATGCCGGCGAATACACAGGCGGCAGCGGAACGATTTGGGATAATATCGTCGTAGTTGACCCGGACGATGACGAGGAAGAAACAGAGACTGAAACGGAAACTGAAAGCGAAACCGCAACAGAGGTAGAGACGGAAACCGAGACGGAAGCTGCAACAGAGACGCCGACAGAAACGCCGACCGAAACGCCGAATGAAGAAGAGTCGACCGAGGCTGCAACAGAAGCTGCAACCGAGGCTGAGACTGAGGCGGCTACGGAAGCTGCAACAGAAGAGGCAACGTCTGTGACGCTGTCCGAAACTGTAACCGAGGCTCCGACCGAGGCTGCAACGGCAGCTCCGACAGAAGCGGCAACAGCAGCGCCCACCGAGGCTGCAACGGTAGCTCCGACTGAGGCTGCAACAGTGCTGCCCACGGAGGCTGCAACGGTTGCTCCCACAGAAGCGGCAACAGCAGCGCCCACGGAGGCTGCAACAGTGGCACCGACAGAAGCTGCGACGGTTGCACCTACCGAGGCTGCAACACAGGCGCCGACCGAAGCCGCAACGGAAGCTCCGACCGAGGCTGCGGGCGAACCGACAACGGAACCCGCGACGGAAGCTGCAACCGAAAAAGCGACAGAAGCTGCAACCGAGCCTGTGACCGAGGTTGTGACAGAGAAGGCAACTGAGGCTGCGACCGAGGCTGCGACTGAAAAGGCAACGGAAGCTGCAACCGGTACGAATACGGGTACAACAACTACCACGACTACGACAAATGTGCCGACGGCATCTGACGCGGCGAAGCTTGCGAGCGACATTCTCAGTCAGATAAACAGCGAGCGCGCTAGTGCGGGACTTTCCGCCCTCACGCAGAGCAGCAGCTTGGCGAGCTCGGCTAACAGCTACAGCTCGTATCTTGCGGGCTTGACGAGAAGCGCAAGCTCTTCCGGAGCAAGAATTTCCGCAAGCAGAATTTCGAGCAGCACCTCCGCTTATGCGATAGTATCTTCTTGGATGAACAGCTCGAGCAAGAAATCGAAGATTCTTTCGGAAGACTATAAGTCTGTCGGCGTAGGAGTTGCGGTAAGCTCAAACGGCTACTATTACGTAACGGTATTCTTCGGAAACTGATAAAATAGGTCAATAATAAAAAAAGGGCTGTGCCGGATTTCGGCACAGCCTATTTTTGGGTTAAAGCAGGTCTTTTGTTTTTGCCGCGAGATAGAGCGGGATATTTGTGATATGTCCGTCACATCTGTACCCGCGTTTGGAAAAACGGACGGCGTGGGAGGGAGAGCGTTCTGCGATATATCTTTTGAAGGACGGTGCGGATTTATCCTCACCGCCTTTGACTTCAACGGGGATAATTTCCGTTTTGCATTGTATTACAAAATCAATCTCGCCGTTCTTATCGGAAAACTAGCGCGGCTCAACCTCGAATTGCCCTCGAAGCTGCTGCAGAACATAATTTTCGGTGAGCTGCCCTTTGAATTGATAATCGCTTTTTAAGAGAATGGCGCTGTTGTCAATACCGGCGATATGCTTGAGCAGCCCTGTGTCGAAAAGAAAGAGCTTGAAGCAGTCGAGCTTGTCAAAAGCGGAAAGAGGATGCTCGGGCTTTGAAACATTATACACACGGTTGAGCATACCGGCTGAAACGAGCCATTCAATCGCTTCTTCAAAATCACGCGCCCTGCCGCCTTTGCGAACCGCGCCGTACATAAATTTCTCGTTCGGCTTGGCAAGCTGAGAGGCTATGCTGCGAAAAACCATCAAAATGCGTCCGCTGTTGCCCCTGCCGTTGTGCTTGGAAAAGTCGTTTTCGTAAATTTCGACAAGCTCGCGCTGAATTTGAGCTATTCGCGCGGGGTCTTTATATTTTATCCACGAGGAAACACATTCGGGCATACCTCCGATGATAAGATAGTTGTTGTAGGCGTCAAGCAGACGTGCGTGGAAAATGTCTTCAACGGAGCTATCCTTGCGAATTGAAGAATAGTAAGCGTACAGAGCGCTGTCGGACGCGCTTAAAAATTCATCGAACGTCAAAGGATAAATGTTCAGAAGATTGACCATGCCCACAGGATAGGATTTGGGCTCGGCAAGAAGTGTGCCGAGCAGACTGCCCGCGGAGATTACGTGGTATTCGCCGGCGCTTTCTTTAAAATATTTCAGCGCGTTCAGCGCTTCGGGACATTCTTGGATTTCGTCAAAAATAATCAGCGTTTCTTCGGGAAAAATTTTTTCACCGGCAACCATGGAAAGAAGCTCAATAATCCGCAGAGGATTTTTATTTGACGCGAAAATTGACTTTAACGCATCTTCCTCGTCGAAGTTAAAATAGACAAAATTGCGATAGCAGGTTTTGCCGAACTCCTTCATAAGCCACGTTTTGCCGACTTGCCGCGCACCTTTTAAGACCATAGGCTTTCTCTCGGGGCCGGACTTCCATTTTATTAAATCATTAAGTGCGTTTCTTTGCAAAATTATCACCGCCCGATTAAAGTATAACACATTTTTCGGGGTTTTCAAGATGATTTTTGCACATTTTTCAGACAAAATAAGCCCGACAAACACACATTTTTTTAAAAAATGCACATTCATCGGGCTGTTTGGGAGGCTTAATTAAATGTAGAATTAAAAATTTAAAATTAAAAATGAAGGGGCAAATTCCGCGAGGCGGAATTTGAATTTAAGCCCGCCTGCGGCGGGCGTGGGTTGGGAC
>JAJQCX010000058.1 GCA_021202495.1 Clostridia bacterium | reverse complement strand
GTATAATATATAATTATAATAATGAAAAAACTCTAAGGAGTGTCGGCAATGAATGTTTTGTTTGTAACAAGTGAATGTGCGCCGTTTGTCAAGACGGGCGGCTTGGGCGACGTTGCGGGGTCGCTGCCGCAGGAGCTTGTGGCGCAGGGCGTTGAAACGAGGGTTATTCTGCCCAAATACGCCGTAATTCCGCAGCAATACAAAGATCAAATGCAGTACATTGACCACATCTATATCAAGATGGGGTGGAGAAGTCAGTACTGCGGCGTGTTCGAGCTTAAAATGAACAATGTTACGTATTATTTTGTGGATAACGAATTTTATTTCGGCGCAAACTATGTCTACGGAGACATTGCGACGGACATCGAACGTTTTGCCTTTTTCGACAAGGCTGTGCTTGCGCTTTTGCAGGTTGTTGATTTTTGGCCGGACATTATCCACGCAAACGACTGGCAGTCGGGTATGGTGAGCGTGCTGCTTCGCGCGCATTACGCGTATGACGGACGCTACAACAGGATAAAGACTTTGTTTACAATCCACAATCTCAAATTCCAAGGCATTTACGACAAGGCGGTCATCGCGGACGTGTGCGAGCTTGAAAAGAGCTATTTTACGCCCGACAAGCTCGAATTTTACAAGGACGCAAGCTTTATGAAGGGCGCGCTGACGTATTCGGATTACATTACGACCGTAAGCCCGACATATGCGGAGGAAATAAAGACCGAATTTTACGGCGAAAAGCTGGACGGTCTTCTGCGTGCGAGAGCGGGCAGCCTGAAGGGAATTGTGAACGGCATTGATTACAACACCTACAACCCCCGCACGGACGAAATGATTTACGAAACCTATAATTCACGCGATTTTATCTCAAAGAAAAAGCTCAACAAGACGGCGCTTCAGCGCGAGTTGGGGCTTGTTGAGGATGATGAAAAGTTCATCATCAGCATGATTGTGCGCCTCACAAGCCAAAAGGGCATGGATTTGGTCAACTGCGTTTTGGAGGACATTTGCTTTGACCAAAACATTCAGATTGTCGTGCTCGGCACGGGCGAGAAAAAGTATGAGGATTCGCTGAGGTATTTTGACTGGAAGTATCACGGAAGAGTGAGCGCGCAAATTCGCTTTGACAACACTCTTGCGCATAAGCTCTATGCGGCAAGTGACGTGACGCTGATGCCGTCGCTCTTTGAACCGTGCGGACTCAATCAGCTTATCGCAATGCGCTACGGCACGCTGCCCATCGTGCGCGAAACGGGCGGTTTGAAGGACACTGTTGAGCCCTATAACGAATTTGAAAGCACCGGCACGGGCTTTAGCTTTAAAAATTACAATGCGCATGAAATGCTCGGCGTGATAAGATACGCGCACGACATTTATTACAACCGCCGCAAGGATTGGAACGGCATTTGCAGAAGGGCAATGGCAAAGGACTATTCATGGCAGCAGAGCGCGAGGGAATATATCGAGCTGTATCAGAGCTTGGCGTAACTTTTGGAGCGGGATTTGAAAAAAGTACATCATTTACTATGAAAGGTTTGATACGAATGAGCAAGGAACTTACAGCCTCACAGCAGGCAATCAAAGACGAAATTGTCGGAAAGCTGAGCCGTCATTTCGGAAGAACACTTGAGGACGCAACGCCCATGCACATCTATAAGGCGGCTGCGCTCACAGTGCGCGACACAATCGTTGAGCGTTGGACGGCATACCGCAGAGAGCAGCGCAAAATTCAGAACAAGGAATTGTTTTATCTTTCGTTTGAATTTCTTATGGGCAGAGCGCTCGGCAACAATTTGCTGAACATCGGTCTCACGGACGATTATGAAGCGGTGCTTCAATCGATGGGCTGCTCCTTGGCTGAAATTTCGGCACAGGAGAAGGATGCGGGGCTCGGCAACGGCGGTTTGGGAAGATTGGCGGCGTGCTTTATCGATTCGCTCACGACGCTCAATTTGCCGGCGTTTGGATGTTCGATACGCTACGAATACGGTCTTTTCAGACAGAAGATTGTCGACGGCGAGCAGGTTGAAATGTATGACGAATGGCTCAAGGACGGCGACGTGTGGGAAATTGCGCGTCCCGAGGAGCAGCAGACTGTCCACTTCGGCGGAAAAATCAACATGATTGCCGGCTCCGACGGAAGGATGCACCCCGAATATGTCGGCTCCACCGACGTTATCGGCATTCCCTACGACATGCCTATCGCGGGATATGACGCGAAGATTGTAAACACGCTGCGTCTGTGGTCGGCAAAGGCTAAGACGGATACCGTATCCGATTTTGACACATTTTCAACTCTCGATCCTGTTCAGGCTTCAATCAAGGCGTCCGAAGAGCAGGCGATGGCTGAAGCTATCAGTAAGGTTCTCTATCCCGAGGATAGCAACCAAGAGGGCAAAGAGCTGCGTTTGAGACAGCAGTATTTCTTTGTTTCATGTACAATACAGTGGATTCTTTCGCGCTTTAAGCGTCATCACGGTCCGGATGTGTCGCGCTTGGCGGATTATGTTGCAATCCACATCAACGACACTCATCCGGCAATCGCAATTCCTGAGCTTATGCGCGTGCTCATGGACCAAGAGGGCATGGGCTGGGATCAGGCATGGGAAATCTGCCAGAAAGTGTTCGCATATACGAACCACACCATCTTGAGCGAAGCGCTTGAAAAGTGGCCGCAGGAGCTCGTACAGCGCATGTTGCCGAGAATCTGGATGATTCTGGAGGAAATGAACCGCCGTCTTACCGAAAAGCTTATCGTGGCTTACGGCTATGACTGGGGCAAGATTAACTATATGCAGATTATCGCGTATGATTATGTAAACATGGCGAACCTTTGCCTTGCTTGCTGCCACAAGGTCAACGGCGTTTCGGTGCTGCACACCGATATTCTCGAAAAAGAAGTATTTAACGACTATTACAAGCTTTCTCCCAATAAGTTTACCGCAATCACAAACGGCATAACATATCGCCGCTGGCTGAGACTGGCAAACCCGCAGCTTTCCAAGCTTATCACCGAAACGATAGGCGAGGGCTGGGAGAAGAATCCGGAACTTTTGGATAAGCTCACTCCCTACGCGGACGATGCGGAATTCAGAAGGAAGTTCCAAGCCGTTAAGCTTGAAAAGAAGAAGGAGCTTGCGGCATATATCAAGGAGCAGAACGGAATCGACGTTGACCCCAACTCCATTTTCGACGTTCACGTGAAGAGACTGCATGAATATAAGCGCCAGCTTTTGAACATTCTTCACATTATGTATCTCTACGACAAGCTCAAGAAAAACCCCGACCTTGACATTGTTCCGCACACGTTTATTTTCGGCGCGAAGGCGGCGAGAGCGTATAAGAGGGCAAAGCTCATCATCAAGCTCATTAACGATGTCGCGAACGTTGTCAACAACGACCCCGACATCAAGGGTAAGATAAAGGTCGTATTTATCGAAAACTACGGCGTTTCGCTCGCACAGATGATTATTCCCGCAGCGGAAATAAGCGAGCAGATTTCAACTGCCGGTCTTGAAGCTTCCGGCACAGGCAACATGAAGTTCATGGCAAACGGTGCGCTCACCTGCGGAACGATGGACGGCGCAAACGTTGAAATGAGCCAGTGCGTCGGCAAGGAAAATATGTTTATCTTCGGCATGACGAGCGACGAGGTTGCAAAGGCTAAGAGATTTGAATCGGCGTCAAGCCAGGAAATTTACGCGACGAACCCCGAGATAAGAAAGGTGCTCGACCTTCTCATCAACGGCACGTTCAATTCCGAAAACTACTATTACGACCTCTATCAGTCGCTTGTGTTCGGCGACAGAAGCGTTTCCGACACATACATGGTTGTGCGCGACTTTGAAAGCTATGCCGAGGTTCACAGAAGAATTGACCGCGAATACCGCGACGTTGACACATGGAACAAGAAGGCAATTTTGAACGTTGCAAAGAGCGGATTCTTCTCATCCGACAGAACTATAAACGAATATAACGACAAGATTTGGCATTTGAAGGCATATACCGGCGAAGAGCTTAAGGCAAAGGCTGCCGCGTCAAAGGTAAAGAAAACCGTAAAATAAGATGAATACCGTGAGGTTGTGGTGGAATACTATGTACAGTAATATGATAAAAGGAGAACGTACATGGACAACACAGCTTTGGTATTGGTAATTATCGGCGCTCTGAACTGGGGCTCGATTGGACTTTTCGGCGTCGATTTGGTGGGAATGCTTTTCGGCGGACAGGGCGCTCTCATAAGCCGCATAATCTTTACGATTGTCGGCTTGGCAGGGCTTTGGGCGATAACGCTGCTCTTTAAGGAAAAGGTTCCTGCGGGAGAAATTAACAAGCAGTAAGAAAAGTCGGGCGTTTGCCCGACTTTTTGACAGGGAGGAAAATCAGCTTATGGATAAAATAACACAGGATTTGTGCGCCGAATTTAAAATGAAGCCGGAGCACGCGGAAAACATTGTCAAGCTTTTGGACGACGGGAACACCATTCCCTTTATCGCACGATACAGAAAGGAAATGACCGGCGCGACGGACGATCAGACGCTGCGCAAATTTGCGGACAAGCTTGAGGCGGCGCGAGCGCTTGACGAGCGGCGCGCGGACGTGGCGCGTCTTATTGAAGAGCAGGGCAAGCTGACCGGCGAGATTGAAAAGGCAATTGCGGGAGCGAAAAGCTTAACCGAGCTTGAGGACATTTACCGTCCGTTTCGCCCCAAGCGCAGAACGCGTGCGACAATTGCGCGTGAAAAGGGGTTGGAGCCTTTGGCAAACATTATTTTGCTGCAAAGCGCGAAAACCGACGTTTTAAAGGAGGCGGCGCGATACATAGACGAGGAAAAGGGCGTCGCGAACGCAGAAGAAGCGCTTTCGGGCGCAAGAGACATAATCGCGGAAATAATATCGGACGACGCGGAAAACCGCAAGGCGGTGCGCGCGAAAACGTATGCAGAAGCTTTCGTTTCGACAAAAATGAAAAAGGAAAACAAAACGTATGAAATGTACTACGATTTTTCCGAGCCTGTGAATAAAATTGCAAATCACCGCATTCTCGCAATGAACCGAGGTGAAAAAGAGGGCGTGCTCACGGTCAAGCTCAACTGCGACGAGAGCGTGATGTGCGAGCTTTTGAATGGCAGAATTGTTTCGGAAAACGGGGGAGAGAGCGCGAAAATTGTGCGCGAGGCGGCGGAGGATTCCTATTCGCGCCTCATCGCGCCTTCTGTCGAAACCGAAATACGAAATCTTCTCACCGAACGCGCGGAGGAAAAGGCGATTGATCTTTTCGCGGTCAATTTAAAAAATCTTCTCATGCAGCCGCCCGTAAAGAATAGGGTTGTTTTGGGCGTCGACCCCGGCTACAGGACGGGCTGCAAGCTTGCCGTCGTTGACGGAACGGGCAAGGTACTCGAAACCTCTGTCGGCTACTTCACTCTCCCTCACCACGACAAGGAAAAGGCGAAAAAGCAGATGACCGACATGATTGAGCGAAACAACGTTGACGTCATTTCGATAGGCAACGGCACCGCGACGGGGGAGAGCGAGGAATTTGTGAGCGACGTTATTTCGCAGTTTGGCGGCAGAGTTAAATACATGGTCGTCTCCGAAGCCGGCGCGAGCGTCTACAGCGCGTCAAAGCTTGCAGCGGAGGAATTTCCGCAGTTCGACGTGTCGCTGCGCAGTGCGGTTTCGATTGCGCGGAGACTTCAAGACCCTCTTGCCGAGCTTGTGAAAATTGAACCCAAGGCGATAGGGGTCGGGCAGTATCAGCACGACTGCAACCAAAAAAAGCTCGAAAGCGCGCTTGACGGCGTCGTCGAGGAATGTGTAAACCGTGTCGGTGTTGATTTGAACACCGCATCCGGCGCACTTTTGGAACATATTGCGGGCGTTTCGGGCGCGGTTGCGAAAAACATTGTCAAATACCGCGAGGAAAACGGCGCGTTTAAGAGAAGGCGCGAGCTTTTAAAGGTCAGCAAGCTCGGCGAAAAGACTTTTTTGCAGTGCGCGGGCTTCATGCGCATTTCGGATGGGGAAGAGGTTTTGGATAATACAAACGTCCACCCCGAAAGCTACGGCGCGGCAAAGGAGATACTTGCCAAGTGCGGCTATACGAAGGAGGACGTAAAGAAAGGAAAGCTCATAGGTTTCCGCGAAAAGGTTAAAACGGTCAATCTCGACGACGTGAAGGAAAAATACAACATCGGACAAATGAGCATTGACGACATTGTGACAACCCTTTTAAAGCCCGGCCGCGACGAGCGCGACGAGCTCCCCAAACCGCTTTTGAGAACCGGCGCAATGTCAATTGAAAACCTCAAAGAGGGCATGATTGTCGAGGGCTGCGTGAGAAACGTGATAGATTTCGGCGCGTTTATCGACATAGGCGTGCATCAGGACGCGCTCTGCCACATATCGAAGATATGCGATCGATATATCAAGCACCCGACCGAAGCATTAAGCGTCGGCGATGTCGTAAAAGTAAAAATAATCGGCGTTGATGTGGAGAAGAAGAGAATATCGGTTTCGATGAGGGATGTGTAATATATCAAAAATGCCGCGCATTTGCGCGGCATTCTTTGCATTAAATAAGCCATCCTATAAGGGCGATTATCAAAGCTACGATAATTGAAACTATCGGAATAACCCATCCCGTTAATATTCGACTTCTGTTTTCTCTTTTTTCTTTGTCTTCCCGCTTTTGACGCAGTTCATATAATGAGGGTTGCGCTGCTAAAACGGTTTCATAATAGTTTTGAAGCTGTTTGATTATTTTCGGGTACTCGTCCAAATAGTCCAAATCATTTTTGGACTCAAAGCGTTTATTGGTTCGCAAACGAGCAATATTTTCAGAAAATTTGTTGATATTCGGTTTAATTTCCGAATAATAAGTCGGCAAAGCAACCGTAATATCCTCAACCGAATAATCCTCTAATGAATCAATAATTTTATTTCTGTAATTTATTGAAATCATGTCGCATAAATCAAAAAACGCTCTGGAAAGATGTCCGTACAGCTTATCCAATTCCGCCTGAGGGTCTTTGTCCCGATACTCCTCAAAGTTCTCAATGGCAATAAGTCTGAGGACATGATCTAATGCAGCCCTAAATTCGTTTAGCGGTTGCAAATTGGTATTCAGATCCGGGTCGGTTTCCTCACAAAGAGCATAAAGATATTTAATTGTATTATAAGTGTCAAACACTTTTCGCCAATTAAGCTTGTCATTTGTAGAACTCATATTAAATTACGGCAAACTCCTTTTTAAAGAACGCTCTCTGTATTCTTTAACCTGCTCATCTGTTCGGTATTGACCGTTATTTATTCTTACGCTTCCCGTAAATGTCCTTTTGCTGTTGGCATCCTTTGCGCTTTGCGTAATTTTACCAACCTGTGGGAAATCGGAGAATAACATATCTGAATGTTTGATCATTGCGAAAACTCCTTTTTTATCCCAAATTCATTTATACTATATCACGATAATATAGTTTTTGCAACAGTAAATTTTACTTATCCGAATTTGCCCTATTATATAACCCCAACCTTAACTAAATATTCCTTAATCTTTTCAAAGCTGATGTCGCTCAAATCATGCTCTATTTTGCAGCTGTCGGCGAGGGCGGTTTCTTTATCGACGCCCAAGCTCATCAGGGCGCGGGAGAGGACGTCGTGCCGCTCATAAATTTTGGCGGCGATGGCGTAGCCCGATTCGGTTAAATGAATGTGGCTCATTTCGTCAAAGGTGATGTAGCCCTTTTCGCGCAGAGACTTCATCGCAACAGAAACGCTGGGCTTTGTGAACGACAGCGAATGGGCGACGTCGATGCTTCGAACGTAGCCCTTTTCATTTTGCAGCATTAATATTGCCTCGAGGTAATCCTCGGCGGATTCGTTTGAACGCAAATCTGCCGCCTCCTTTCACTTTCATTGGATTATTCCAAAAAGTCCTTTAATTTTTTGCTTCTTGAGGGGTGACGAAGCTTACGCAGAGCTTTCGCCTCGATCTGGCGGATGCGCTCACGGGTGACGTTAAACACTCCGCCGACCTCCTCCAATGTGCGCGCTCTGCCGTCGACCAAGCCAAAGCGCAGACGAAGTACAGTTTCCTCACGGGGAGTGAGAGTTGAAAGCACCTCCGTGAGCTGCTCCTTCAAAAGCATGAACGACGCCGCCTCGCTGGGCGCGGGCGCTTCCTCGTCGGGGATAAAGTCTCCGAGATGGCTGTCTTCCTCCTCGCCGATGGGAGTTTCGAGCGACACCGGCTCCTGCGCTATCTTCATAATTTCGCGCACCTTTTCAAGGCTCATGTTCATTTCCTTGGCGATTTCCTCCATGGTGGGCTCGCGTCCGTACTCCTGCAAAAGCTGGCGCGACACGCGGATGAGCTTGTTTATCGTCTCAACCATGTGTACCGGTATGCGAATTGTACGCGCCTGATCCGCTATCGCGCGGGTGATTGCCTGCCTTATCCACCACGTCGCGTAGGTGGAAAATTTATATCCCTTTGTGTAGTCGAACTTTTCAACCGCCTTGATAAGCCCGAGGTTGCCCTCCTGAATGAGGTCGAGGAAAAGCATTCCGCGTTCGACATAGCGCTTGGCAATGCTGACAACAAGGCGCAGATTTGCCTCCGTCAGCTTTTGACGCGCTTCGTCGTCGCCTTCCGCCATGCGGCGGGCATATTCGTGCTCCTCCGCCGGCGTGAGAAGCGGAACCTTGCCTATTTCCTTCAAATACATTCTCACATGGTCGTCAATGTTGACGCCTTCGGGAAGCGTCAAATCCTCCGGATCCCCCTCGGAAAGGTCGGGCTCGTCTACCTTCGCGAGCTCGCTTTCCATGTCGCCGATAACCTCAATGCCCATGGAGTCGAGAGTTTCGTGTATTTTTTCTATCTGCTCGGCGTCAAGCTCAATTTCCGAGAGGGCATCCTCAATTTCCTTTTCGGTGAGGAGACCCTTCTGCTTGCCCTTGTCCAAAAGCTCCTTGATGGCGTTCTTTTTGTTCGGAACATTATTATTTGTGTTTTCGTTCATTGACAATCATCCTTTCAATGACTTTTGCTTCTTTAATAATTCGGACAGCTTTTCCCGATTGCCTTCGGCAACGGCTTGGTCGATTTCTTTTTTCAGCGTTTCCCGCTCGATTATTTTTATGAAGTCCGCGGCTGCCGCCTTTGGGTCTGCGATGGAATCGGAGGATAAAAAGACCTCCGAAAATTCGCCCTCCCGTCCGCGGAACGCGGCTGAAAGCTCGCTTAATCCGAAGGGAGCGTCACTTTCCGCCATTTTCTGCGCCTCGGTAAAGATTTCGCGGTGAAAATCGTATGTAAAGATTTCGGCATTTATTCCTTCCGACAGGCGCAAAAACGTGTTTTTGTCGGTAAGGAGCGCTGCGAGAAGTCCCGCTTCCGCTTTTTTCAGACGCGATGAAGCCTGTCCGCTCTGCGTGCGGCGGGGAGAGCTTTGCGAGGAAACTTGACGCATTTCGTTTTCGAGGCTCTTTTTGCTGTCGCGGCGGCGCTGCTTTTTTATTTCGGTCAAAAGCGAGTCCTCCGAAATGTTCGCCTTTCGGCAGACGTATTTTACATATTCGTCCTGCTCCACGGCGTTTTTTAACTGCGCGATAATTTGCGCCGCCCTGCGCGAAAGCTCCACTTTTTGCGGAATGTCGTCCACGTCGTATGCTTTAAATAGGTTGTCTATTTCATAGCGCACCGTGGCGTAGGCGCCTGAAATGAGCCGTTCAAATTCCGCCGCGCCGTGTTTTTTGATAAATTCGTCCGGGTCTTTCCCGTCGGGGACGCTCAAAACACGCACCGAGCAGTCAATCGGCTCAAAAATTTCAATTGCGCGTCTTGCCGCTTTTTGTCCGGCTTCGTCCGAATCGTAACAGAGATATATGTTTTTTGAATACCTTGCCGCAAGCCGCGCCTGCTCCTGCGTGAGGGCGGTGCCGCAGCCCGCGACGGCACAGTTAAAGCCCGCCTGATGCAGCGAAATGACATCCATGTAACCCTCAACGAGAATAATATAATCTCTGTCGCTCTTTTTTGCCATGTTCAGGGCAAAAAGCTGTTTGCTTTTGTTGTAGACGGCGCTTTCCGGTGAATTGATATATTTCGCTCCGTCGCCTCCCATTATGCGTCCGCCAAAGCCGACGACATTTCCGCGCACGTCGATGATAGGAAACATAACCCTTCCGCGAAAACGGTCGTAAACGTGGTTCTTTTCGTTTCTTATGCATAACCCCGCCTCGACGATAAGCTCGCGGTCGTAGCCGAGCGACAAAAGATGGTTGAGACATCCGTCCCACTCGTCAAGCGACGCGCCCAAGCCAAAGGAATTTATGGTTTTGATTGAAAGCTCGCGGCCTGTGAGATAGTCGAGCGCGTTTCGCCCCGCGGGTGAAAAAAGAACGCTGTGGAAATACCTTGCCGCGTCCTTGTTTAGCTCGTAAATTTTCCGCTTTTTTTTATAAAATTCGTCGTTTGATTCGTCCGTCGTTTCGGGAATGCGAATGCCAGCGCGATCCGCCAAAAAACGCACCGCGTCGGGAAAATCGAGATTTTCCGCCGCCATGACAAACTGCAGCGCGCTGCCGCCGACTCCGCAGCCGAAGCAGTGGTAGAGCTGCTTGTCGCCGCTCACGTGAAACGAAGGCGTTTTTTCCCGATGAAAGGGGCAGCAGGCAACGTAGCTTGAGCCGCTTCGTTTTAAAGGAACGTAATTTGAAACGAGCGCAACGAGGTCGGTTGAAGCGACGACCTCCGAAACAATCTCGTCGGGAATGAAATTTGCCATAAGAGCCTCACTTTCCTGTCTGTTCAATGTAATTATTCGACAGAGGCGACAAAAATCCTTTTTAAAAAATCAAAAAGTGTAAAAATCAGTCGAAAGGGGAAAGGGCGAACTGAAAAAACCCTATATTTGCAAGTTATTCCCAATAACGCCAAAAATATGCGCAAAAAGCGTTATTCTCGGAGCAATTCTTTTATAAACTCCTCCGGCAGCACTTTATTGTCAAGATTGCGGTTTTGCAGGTTGTGAGTCTGCACAAATGAGCGTATCTCATTTTCGGCTGAAATGACGTCGCGGTGAAATTCGTTCGCGGAAATGCGGTACGCGCCGTTGCCCAAAATAATCATCTGTTCAAGGCTGTCGCTTGTGGCGACGCGGACGCGGTGATTTTTTGAAAGAGTGTGCGTGACGCGCTCAATGTAGGAATCGGCGGTTTCAGCCTCCTTTGTGTAGACGATTGTAATGTTGCCATTCTTTTCAATGCTGCCGGGGTTGTTTTTGACTTTGTAGGCGTCAAAGACGACAATGATTTCCGGGCGGTAGACGGCATAGTAAATTCCGACCTTCTCTAAGAGAAGCTTGCGTGCATCTTCCAAGCTTTCGTTTGCCGCATCCTTTAGCTCGTCCCACGCAAAAATGATGTTGTAGCCGTCGATTAAAAGATATTCGGGCCCCTGCGGCATGGGTTTTGATTTATAGGGCTTGTGATTTTGTGAATAATTTATCGTCTTGGGCGCGGTGTATTCCCTGCGGCGGATTTTGCCGTAGGTCGCCTCGAAAATTTGCATAAGCTCTTTGTCGGAAACCTCGGCGCGTTTTTCCGCGCGTGTGCGCTCGGATGCGGGGGATGAAGCCGTTTTTTCATTTGCAAGGTGCATATAGCGCGGAACGTCATACCATTTGACAGGAAAGCCCGCGCCTTGTGCGCAAAAGACCGAATCGGGAGAATTATAAATATCAGCCTCGGGGTCGTAGGCAATGCTCGCCACAACCTCGTCTTGATTGACGCATTTTCCGTAGCCGCAAAATGAGCATGAGAGCCGCCCCAAGCCTTTGGTGTAGGATGTCAAAATGACGTCGTAGCCGTGCATTGCCGAAATCGGCGCTTTTCCGCGCACGCGGGAGATTTCCGCGTTTACCGCCTCCGGAGCGTCAAGCTCGCCGCCCATGCGGTCAATGTCGGTCATGGCGCGCCCTACGGCGTATTGGGGGAGGGTTATCACAAAATCATACCACGGTTCCAAAAGCACGCTCTCAGCCTGCATGAGCCCCTGACGCACCGCGCGATAAGTCGCTTGGCGAAAATCGCCGCCTTCGGTGTGTTTCAGGTGTGCTTTGCCGTTGACGAGCGTAATTTTCATGTCGGTTATCGGTGAGCCCGTGAGTACGCCGAGGTGCGTTTTTTCCGCCAAATGGGTGAGGACAAGGCGCTGAAAATTCTTGTCCAAAACGTCCTCGCTGCACTCGGTTGCAAAAACGAGCCCCGCGCCCTGTGGGAGCGGCTCCATGCGAAGATGAACCTCGGCATAGTGGCGCAATGGCTCATAGTGCCCCACGCCCTCAACGCGGGAGGCGATTGTTTCCTTATATATAACGCTGCCGCGCGTAAATTCGACAGCCATGTCAAAGCGCGACAAAATGAGCTGCTTTAAAACCTCGGACTGGACTTCTCCCATGAGCTGAACTTCGATTTCTTTGGTCTGTTCGTTTTGAACGATGTGAAGCTCCGTTTCCTCGTCTTCGAGCTTTTTGAACTCGCGATAGGCGGATGATGCGTCAACGCCTTCGGGAAGAACAACGGCATAGGAAAAAACGGGCGTGAGGGAGAGGGCGTCGGAATCGCGCTCAGAGCCCAAGCCTTCGCCGGGGTGCGTTTTGGAAAGTCCCGTTACGGCGCAAACGTCGCCCTGCGCGGCAAGCTGCACGCTTTGAAATTTTGAACCGGAATAAAGGCGTATTTCGTTAATTTTTTCATCGTTTACAAAGTCTCTCGCGCGAAGCTGCCCGCCGGTTATCTTCATGTGCGTCAGGCGGTTTCCGCGTTCATCTTCGGTAATTTTAAAAACCTTTGCCGCAAAGTCGTTTTTCGGTGCGGGGGAGAGAGAATATGTGTCAAGCGCGTTAAGAAGATTTTCCACTCCGTCGGTCTTTAACGCCGAGCCGAAACAGACGGGGAAGAGGGAGCGGCGCAAAACTGCCGCCGCAATGTCCGCCGGCGAAAATTCCTTTTCTTCAAGCGAAAGCTCCAAAAGCTGCTCGTCGCAGCAGGCGGCGCTTTCGGCAAAATCGGGCGAAGAAAGGGAGAGGCAGCCGGGGTCGAGCGTCTTTTGCAGAATCGAGAGTATTTCTTCTTCGCTTGAGTGGGCAATGTCCATTTTGTTGACAAATATAAAGCAGGGGATATTATACCGTTTCAATAAATTCCATATGGTTTCGGTGTGGCTCTGCACCTTTTCGACGCCGCTTACAACAAGTACCGCGTAATCGAGAACGCGCAGCGTTCTCTCGGTTTCGGCTGAAAAGTCGACGTGCCCGGGCGTATCGAGCAGTGTGAACGATGTGCCGCCGTGTTGAAAGACGGCTTCTTTTGAAAAGATGGTTATGCCGTGCTCGCGCTCAATGTCGTTTGTGTCGAGAAAGGCGTCCTTGTGGTCAACGCGTCCCAAGCGGCGGATAACCCCCGTGAGATATAACAATGCTTCCGAAAGCGTAGTCTTGCCCGAATCGACGTGCGCCAAAATGCCTATAACAATTTTTTTCATAGAATGTCACTCCGAATAATAGCAATATAAATATTGTATCATAAAGTTGACGTCTTGGCAACCGTGAAACAAAGCCAATCCGGGGCAACAGCATTTAC
>JAJQCX010000052.1 GCA_021202495.1 Clostridia bacterium | reverse complement strand
CCCATCTTCCGTACTTTACGGAAAACCAAATTAAAAATACTTCAAATAAACACATGATAAGTATTTGAAAATTGAAGCTGTAAATTGAATAAAGATTGTTCCAAACTCCGCCGAATGAATAATCAATCTTATATATAAGCCTCGTATTCGGCAAAACATAGAGCGCCGCGTTCGGGGTGTCGTACAAATCCTTTGCGTTTATCCACAAATCCGAAGCGCTGCCGACCTCCCAATACTTTTTACCGCTCTCAACCGTAACAGCGGTTGTGGTAAACCGAGCCGCCGATTCGGTTACATATGCAATCTCTTCTTCGCACAATTTTCCTCCACGCACTATGTAGGGAATATCCGCCGCTATTTTAAAGCTCACAAAGAGCAGCGCGGCAATCGCGATAATTTCAGGTATAATGAGCCACCCTTTTTTAAGCTTTGCAAGAGTACCGTTATACGCTAAATATATCACAAACGGAATTGTTATAAGGATTATTTCACCTATAATTAAAATCACGACAAATTCTACCTCTCCCCGCGAATTTGCGCGGTTTTATTTCTCTATCGCCCTCTTTATTCTCTCTCTCGTTCTTTCCTCGCCCAATACCTGCTGAATTTCCCAAATGTCGGGCGCGTTCATGCGTCCCGTCAGGGCAACTCTTATCACCGCGCTCACATCTCCGACGTGTCCCTTGTACGCGTCGGGGTTTTTCTTATAAAGCTGAGGCTTGGGCGCAAAGCCGAGCTCCTCCGCCAACAGGCGAACCTTGGGGAACCACTCTTCCTTTACATCCGCATGGTTGTAGCCTTCCTCATATTTTTTAAGTATCTCGCGCCTGTCCTCCTCCGAAACGTTCTGCGGAAAATCGTCCTCATATTCAAACGTCTCGTCAAAGAAGAAGCTGTAAAAATCCTTTGACTGCTTCCAGCTCGCGATATCCTTGCGCGGCTTGTCGCCTCCGCGCCCTATGTTTATCATCTTGAGCGTAAATTCGGGATCGCGCGTCAGCCGCGCGTAATACTCTCCGTCGCACTCCTTCGCCCACGCTGTCAGATTGTCGTAAACCTTCTTTCCGTCGAGCTTCGCGAGGTAATTCTTCGACACGTCGCACAGCTTGTCAATGTCAAACAGCGCCCCCGAAACGCTCATTTTCTCCGTTGTAAATTCAAAATCCTCAATCGGCACATCGGGATTTTCGCGTCGCCAATCTTCAAAATTTGAATTTAAAACCGTCAGGAGATATTCCGTCACCGCCTCGGGCAAATAGCCCTCGCCGCGGTAATAATCGAGCCCCAGCTCCGGGTCCTTGCGCTTTGAAAGCTTGCGCTTTACGCCGTTATCCATCTTCATCAAAACAGCCGTGTGACAATATATCGGCATTTCAAAGCCGAGCGCCTCAAAAAGCTGTGCATGATACGGCAGCGTCGCAAGCCACTCCTCGCCGCGCAAAACGTGCGTCGTCCGCATCAAATGGTCGTCCACAACGTGCGCAAAATGATACGTCGGTATTCCGTCGCTCTTTAAGAGCACAAAATTCATCTCATTTTCGGGCATTTTGAGTGTGCCGCGTATCTCGTCTTTAACCTCGATTGTCCTCGTCGGATTTTCCGACGCTTTAAAGCGCAGAACATATTTTTCTCCCGCGTTGATTCTCTTTTCTATTTCCTCATAGGAGAGATTTCTGCACGTCGCCCACTTGCCGTAATAGCCGGGGTTTGCCTTTATTTCCTCCTGTGCCTTTCTTCTCGCCTCGTTTTCCTCTTCCGAGCAGAAGCACGGGTAGCACAGCCCCTTCTTTGTCAAATGCTTGGCGAATGTCTGATAAATCTCTTTTCTCTGCCTCTGGCGGTACGGACCGTAAATTCCCACCTCGCCGTCAGCCGTCGCGCCCTCGTCAAAGCTGATGTTAAAATATTTAAGTGAATTTATCAGCACGTCTACCGCGCCCTCAACCTCGCGCTTGTTGTCGGTGTCCTCAATGCGCAGGAAAAACACGCCGCCCGAACGATGCGCCAATCGCTCGTCCGCAAGCGCTCCGTACAAATTTCCCAAATGTATAAATCCCGTCGGGCTCGGTCCCAGCCTCGTCACACGCGCCCCTTCGGGCAAATCGCGCTTCGGATAAAGCGCCTCGTAATAATCGATGTCCTTATCAATATTCGGAAATAAAAGCTCCGCAAGCTTGTTGTAATCCATTTCTTTTGTCCTCTCTTATTTGGCTTTAAAACCTGTCTTTAATGCTACCGTTCTGTTGAATACACCTTCAAATTTCGAATCCGGCGTAAAATAACCGATTCTCACAAACTGGAACCTCTCGCCCGCCTTCGCGTCCTTGAGCGATTCTTCAATCTTTGCGTCTTTCAGCACGACAAGCGACTCGTCGTTCAAAAATTCCTCAAAATTGTCGTCCTCCAACAGCGTCGCCACGTTTTCACGGTTGAAGATGTTGTTATATATTCTAACCTCGCGGTCGAGCGCGTGCTCGCAGCTCAACCAGTGGATTGTGCCCTTCACCTTAGGGCCTTCCGTCCTCTTTCCGTTGCCCGTTTCCAAATCCACGCTGCAAAGAAGCTTCACAACCTCGCCCGCATCATTTTTAATGACGCTCTCGCACTTCATAATATATGCGCCCATCAGCCGCACCTCGCCCTCGGGCTTGAGCCTCGTAAAGCCCGGCACGGGATGCTCCATAAAGTCGCTTTTTTCAATATAAATGTTCTTCGTAAACGGCAGCTTTCTTGTGCCCATCTCGGGCTTTTTCGGATGGTTTGAAAGCTCAAAATATTCGGTTTTGCCCTCGGGGTAATTTGTTATCTCAACCTCCAAAGGCTCCGTAACGCACACGCGCCGCTCCGCCGTCTCGTTTAATTCCTCGCAAATGCAGTATTCGAGCAAATTCAAATCCGCCATCGAATCCGCTTTCGCAACGCCGCTGCGCTCGATAAAGTCAAATATCGCGCTCGGCGTGTACCCGCGCCGTCTCAATCCCGAAAGGGTGGGCATTCTCGGGTCGTCCCAACCGTCCACGACCTTCGTCTCGACAAGCTTTCGCAAATAACGCTTGCTCATAACGGTGTACGTCATGTTCAGCCGCGCAAATTCGTACTGATGCGGCTTGTGCTCAAAGCCGATATTGTCCACAACCCAATTGTAAAGCGGTCTGTGGTTCGCGAACTCAATCGAGCACAGCGAATGTGTTATCCCTTCAAGCGCGTCCTGAATGGGGTGCGCAAAATCGTACATCGGATATATGCACCACTTGTTCCCCTGCCTGTGATGCTCCGCGTGCTTTATTCTGTAAATAACCGGGTCGCGCATATTCATGTTGGGCGAGGTCATATCAATCTTCGCTCTCAGCGTCCGCGCCCCGTCGGGGAATTCCCCGTTCTTCATTCTCTCAAACAAATCGAGGTTTTCCTCAACACTGCGGTTCTTGTAGGGGCTTTCCTTTCCGGGAGAAGTCGGCACGCCTCTGTATTCGCTCATTTTCTCCGGCGTCAAATCGCACACAAACGCCTTGCCGTCCTTTATCAGCTTCACCGCAAATTCGTAACACTTATCAAAATAATCCGACCCGTAGAAAATTCCCCCGTTCGGATCCGCCCCCAGCCAGTGCAAATCCTCCTCTATCGCGCGGACATACTCGTCGTCCTCTTTCACGGGGTTCGTGTCGTCATATCTCAAATTAAACTTTCCGCCATACGTCTTCGCCGCATTGTAATTTATATAAATCGCCTTCGCGCTGCCGATGTGCAAATATCCGTTCGGCTCGGGCGGAAACCTCGTGTGTACCTCGGTTTCAACCCCCTCCGCGAGATCCTTGTCAATGATGTCGTGAATAAAATTGGACTTCTTCTCTTCCATTGCCGCGCCTCCGATTTCAAAAATTTTCTTTCAAAAAATCTTTTTCAATTATACACCTTTTAACCTAATTTGTCTACCCCTCATATTTACAAAATTTCATACAGCAAGAGCGGCTCGCACGCCACCGCGCAAGCCGCCCTTTCGTTGGGCTTTTATTCCTCCGCACTCTGCGGCACATCGTTGACATTGATATAAAAATCAAATGTCAGCGCTGTTATTCCGCTTTCCTCATCCTTTTCAATCACAGCATTATTCACGTCGATGTGCTTTACTGCCTCACTGTTGTTATTGTTAATTCTGAGGTATTCGCTCCAATAGCTGTAGAATGTCACATCCGAATTTGCGCCCGTCAGCGTTATCGTTGTGCCCTTCACATTTCCTTCTTCGTCCGTTATTTCCTTACAGCTTGCCGTAAAGAATGCCTGAGATGCATTATCATCGCCTCCCGAAACATATGCTGCCTCACCGATCGCGAAGCTGCTTTCACTTGAGGAATATGTCAGCGTTATCCTCGCACCTGTCTCATTCGCGTATGCGTTCAGCACACTCACAAGCGCATTGCTCATATCGCTTCCGCTCAAGAGATTGCCTGCCGCCACTTGATACGGCGTTCTTGCCACAGCGTCACCGTATACATATGAACCGTCTATCAGTGCATACGGTCTTGCCACATAAACTCTGTTGTAATTTGCCGCGTTAATATTAACCAGCGCCGCTGTAAATATCGTTTCATCAGTGTCTTGGAATTTGTTTGCCGGAATATATGTCGGTTCCGTTTCCTCATCATATTCGTCCGCCCATATCGCAACTCCGAACAATGCGTCCCCGTTTTCATCCTTTTCATCGAATATATCCGCAACAAGCGTGTTCGTTTTGTCAAGCTGTGCGATAAAGCGTATTCCGCTGCCGTCGCCAACCTTATTTTCCGCGGTCACACCGCTTCCGACACGCACCTGTGCTCCGCTCAACAGCGTTATGCCAAGCTCGCGCACTTCCTCGCTCAAATCGCCGAACACAATCTTTTCATCGTTGTTGTCAAGCCTCTCTTCAACTTCGTCACACTCGGCGTCAAAGAATATTCCGTACAATATTTCATCGTTGTCAAGCGACAGATAGCTCTCTGGCAGCTCATATTCAAACTCCACGGTTTCTCCCGCCGCAACGCTGCCCGCGTCCATCGTCGCCAGCACATCGCCCGATGCATTGCTGTTATAAACCGTGATTTGCGCATCATCAACGTCCGCAAAGCCGATATTATCCAAATGCCCCGTTATCTTCGCGCCGCCCGGATATGTCACAATCTCAAGCTCCGTGATTTCCAAATCCGCATAACCGATTGTGCATGTGGCGTAGTTGTTGGCTGAGTTTTTGTCGTCTGTGTCACTTTCAACATCTACCCTCAAATCCGCACCCGTGAAATTCCACGGCACAGTGTAGGCAATGCTCAGTGTTTTTTCCTCGCCCGCAGCGATACCGGCTTTGATAACCTCCGTTGTGATTTCTCCGTTTTCGTCCGAAAGTGTCGCCGTCACGTTTTCAATAGTCTCTCTGCCGTCGTTTCTCACGTCAAAGAACAAATCTATCGCTGCGCCCTCTTCAATATAGTCCGTGTAATACAAAACATCATCCACAACCATGTCGCTGTACGAACATTCGTCCGCCACCTTCAGCGTCACGGTTGAATATATGTCCTCCGCCGTTTCGTCAACGTCTACCAAATTAAACGCCATCGATACACTTCCGTCATCGTTCAGTATAGGCGAATAATCTCTTATGTACTTTTCATAATCCGTCAAAGGCGTCCATTCGCCCCATTCTCCGCTCTCCGCGTCATAAAAATTCTCGTACAGCTCACACGTAAAGCCGGTTGAAACAAGCGTGAACAGCGCCTTATTTTCCCCGTTTTCGGCAATCGTAAAGTTTGAAATTCCGTCAATGCCGCACGCGCTCGTCTCGCCTGACGCAAAATTGTAAGCATAAAGCGCGCCGTCCACAAGGTAATAGAGCACGTCGCCTGCAAGCTGCATATGTGTTTCATCGCCCGTTGCCGCCATTTCCGCGCCGTTTACATATATTCTGCCGCCATTGCTCTCGTTATAAAGCGAAATTATCACGTCATCTCCGTGTATCGCGGTTTCCTCAACAAAGTCTTCCGTTTCAAACACGCTTTCCGTCTCACCGAACACCCCGTCCGCATATGTGCGGCGATACACCGTGTTTACGCCCTCTGACATAAACATATCGTTTTCCGAATTTTCAGTCCACGTCACAATAACCGTGCCGTCGTCCGCAAGACTCACATCATAAGCACTTTCCGCGTTTTCCGAATTTGAAACGCACACGGGCTCCGAAAATTCGCTTCCGTCAAAAATGCTCAAGTAAAGGTTTACCGCACTTGCCATTTCCTCAACTGTCGCCTCGTCGCCGAGCGCTTCCTCCGCTCTCTGCCAAACAACATAAATCTTTTCCCCGTCGGAATATACAACCGGCGAGCCGTTGTAACCTTCATTGTCGTGTATCGTTGCCGCCGAACTCCAAACTCCGTTTTCCTCTATGCTGTAAAAGAGCGACGTTCTGTCCGCGTCAGCCTTTTCGCCGTTGTCATCAACCCAAATGAGCACCCGTCTCCCATCGTCAAGCGCCGTCAATATCGGTTCACTGTAAGGATAAAGGCTCACCTTTTCAAATACCTCATTGTCACGCAGCGCAAAGAGTGTCATTTGCTGCCCGTCAAGATATTCGCGCCCCATCAACTTAAACTGCGACGTATCATTAAACGCCTCCAAACTCATCAGCGACGCAGTCTCCGCCTCATCCTCTTTCGGATAAAGCTGTACCGAGACCAACTCCCAAGACACCTCTGATGACAAAACAAAAAGCTTGCCTTTTAGATATACTGCCCCCGTTACGTCTATTTTTAACGGCTCATAGTCCTCTTGTAAAAACGATCCTGTGCTTATAGCAGCTTTTATTCCCAATGTTCCTTTCAGACCGCCTTCGATATATAATTTCGCTTTTTTGCTTCCCAATCCAATTCCAACATTAAGTGCCGGTTTTGCATTCAATTCTGTTCCAAATGACAAGGGTTTCGTACAGTCCTCAAATGCCACTGTAACTGATCCGCTTATATCAACGCTTAGTCCTACCGTCAGATACGCTGCGGGGAATGCTGCAATGCGACTGTCAAGTGAACCGCTTGCCGAAGCTTTAATCATCATTCCCCCTTCTGCAAAAATAATATTAGAAGTTTCATATGAAAATTCCAAATACCCTATATACTGTCCTTTTATATTCAAAAACAGATTACTGCTCTCAGCCTTTAAAGAATCATATAACGCATCAAAATTTTTACGAGACACTGACCCCTTGCTGTTGTCCAAAGTTCCTCCTGTTAATGCTTTATACATCGTTCTGACACTTTGATACGCCTTATTCCATTCGCCTTGACCTGTATAGTCTGTGCCTGTTGAGGCGCTCGTACTTTTATCACCAACACCAAGATCCGCATTTGCACCTACAAGTCCTTTTATCGTCTTATCCTCAGTGTCCACCTTAAATTGAAAAGTATAGTCCCCCAAATTAAGTGTGAGCGTCCCATCCAATTGAAACAAATAGAATGTTTTTCCTAAAAACGTTATACTTGGACCGTATATCGTATCATTTTTTACAGTTATGTTTTCCAAAAGTGCTAAATCTTCCAGCGTCGATTCATCCAATACCTGTTCCGCACTACTCCCTATAACCGTTATTCGTCCTCCCATTCCGCCGCCACTGCCTACACTCACGCTGATGTTTTTGACATAATGCTCCGATGTACCGTCTCCTGTAGCTGCAGAAATTCCAATACCACCATAGCCTGTTTCAGAAACTTCATATGTGATTTTCAAAACATCATCTACATAGGCATACATAACACCATCAGAGACGACAACCCTTAAATTGTGCCAGTTTCCATCTTCCGATTCTGTTAATTTGGCTGTAGCGAGGTGATTCTTCGTACTGTTTTTTACCAATGCAATATGATTATAACTCGGATCATTGTAATCCGAGTTTCTATATGTATCAAGTTCTACTCCATAACCCTTGCAACCGGAAAAACTCATATCTTGCCCAGCGACCAGCGTATAATTACAATCTCCGTAAAAAATAAATGCTATTCCATCCGCCCCGTTAGAATCATTTCCGGTATAATAATCAAATGAAACATCCATGTCGGCATAACTCACTTTGTCATACCAAATTGCTCCGGTCTGCCATGTTTGTTTTTCCGTAAGCACATAATAATTTTCATCATAATCATAGTAAGCATTGCCAAGTGCTGTCCAGTTGTCAATAGATGTAGTATCACTGCTATCGGCATTGACTGACAACAGCGGCATAACCCCCATCACCATCACCGCACAAACAATAATCGCCAATACCTTCTCCAATTTTTTCACCAAAACCGCCTCCCAAATAAAATTAAAATTTACCCTGCCTCAAAAAATGCGCCCACCCGAGAGCAGACGCATGAAAAATGCAATGCTCCCAAGCCGCGACGCAAGTCAGTATTATTGTATAGATTAAACAAACGCATACCGAAACAGAGCATACATTTTTACCGAAGTAAAAATGCACACATTTGTTTAAATCTATACCGATTTCAAATATTAACTTACGTCGCAAATATATCCTACCACAATCTCACACTCATTTCAACCCCAATTTTTCAAAAATCCCCACATAACAAAAGAAGCAAGCCGAAGCCCGCTCCCATCGTCCGCCGCTCTCCAATTATAAATATTGCTTTCGCAGCAATCTTCGTTGTACGGGCGGGGCTCGTCTCCGCCCACTTGAACGTCCCCAATTATCTGCTTATAAATCCCACTTCTGCCGCAATTACAAATTCCCGCGCCCGAAGGCGCTCCCAATCAAATTTTGCTTCGCAAAATTTGTACTTTAATTGCTAATTAACCGCTCACAACTCTGCACAACTTCTTACAAAACGCCGCGCCGTAATGCGTAATGCTTTTCGGCTTTCTTGAGCTGAAATATTTGTCGTACATCTGCGAATCAATCTGTTCGAGCGCCTGTTGCGCGTCAAAATCCAAATCATCCTCATCCTTCGAATACTTCACCTCAACAACATAAGCCTCCTTCGTGCGTAAATTGTATGCCGTAATATCGGCTCTTCCCTTCCCCGCTTCGCGGTTAGATCTTATCTCCCAGCCCTTTCTTGTGTTTAACATTCCGATAAGTATTCCGTGATAAAACGTCTCCTTATCGGCGTAATTTCCGCCGTCAAGGTAGCTTATCGACTCGCCCAGCAAATAATTCAGACAGTCCTCCACACCCACAGCGTCGCCCGATGCAAATGCCGCAAAAAATTCCGCTAAACCGTCCTCGTCACCCGTGACCTTTTCCGCAAACCATTCGTCTATCTTCTTTATGAAAAGGTTTTTAACCTCGCAGTTCGGAATACACAAATCATAGCTGTCATCGTCATAAAATCCCCTCTGCGTCAAATAGCCGGCAGTAAAAAGCACGCTCCAAACGTTATCGATGTTTGAAGTCATGTCCTTATATGTCAATTCCTCTTCAAGCTTCTTTCTCACGCTCCCGCCTCGTATCAGTTCGGCAATCTCTTCGCGTGTCTGCGTGTCCGCCATTTCCGCAAATTCCTTGATAATGCCGTTTTCGCTCACATTTGCCCAATAATTTTTCGGCGTTTTGTTGGTATTGTTCAACAGCCTGTCGCAGTAATTTATCACATCCCACGGGCAATAAATATTTCTCTGCCCTATCCGATAGCCGTCGTACCAATCTCTTGTTATTTCGTAATATTCACTAAGTCCCAAGTAATCAAGCAGCTCGCGAACCTCGCTGTCCGTGAACCCGAATCTTTCGTCGCATTGGTCGTCCAACAGCGTATATATTTTAGGATTGTTCAAATCCGAGAATATGCTTTCCTTCGATACTCTCATACATCCCGTCAAAACCCCGAAAAAGAGTGCGTCGTTTGATTTTAACGCATAGCCGAAAATTTGACGAATGAGCTTCACCATCTCGTCATAATATCCGTTTTCATACGCCCTCTGCAGCGGAGCGTCATATTCGTCAATCAGTATTATAACCTTTTTGCCGTAATGCTTTTGCAGCAAGCAGGACAACTGATAAAGAAAGCTTCCTATGTTCCCTTTCCTGTTTCGCATCTCTTGAAGATCGTTTTTTTCTTCTTCCGCCAATCTGTCGCTGTCAAGCAAAAATGAAAATCGTCTGACCTTCGTAGTAAAAATATCAACAATGCTGTTTTTCGCCTCTTCAAATGACTCCCCCGTCACCTGCTTTAACGAAACGGAAATCACCGGATATTGCCCCATATACTCCTCGCAGAGCTCCTTCTCCCTTGAAATCTCCAACCCGTCAAAAAGGCTCTTATCCGTGCCAATCTCAAAAAAGTATTTGAGCATGCTCATGTTCATGCTTTTCCCGAATCTTCTCGGGCGCGTAAAAAGATTGACTTTCCCCCAATTTTCTAAAAGCTCCTTTATCATTCCCGTTTTGTCTACATAATAAAAATCCTGTACGATTATCTCCGCAAAATCATCTATCCCAATCGGCATCCGTTTAATTGCCATAGCGCTCACCTCCGCATGTTTTCAATTTGCTGTTTTTCAATATATAGTTTAGCACAATCCCATCAATTTAGCAAGATAATTAACCCAAATTCAACGCAAAAAATACGCCCCCGCGCGATCATCCCCACGCGAGAGCGTATTTCATTCAATCCTTATTCCTCTATAACTCCGCCCTCAACTACGAGCGTTTCCTTATATTCCTCGCCGTATACCTCTGCGAGCGTCTCATCATAGGCATGGTGGAAGAACTGCTCCGCCGCAAGCGAGCCTATTTCGGTGTTTATCGCTTCAAGGAGCGTTTCGTTGCCCTTTGAAACCGCGGGCGCTATCGTGTCGTTTGATCCGAGCGAGGGTATGCCCACAGTGTAGCCCTCGTTTTGAAGCGCGAACGCTATAACCTCGGTGTTGTCGTTTGCCCATGCCGCACCGTTGCCGTTTTCAAGCGCGTTCTTCGCGGTCGCGTAAGCGTCGTATTTCTGAAGCTTGATGTTCGGGTAGTTTTCGGCAAGATAAATTTCCGCCGTCGTGCCGGAAATGACAATCATGCTGTCGTTTTCGTCCCAATCGTCAAGGCTTGTTATTACTTTAGAATCGGGCGAAACAACGCCGAGCGCAACGTTCATGTAGGGCAGCGCAAAGTCAACCTCCTCGGCTCTTTCCTCCGTCACGGTGAAGTTTGCGAGTATCACGTCAACCTTGCCGGTCTGCAAATATTCGATGCGGTTCGCAGCTTCGGTTGAAACAAAATTCACCTCAACGCCCAAATCCGCAGCGAGTCTGCGCGCAAAATACACGTCGTAGCCCTGATATTCGCCGTTTTCATCAACATATCCGAAAGGGTTTTTGTCGGAAAATACGCCGATATTTATCGTTCCGTCCTCTTGGATTTCCGAAAGCGTGCGGTATACCGCGCCATTCGTTCCAACTGTGTCACTCGTCGTTCCTCCGCAAGCCGCGAGCGAAAAAATCATCGCCAGCGCCAACAAAAATGCCGCAATTTTCTTAATGTTCTTCATCGTCAACCGTCTCCTTTTTAAATTCAAATATATCCAAAAATTTTCTCGCCCGCTCCGTCTTCGGAGCTGTGAAAAATTTCTCCGGCGTCGCCTCCTCGGCAATCACGCCCTCGTCGATAAAAATGACTCTGTCCGCCACCGCCCGCGCAAACTGCATTTCATGCGTCACAATTATCATCGTGCGCCCCTGCTTTGCCAGCGACAGCATTACGTTAAGCACCTCCCTCACCATTTCGGGATCAAGCGCCGCCGTCACCTCGTCAAAAAGAAGTATCTCCGGGTGCATGCAAAGCGCTCTCACAATCGCAACCCTCTGCTTCTGTCCGCCCGAGAGCTCTCTCGGATAACTCTTTTCCTTATCCGAAAGCCCCACCTTTGCCAAAAGCTCCCTCGCCTCCTTTTCCGCTTCGCTTTTGTCGCGCTTTTGCACCTTTCTCGGCGCAATGAGAAGATTATCCATCACGTTCAAATGCGGGAAAAGCTCATAGCTTTGAAAAACCATGCCAATTTTCTGCCTTTTCTTGGCTAAATCGCGCCCCTTTGGGTCAATCTCCTCACCGTCCAAGAGCACTCTTCCGCTCTGTATCGGCTCCAATGCGTTGATACATCGCAAAAGCGTGCTTTTTCCGCAGCCCGAAGGACCCACCACAACGATTACCTCGCCCTTCTTAACCGAAAGATTTATGTCGCGCAGCACAACATTATCGCCGTACTTTTTCGTCAAATGCTCTATTCTTAAAAGCTCCATCAGCTCCACCTTTTCTCCAAATACTTTGCCAACAAACTAATCGGCCAACATGCGATAAAATACATCAGAAACACCGTCAAATACACTCCGAACGCCGCGTTCGGGCTCGACGAACGGTTCGCCTCAATAATCTGCTGCGCCACCTTTATAATTTCAACCACGCCAATCATCACAATGAGGCTCGTCGTCTTTATCATTCGCGTTATGAGGTTTATCGAAAGCGGCAAAAGCCGCCTTATCGTCTGCGGAATTATTATATAAATATACGTCTGCGCCCTGCTCATGCCGAGCGCCCCCGCGCTTTCATATTGGTGCTTGGGTATACTTATCAGCGCCCCGCGCACCAAATCGCCCATCTCAGCCGTGCCCCACAGCGTGAACACAATCACGCTCGAAACCTCTCCCGACAAGTTCCACCCGAACGCCCTTGTCGTCCCAAAATAGACGAGAAACAGCAACACCATCTGCGGCATTATCCTTATAAATTCGAGATAGACCCTCGTCAATGCCTTTGAAACAGGGTTTTTGAGCGTCATAATAACTCCCAGTATAATCCCGAGCGGCAGACTTATCGCAACCGCAATAAGGCTTATCTTGAGCGCAACGCCCAAGCCGCCCAACAGCCTCACAAAATTTTTGCCCTTAAAGAGCATATCAATCCCCAAAGCCTGCACGGCGAATCCCCCTTTCTGCCAAGCTTCCCAATATCGACACCGGTAGCAATATTATAAGGTAGAAGACCACCAACAGGAACAGACATTCCGTCGTTTTCGCGTACTGCGCAATCAAATCCTTTGCCGTAAACATCAAATCCATCAAACTTATCGCCGAAAATACGCTCGTTTCCTTCAGCAAAAATATCACGTTCGCCACAAACGGCGGCACGCTCACCGACATTGCCTGCGGAATAACTATGTAGCGCGTTGCCTGAAAATGCGTCATCCCCAAGCTCAGCGCGCTTTCCGTCTGCACCTTGTCAACAGCTTCAAGCCCGCTGCGAAAAGCCTCCGCCATGTAGCTGCCGCCCAAAAACGCCAGCCCCGCCACGCCGCAGACCTCGGCATTTGTCGAAATGCCTATCTTCGGCAGCCCGTAATATATGAAGAAAAGCTGCACCAAAAGCGGAGTGTTCCGAGAAATTTCAATATATATCCCAACAATGCGCCGCGCAATCGGCACCTTAAAAAACTGCACCGCCGCGCAAACCGCGCCCAAAATAACCGCAAACAAAATTCCGAGCAGCCCAATTCTCAGCGTCAGCCATGCCGCCTCCTTGTACAGCGGCAGATAACTCACAATAACGTCAAAATCCAATTTAAAAACCCCTTAACCTACTAATACCTATTAAACCTATCAGCATTGATTTTATTTAGAATATCACTCTGTTCATAAATTGTCAATACTTTTTTAAGCTTTCAAAATATATTTTATGCGAAATATAAAAATTTCGCTTGCAAAACGCATGGAAATATAGTACAATTGAAA
>JAJQCX010000213.1 GCA_021202495.1 Clostridia bacterium | reverse complement strand
AATTTGAATTGACGCGCTGCGGCGCGGGGGAAGAGCCGCTTGAGGCGATTTTGCGGGGCAAGCCTGACTCTTACGACACAAGGCAGCGAGAAAAAATGTTGGATGTATTACTAAAAAAGCGGCGGGAGCCGCTTTTTTGCGAAAGGAAGAAGAGTTATGAATTTTTATTTGCCGATGAATTTGTTTGAAGAGGACGAGTGCGTTTTAAAGCATGCGGAGGATTTGGGGAGGCTCGGAGAGCGGGCTTTGATTGTGACGGGGAGAAGCTCCGCCAAGAAGAACGGGGCGTTGGGAGACGTTGTCGAGGCGCTTAAAAGGGCGGGGAAGACATGGGCGCTGTTTGACGAGATTGAGGAAAATCCGTCGGTTGAGACGGTTATGCGGGCGAGAGATTTCGCTCTTTCGGAGGGGGCGGATTTTGTTATCGGAATCGGGGGCGGGTCGCCGCTGGACGCGGCCCGCGCTAAGGCCTTTGGCTCTCTCTCCAAACAACCGGCCCGCGGGCGGGACTCTTTCTTACCAAACCCGGGGGGGGGGGGGGCTGCCGGTCGCGGCGGTGCCGACGACGTGCGGAACGGGGAGCGAGGCGACGCCGTATTCGATATTAACGCGCCATGAACTCAGAACAAAGGGGTCTATCTCGTACAGGATTTTCCCGAATTTGGCGCTGATTGACGCGAAATATTTGACGTTTGCGCCAAGAGGGGTCATTTTATCGACGGCGGTCGACGCGCTGGGGCATTTGATTGAAAGTCATATAAACGTAAATTCGACGGATTACAGCCGCGTGATTTCGGACGGCGGGTTTGCGCTGTGGAGGCGGAGTCTCGACGTTTTGAGAGGAAAGCGGGAGGCGGAAATCGGGGATTACAAGAACATGATGAACGCTTCCGCGTTTGCGGGAATGGCGATAAGTTTGACGGGGACGAGCATTCCGCACGGGCTGAGCTACACTTTGACATATGAATGCGGCGTGCCGCACGGGAAAGCCGTGGGATATTTTGAGGCGGGCTATCTGAGGGAAGCCGACAAGGAAGAGCGCGGGCATGTGCTCAGAAGTGCGGGATTTAAGGATTTGGGTGATTTTGAGGAATTTTTCGATTATGTTTGGGATGCGGAAAAGATAGAGGACGCGATATTGGAGAAGGCGGCGGAGGATTTGATGGGGAATGAGGCGAAGATAAGGAATTGCCCGTTTGAGGCAGACAGGGGGGGTTATGGGGAGAATTGTGAAGAATGTATAATTTAAAATTTAGAATGTAGAATGAAGGAACAAATTCGGCGGAGCCGAATTTGATTATGAGCGCCTGCGGGCGCGGGGGCAAGCGTGCCGCTTGAGGCGATTTCGCAGGGTAATACGGTGGGAAAATTTACGTTGGGGGCCCGGTTTGTAATGCGGGGGGGACGGGGGCGGTGGCGAGCCCCGCCCGTACAACAGAGACAGCGAGAAAAATCAAGTTTTTTGATTGAATATTAGTATAAAAAAGGAGGCTCCCTTTTTTGGAGGGAACCTCTTTTTTTGTTGGGATTATTCGGTTTCTGTGTTTGACGGGGGAGTGATGACGATTGTCATTGTTGTGCCATCATCGGAAATTATGATGTCATCTTCCGTTACGCCGAAGGTTTCCGCAAAGTTTTTGTGAGAGTTATTTACTCTGTAGGTATCAGCCGCGTAGCTGTAGAACAGCGCGCTGCTGCCGTCTTCTACGGTGAAGGTAATCGTGTAGGTGCCGTCTTCTTCATTTTCAGCGCAAGCTACGGTGAAGAAGGCTGCGGCGCCGTTGGAGTATTCCGCAACAGCGGCTTTGTAGCTGCTGTCGAGGGTGATTCTTGCGCCGGTCTTATTTGCGTAGACGTTGAGAACCTGCATGAGAACGGTATTGACGTCGGCATCGTAGACGTAGGTGTTATCTTTGCTGTCTGTGAGAGCAGAAACACCGTTGTTGGTGAGTATGCCTGCGGCTACCTGATAGGGGGTTCTCGCAACAGCTTCTTCGTAGTTGTAGTAGTAATCAGTGCCGATTCTTATGTAGGGAACCGCGACGTAGATGCGGTTGTAGTTGGATTCGCTGATGTTTGTAATAGCTACGGAGAAGATGGTTTTGTCAGTGTTCTGATACTTATCCGCGTCGTACGTTGCAACAGGGTTATCGAGATCCGCCTGTGCGATTGCGGAGGCGTCCACTTCTTCGGTTACCACACCGCCGTCCCAGATTGCGATACCGGGAACGGCATTAACAGTATCGTCTTGTACATAAGATGCAAGCGTATTGTCCGTGGTGAGAACCGCGATAAATCTGAGACCGCTGTCTTCGCCGTTGAGCTCGTTGTCGGAGGTAACGCCGCCGCCGATACGAATTTGCGCGCCGTCGACAAGTTCGATACCGTAGTTGATTTCGGGCTCAATGGACATGCCGGTCAAAACGTAGAGACCTACGGTGCTGCAGCCGATAATGACGATTTTACCGGAGCCGTCGGTGTCTTCGAGACCTGTCAGAGTGTATTCAACAGGGGTTTCAACATTGTAGTCGCTGTTTTCTTCGTTGCTATATTTTGCAATGGGTGTTGCATCTTTAATAAGATCCGTTACGTTTGTTCCGACGGAGAAGTCGGTTGTAAGATATGTGCTGTAGGGAATAGCATAGAATTTCGTGTTCAGGTAACCTTCGGAGTAGTTGCGAACCTGAGTTGCCTTGAGAACATAGCTTACGGCGTCGGTACAGTCTGCGTCTACGCCCGCCTCTGTTTTGTCGGGAAGGTCGAGAACCGCGATACCGATTCTGTCGTATGTGCCATCTGAGCCCCAGTTGCACGCACCGAACGAGTTAAGACCTGTAAATGTGTTGTTGCTTTTTGTTGTTACAAGGTCACTGCTGAGAATTGTGCCGGCGGTTCTGGTTGTGCCGTCAGCGTTTGTGCCGTCCGCGGATGCGTAGGTGTAGATGTCGCCGGTGGCGGTTACATCCACGCTTATATCGCCGGTGGACGGAACGAGGATAATGCCGTTGTTATAAACGGTTGTCGGAGCAGATGTTACGTAATATTTTGCGTCCGAGCCGTTTATAATGCCGTAGGTCGTTTCGTCGGTGTAAAGAGTACCTGTCATAAGGCTCTTTGTCTTTGTCGCAACAGTGCTTTCGCCGTTAACGTAGTTTACGGTAATTTCTCTTGCCTTGTTATGCGATTGGAGAAGGGCAAGAAGGTCTGCTGTGTTGGTAACAGCGTCGTTTACCATAACAATCGGAAGAGCTGTCAGCCAATCGGTGCAATTGCCGCTTGCGAGTGCGGTGTAAAGCGCGGTGTTGTCGTCGTAAGCCTGTGAGATAAGGTCGATGCTTTCGCTCTGCGCCTGCATTACGCGCATCATCCATGTGATGATGTGGTTATCGTCACCGCTGCCGAATGTGTCGGCGTAATCAACCTGAGACTGAATGTAGTCTGCACTGAAGGAAGACTGAATGCCGGTGTCCAAATCGGTTTCATAGTTGGAATAAAGTCTGCCGTCGAATTCGTCGCTGTATTTGTTCAGAATGAAGTTGCCTATGTTGTTGTTCGCGCCGGTGGACTGACCGAATACAAGTATTCCGGCGTGTTCACGGTCATCAGTATAGCTTGAAATCGTCGCGCCGGCAAGGTTGCCGCTGCCCGCGTTGCTGTTCTTGATGGAAACGAAGTCATTGATGCCGGATTCTTCAAGAATGTCGTTAATCGCGCTCCATGTGTCGGTTGTTGCGGTGCCGCCGTCTTCAAAAGCGGACTGGAAGTTAAGTATGATTATTTCACCGGGGTGCTGCTTTGCCCACTGAGCTATTGTGTAGGCAATGGGTCTGAATTCGTCGCTCAAGCCGCCGTGGGTCGTATAGAATACGCCGTTGGTGTGAGGCGCGGTGTATGATGTTACCGTTAAACCTAAGAAAGATACATCATAATCCACATCCGCCGTTGAATGAGACAGACGAATGTCGAAGTAGCGAACGCCGGAGTTGAGCAATTCAAGCGCGTCTGCGCTCTGTGCCTTGCTCATGTTAACAGCAAGTGACGAACCTTGAGCCGCTATAAAGGATTCGGAGCCGCTGTCTTCTGTTGCGATACCTGCGGCGTCATACTTCACATCGCCAATATTTGCGGTGAACGCGTCGTGTGCGCCGAGCATGTTGAGCGAAATGAGAGTTGCGTCGGAGTCGGCGTCGGCGAAGAAGTATGCGGAAGTATCGGTTTCATCATATGTAAGAATTATCTTCTTCTCGCTTGCGACAACGGTCTTGTTCTTAAATACGTAGCCTGTGAAGTAGGGGATGGGAACGTAGTCGCATACTACTTCATCGTCATAGCCGAGGGTGTTTGACTCGATGGTTGCGTAGGAGTCTGTCGCGTCGCCATCTTCGTTAAGGGTTTTGTCAAGGGTGTTGCCTTCGGTGTCGACGTAGTTTACGGTGTATTCCGCGCGAACAACGTCCGGGTCGTAAACTTTGATGTTGGTAAGCGTAAAGCTTGTTGACGCGCCGTTTGTCGAAACAACGATCGTGTCAAGCGAATCGGACGCTGTACGGTAGCTGTCCGTGTTAGTCCAAATGTTGTCCCCATCGGATGCCATTGTCAAAGTGTAGGTATGATCCGAAACGGTTGTCTCAACGAGCATATGATACGTCGTTCCCGTCGAAACAGTGCCCAAAACTGTTCCGCTCGACTGTGTGTTGAAAGAACCCGCGGTGGTGTCGCTGGTACCAAAGCCGATTGCGCCCGCGCTCCAAAGCTTCTGCCCGTTTGAGATGTAAATCCAGTTATTCTGCACACCGTTCGGCGTATACTCAAACTCGATTACAAGGTCGCCTGTTGCCGCCTGCAAAAGCTCCGCGTAAGCTGCCACACCCGACGTATTTGCCGGGCAAGTGATGTCGTCAAGTTCATAGCTGAGCGGATAAACTGTAACCGTTGCGGTAATATCAGCCGTTATTCCCTCAGCCGAACCATATATCGTCGCGGTTTTTATTGTCGTGCCGGTATTTGTAATGTCGTCTTCGTTGATAGTCCATGTAATGCCCGAAACCGTCGTTGCATTGCCTTTGCCTGTCTCAGCGTCAAGCGTTGTCGGCAAAACGGGTGTTGTGCCGGAAATAACGGCTGCGGTTGCCGGTGTAACGCTTGTTACCGCGTCGGTTTCGCATATGAGCGTGATTGTTGTTTCGCTTGCCGCAACAGTGTAACTTCCTTCAACCTCCGTACTATCCACCTCTGCGGATGCATAAGAATAAACATTGCTGCTATAGGAAATCGTGTTCGGAACAAGATCGGTGTCCGTGAGGTCAATCACGTCGCCTATAACGCCGTCGATTGTTTGCGATGTCGCAATTTCGGTTCCTTCGCTGTCAACGTATTTTATTGTCGTCGTTGTGAGAACGCTGTCGTTACGCTCTACTTTATAAAGACCGAATTTACCGTATGTATCTGAGCCGAGCCAGCGGAAATGTATGCGAAGATAGCCATAGTCCGTGTTTGTAAATATGTATTCGTTTGTGCCGACAGCCGATACAGAAGCCAATGCGCCGGTGTAATTACTATAGCTGCCGACCAGCCAATATGCGGAACCTGATGTCTCGGTATCGCCTGCAGTACTTGAAACAGTGTTAGTCAATACTGTTACACGATAATCATTATTCGAATCTCTCGATCCGTTTCCGTAATATGTGTAGAAATATGTAGAATTTTCATCTATCGGAACTGTCTTGTAGAGTGAATAGTCCGAAGATGCACCATCATTGTCTTTGGATGTCACAGTGCCGTCACCGTTCACAGTGAAGCCTGTGGTTGTCGCGTCTGCGCCGCTGCCGTTCAGCCAGCCCACAAGCCCATCATCGCCGATGTCGAAATTACCGTTCGGGATAATGTTGCTGCCTGTAATTGTGTAGCCCTCATCATCACCGTCGCTGTTTGTATAGCGAATGTTTTTGCCGACCGCCCAGCCGTTGACGTCGGGATTGTCTTGCAGCTCCATGTCAATGTAGCCGTCTTCTGAAAGGGTTGCACCCGCTGTGTAATAAAGCTTGCCGCTGCCGTCCGCGGAATAGTAATACGCGGGGAAGGTGCAATTTTCTTCTCCAAGGCTTGTGTTATAGGTATAAGTTAATGAATACACTTCTTCGTCGCCGACCTTGTAAGAAGCCGTTACAAATTTCGTTGTGTCGGGGTATGTAGCATAAATCATCAAATCGCCGAAACCGATATGGGCGTATTGGGCATTGTACGTTCCAATATTACCATATAACTTTTGTATTCCATTAAAAGAGTCAATTGTTGTCGAATATGTTGTCTCTCCGTCAATGGAATAAACAACGTCTACATTTCCGTTTGTCTCATTTTTAAGGAACGCAATTTCCAAAAGTGCGCCTTCATCAGGCCACCCAAACGGATAGGAAGCGGTGTAGCTACTTCCCAACTTGGTGCCGTTAATAGGCCAATTCTTATCCATCGTAAACGAAGCAATGGATTTTCCGTCAATATCATAGAAGGTAAATGAACCGTAATTGGGACACCATGTTGATGTTCCGTCGGCATAGTCATTTCCTGATGTTGAAGCGCCGGAACTGCGCTTAAAATACCACCGGATAACCATGTTTTCCGCTCCGGAAGCATAATCGGGCATTGTTACTGTTCCTGTGCCGCCGCCATTGTTATAATTCCAGTTATAAAATTGGATAACGTTATGGGTAACACCATCAATCGTATAACCCTGCCCATTTACGGCAGTGTCTCCAGTTGCCGTTGATGTCCAGCCGTCCCAAACATTAGCGAGATCAGCATTTGTTCCCGTAGTAGTGCCGATTGTTGCCGCGCCGGTTCCTTCTCGGCTGCCGTTAAAGACAGTTGTGTAATCAGTAATATCTGCCGCCCCAACCGTCAGCGTGAAGGCGGGGATGAACGACGCGATCATGCATAATGCTAACGCTAGGCTTAGAATTTTTGTTGTCGGAGATTTTTTCCGACTTTGGTTTTGTTTCATAATTTTGTTTCTCCTCCTACTGTTTTTTTGGATTTAATGAAATGAAGATTGGGGGTTATTGGTCGCTGAATTTGAAGCTTTCCTCACCGTCAAGGTCGCCGGTGAGGGCGTCGCCGCCGGTTATGTTGTCTTCGTCGGAGAGCTCATCGTAAGTGTCGGTGAATACGGAGTCCGATTTTGAGAACAACAGCACCTTCATTTCGTGTTTTTCATATGCCATAAACATACACCTCCTTCTCGGGCATGGGCATTGGATTTCAGCAATTGAGGTACAAATTTCGCGGAGCAAAATTTGATTGTACGCGCTGCGGCGCGGGGGTGCCGAAATGGGGAATGCCGGAGCCGGGTTTGCGCGGGGTTAGCCGCGGGGTTTTACGTTTGACAAGAACCTGTACCTTCTTGACGGTCAGAATCAGCACTGTTTTTTCTTGCACGGCTTATAAAATCCGCACGAGAAAATTTTGAATTTTTTTCGCAAAAATCACATAAAGGCTCTTGCTTTTAATTATATTTAGTGTTATACTGAAATTAGTTTGAATACGTTTTTTGACAAGACAAGAAGGTACAGGTTCTTGTCGGGAGGCGTGAGGCGGCGGATGCGGGAGATATCCTGCGGCGCATTGGAAGAAAAGGAGGTGTATGTTTATGGCATACAAAAGGCATGAAATGAAAGTGATTTTGTTTGAGCAGGGAGACGCGGTGTTCGCGGACGGCGAGGTGACAAATGTCTCGGACAACGACGCGACGACCGAGGACTTTATCACGGACGGTGACAAAGCGAGCACGACGTTCGAGTTTGACAGCTAACTGCGAGCAGTGTGAAGTGTGAAGTTGCGGAACAAATTCCGCAGAGCGGAATTTGGATTTGAAGCGCTGCGGCGCGGAAATGGCGGAGCAATCAGCAATCAGAAATTGCGGCAGTTCGCATTGTTTACATGAAAACGAAAAAAACATTCATTTCAAAAAAATTCAATCTTAGTAGGAGGAGAAACAAAATTATGAGACAAGAACAAAGTCGGAGAAAAACTCCGGCGGCAAGAATTTTAAGCCTTGCGTTGGCGTTATGCATGATTGCGGCATTTGTGCCGGCGGTGACGCTGACGGCGGGGGCGGCGGATGATTACAATTCTACCGAGTATGTAATCAGCTCAAACCTTGTGTTTGACGGATCGTACAGCGCCGTTAGTGGTACTCCGGCAGGCTCAAGCGCAACAGATATTTCGAACTGGTATTCGGATGAGGATGGAACGGCGTGGACACAGCAATATTCCACAACCGGGGAGGACGATGATTGGACAGATCCCAGCGGAGATCAGGTTCGATTGGGTGCGGTCGGACATTATTCTTTTTATTCGGCACTTGATGGTGTGGAAACAGATAGAAACGTAATTAAATTCCAGACATTCCAGTATAACTGGACAAATGCTTACGGAAAAATTACAATGGGCGACGGTTATGGTGTCGACAATGACATTCTTGTATTTGAGTGGACAGATTATGATAATCAGACAACAAGTACGACTTACTGGAATACTACCGACACAGTGGACTATGCAGGTGTTACGCTTTATGACACAGAAGGCACAGCTGTTGCTAATGTCTTTTTGGACATTAACGGTTCAACTTTCGGTTTGAATGATGTAGCTGACAAAGAATATTCCACATTCACAACAGGTACGGTGTACAGAATTTCAATCGTAAACGACACCGACAGCGCTACTGTTTATTATGAAGCAAACACGGGCAGTGGCTTTACAACATTGCAAACAGACACACTTACGGCTCCTGCAAAGGGACTGGGAAGCTTTGTTTGCAGCCGCGGTTATTACAATTTTGCATGGAATGTTTTTGCACTTGGCGATTTGAGAATTTACGCTGCGGATTTTGCGACGGATTCTACAGAGGGCAGCGTTCAGATCGCGCTTGACGCAATCGATAATGTCCCCGTAAGAGCGGACGAGACGACAGGTTCGTTTACTCTTGATACGACCGTTACGGATTCTTTCGGTGGCGAATTCAATGTTTCATGGACATCGGACAGCAGCGTTATCAAAATTGATGAAGGCACGGCAGAGGTAACGCCTACAGATGAGGTTACATATGTAACATTGACGCCTACTGTGCAGTTTGACGAGGATACGACAGTAACGGGCGCAACGCATACGGTTGTTGTGTTCCCGGCGTCGAGAGCGGGCGATGAATACAGTGACGGTTCGGCGACTTATGATATTGGCGATGAGAATCTTATAGAGACCGCGGGCACGGCGGCGAGCTTTGAGGACAGCGAAGGTAATTTCTCGCTTGACGGATGGACGACTGCAAGCGGATACAAGCTTTCCGCATCTGATGTTACAGGCAATAATTATTTCTTTCGTGTTGATGAAGATTTGGTATGGAGCAGTGGCGAAGGCTGGACAGCTGAATTGAGTTTAGCTATGAAAACAGCTATTCCGGACGGAAAGTATGCACTTGGCACGCGCTGGGGCGATGGCTCCACCGGACTTTGCACACTTCACACGTTCTGGGAGGCTAAAGCCAATACGACATATTATTTCTCTTTCTATACAAAGGATACTGATTATGCAAGCGGAGCAGTAATTCAAGCATACCTGTCGAGTGACAATACGTGCGGAGCAGCAAGCTATTATTATGATAACACATATAATTCCGTAACTCCTACGACCGAGTGGAAAAAGTATGAATATGTTTTTACGACCGGCGATGAGGCAGGATATATTGCTTTCTATGCTTATAACCTTGGCGGAAATGGTTACCAACTGGACTATTGCTTCGATGATTTCGAGCTTTATGAGGCAACACAGAAGGAGGAATATCTTTTAAGTGTTAACGATGTGACGGCGGCGGTTATTTCGGGGACGGAGCCGGTGCTTCCCAATACCGTAACAGGTGAGGGCAGCGAGGGCAACACATTGACGGAAGCTGTTACATGGGATGCGTTTACCGAAAATCAGTTTGTGAATAAAACGGATGAGGCAACTGAGGTTGACGTTTCCGGTACAACCGCAAGCGGATTTACGGCGACGGCGAAGGTTACGGTTTATCCCTTGACGTACACGCTTGACGACATCACTTGTACTTCGGGCAGCGCTTATGAGGAGCTTATGCAGGCGGCAGAAGGAGAGCTTGTTATTGAGTTTGATTATACGCCGAGCAGTGACTACAGCGTATACAACCAATGGATTTACATTTCGAAAGATCAGGGTGTTTTCTCCACAGGCGCGATCGGCTTTGGTACCGATGATGATACGTCAGGTCATTTCAATACAAAGAACAGCGGCACATATTTGGGCTATGTTACGGCGGGAACGACGTATCATATGCTCGTTGAGACAACCGTGTCGGAGCAGACATACACATTGACAATGGCATCCGACGGGGACAACATTTGGTCAAACACGGACAGCTACCGCGCAAGCTCCACTTCGCTTAACACAATTGTTGTTTCAACCAACGGCAGATCTTCAAGCTTTACGCTTTCGAACATTAAGGTTTACGACCCGAACTGCGAGGTTGAAACTTATGATGTTAAATATGTGGACGAGAACGACGTCGAGATAGACAGTGAATTGCTTAAAGCAAGCGACGCTGAGACTACATACACAGATACGTTGGACAATATGAAGGCGTATAATGATGAGATAACGGCTCCGTATGTTGATATTCCGACGATTGAGGATTACATATTTACATCGAAGAGCGTTTCCGGTACGACGATAACGCTTGCATACACGGCGGTAAGTACGGTTGACGCGAACAGCGCGTTTGACAACTACTTTGCGGATGTTACAGACGAGACGACGTTTGTTTCGCTCAACATGCTCGGTGCGCATGACGCGTTTACGGCGGGAATGGATTCCGACAACATTAAGTATGACGCGGCGGGCGTTGCGATAGGCGACAGCGGAAGCTTGTCGGCAGCATATTGGAAAGCTGAATCTACTACCGTAAACGCGAGCAAGACGCAGACAAAGAGTGCGCTTGAGCTGCTTGAATCGGGCGTAAGATATTTCGATATTCGTCTTTCGCGTTCGACGGGAGAGCAGAGCGGCACATATACATTTATTACAGATCATACTGTTACCGCTCCGGGAACGAACGGCGTATTCTATACAACGCACGGTATACTTTCGGACGAGTTCAGACCTATCGCATACACAATAGGTCAGTGGCTCAAGGCGCATCCGGGCGAGGTTGTTGTTCTTGACTTCCAAGAGGTTTATGACGCGACGATAAGCGACGGCAACGCAACATATGATACTTATGCCGCAATCAACGACATTTTGGAAGAAGCGGGAATAAACGATTTTGCAACCTATGACTATAACACGTCGATTAAAACCGTTACCTATGGCGGATTGACAGACAGCGGCAATCAGGCGGGCGTTGTTATGTTCGCGCGTCAGATAGGTTACAAGGCAGGCACGTTCTACGCAAGAGCGCGTGCGGGAATATATGACAACAAGGATACCGACGGTACAGGTTGGGAAATGGGCAAGCTTTATTCTTACTATGACGATGATAATAAGCCCAGCGAATATAAAACCAGTTATATTCAAACTCAGGTTGACGCGCTTATCAACTACAACGATGTTGACGACCCGACAGGTGACCATGCGGCATATCACTACGCAAGAGTAATGCAGGCGCAGTCAACAGGCAGTTCGAATTTGCTCACTCAGGCGAAGAGCGATCATGAATCTCTTTACACCGATTTGACAAGCGGTGACCACGCGGATTGGCTGTCAGCGCTTCCGATTGTTATGATTGACGGCGTAGGCGCAGACGAATACACCAGTCAGATTGCGACGCTTTTGCAGGGATGCAATGTGGCACAGGATGTTACGGTCAGCTATGTTGTCGGCAACACAACTGTTGCAACGACGACAAAGAGCCTTATGGTCGGAACGATATTTGTCGATGAGACGCAGTATTTGATCATGAAGGGCTCGGACGGCGATAATTATTATGTGACGAACGCATATACATTGAAGCCCTACACATGCACAACGGGTGAAGGTAAAACGGCAAGCTATGACGGCAGCACGGTGCTTTACGACATAACATATGTTCCGAGCAATAAGGCACTTTCGATTCCGGTGACGGCAGTAGGCGATATCTTTACGGTAAGACCGAGCAGCGGCAGTGATACGGACGCGAACCTTTACTACAGCGGTGAGTTTAACGCTTATTGCTGGAATGACTGGCTTGCGGATGACACGAAGTCGAGAGACAGAATCGGTTTTGCGACGCTTACGGTTCCTGATTTAAACAGCGGAGTGTCGAATTATAAGGTGACGGGCACTGTTTCAACTAATCAGTGGAACACGGACTATACTGTCGGGATGTATATTTACGCGATTTCGGAAGAGACCTTTAACTCGCTTGATATTACGACAAACGAAAGCATTCTTACGGCTCTGGAAAAGGCAGAAGTTGCATATGCATGGGAAGTTGAAGATAATCAGGGGTTGATTGATTCGAGCAGCATATATCTTGACAGTGATGTTATTGAAGAGGTTGCGGGAGACAGCGGAAAGGTTGTTCTCATCGGTATATCGTCAAGAGGTTTGTTCGGATACGGCAGCGACATGGAAATTGAGCCTGAAACGAAGGATCTCGGCGTTACGCTTGTTGACGGTGCGCAGATTCGTATCGGCGGCGGAGTTGACGTTGAAGGTAAGGTCGGAGAGGACAGCGGTTTGAGATTTATCGCGGTTATTGAAGATACGGTCGAAACGATTGCGGGTTACGCGAAAGAAGAAGGCGTTGAAGGTACGTTCGGTATCGCAATTTGGGACGGCGGTCACGATACAAGCGTCAAAGACGGCTGGGAAGATGAAAATCCGGCGGCGAAGGTTGATGTGACCAAGTATCAGGACGACGAAGTCGGCACTATATTTACGGTTGCAATCACGAACATACGTTCCGACAATTACAATCAGATTTATGTGGCGGTGCCGTATGTGAAGATTACAGCGAATGGAGTCGATACGTATTATTACGACTTCGATGAGGCGGTTGCGAGAACGCCTTATCAGGTGGCGTCGGGCATATTGCTGAACAGCGAGGCGCAGAGCATTACGGGAAGCGACGGAACGACGTATGTATATTCTACGGAGGCTGAAGCGGCGCTGATTGAGGTGCTTAACGCATATGCGAATATGACGGGCGCAAGGCTGACGCTGACGAGAGACACAGAGCAGGGCACGTACACATTTGCAATAGCGGAATACGCGAACAGCGAGGACTCGGCAGGAGCAGAGGCGTTCTTTACGATGGAAGTAAGCGAAGGAAGCATTGCAGACGGGTACACGATAACGCTGACACCGATTGGCGACAGCGCAGAGTTCTTGGACTATGCGGATGACTATTACAGAGTTAATAATGCGCATGATGCGTTTGAGGACACGGTTGGCGCATCGGCTACGGTTGAGGAAGGTAAATTGATTATTACCGTTAAAGGAACAGGAACAGCAACAGAATAAGTAAACAGGCAAAAAAAGGGCTTCCGACGGGTGGGAGCCCTTTTTTTCAACAAATTTTGCGACTGCCAAGCGGCAGACGCAAAATTTGTTGAAATTGAGAATTAAAAATTAAGAATTAAGAATTAAGGTGCAAATTCCGCGGAGCGGAATTTGATATTAAGCGCCTGCGGGCGGGGAGTTGGAATTGACAATTGAGAATGGACAATTGACAATGAAGGAACAAACTCGGCTCCGCCGAGTTTGAATTTATGCGCCTGCGGGCGCAAGTGGGCGGGGACGATACGGGAGTGGGATTTGTAAGGACAGAGCCGCGATAGCGGGAACGGTCAAGCGGGACGCTTGTGGGTGAGATGGGATGGGATTGGAT
>JAJQCX010000119.1 GCA_021202495.1 Clostridia bacterium | reverse complement strand
AAGCGAGCACTGTACAATCTTAGGGAAGCAAACCTGGGCATACTCAGAATATTATTTTATACTTGTTTGAGAGTAGTGTAAAATCTTAGGGTAGCAAAACTTTACCATTGAACAGATGCTGTTTGCAACAGTTTGAGAGTAGTGTAAAATCTTAGGGTAGCAAAACTGACAATTAAATATAGATGAAGCTGTTATAGTTTGAGAGTAGTGTAAAATCTTAGGGTAGCAAAACATTATATTCTTTCCCTTGACAGTCCGGAAGGTTTGAGAGTAGTGTAAAATCTTAGGGTAGCAAAACATATGTTGGGTTCAGTCTCAGCCGTTATAGTTTGAGAGTAGTGTAAAATCTTAGGGTAGCAAAACATACGCCGGATTTGACGCCGCGGCAGCGGTGTTTGAGAGTAGTGTAAAATCTTAGGGTAGCAAAACGAAGTTGATAAAAGTACAAAATATCAACATGTTTGAGAGTAGCGTTTTTTAGGGCAGTAAACAAAAACCGCCGCGGCAGAACAATTGTGTTCGCTGCGGCGGTGGTTTTTAGTTTATTTCGCAAAGTTCTTCGATGGCTTCCATGCAGTCTTCGGCGCCTTGACCGGTTTGGGCGCTGAATGGGATCAGGATGTCGTCATCGGTCAGGTTCAGGGTGTAGTAGATGTCGTCCAAATGCTCGTTAAGCTTTGTTTTGGGGATTTTGTCACATTTGGTGGCGACTACGAAGAGAAAGTTATGGCGGCGGCGAATCCATTTTGCCATGGTGAGGTCGTTTTCGTTGGGGGTGTGGCGCGCGTCGACCAAGAGAATTGTGAATTTGAGGCTTTCGCGCTGATGTAGATAATCCTCAATCATTTTGCCCCAGCGGAGCTTTTCGTCTTTGCTGACCTCGGCGTAGCCGTAGCCGGGGAGGTCGACAAAATAAATTGTGTCGTCGATGTTATAAAAATTAATCGTTGCGGTCTTGCCGGGCTTGGAGCTTGTACGGGCAAGGCTTTTTCTGTTTAAAAGCTTATTTATGAGGCTGCTTTTGCCGACGTTTGAGCGACCGGCGAAAGCGACGTCGCAGGTAAGCGGCGCAGGATATTGCGCGGGTGTGACTGCAGAGATGGTGATTGAGGCGTTATTTAAGTTCATTATGCGGTAACTCCTTTGTGAAGATTGGGAAGGGGCTTTGCTGGAATGAAGGGATTGTCCTCACGAATCTGCGGCGCGGGAAGAAGGGCGAGAGAGAAAACCTGCTCGCAGGAGGAAACGGCGCGGAACGAGATTTTTTCCTTGACGCTCTCGGGAATGTCCTTCAAATCCTTTAAATTCTCTTTGGGAATGATAATTTGTGTGACGCCGCTGCGGTAGGCGGCGAGAACCTTTTCCTTAAGTCCGCCGATGGGGAGTACTCTGCCGCGAATGGTGATTTCGCCGGTCATGGCAAGATGAGTTTTGACGGCGCGACCGGTGAGCGCGCTTGTGAGCGCGGTGGCAATCGTTATGCCGGCGGAGGGACCGTCCTTGGGGGTTGCGCCTTCGGGGACGTGGATGTGGATGTCGTATTTTTTATAGAAAGCGGGGTCGATGCAAAGCTCGGAGGCTTTGGAGCGGATGTAGGAAATGGCAGCCATTGCGGACTCCTTCATAACGTCGCCGAGCGAGCCGGTTAATTCAACCTTGCCGCTGCCTTCCATGACATTTGCCTCAACAGAAAGGATTTCGCCGCCGACGCTTGTCCATGCAAGCCCCGTGACAACGCCGATTTCGGGCTCTTCGGAAACGGTGTCGAGCGTGAAACGCGGTTCGCCGAGATATTTTTTGAGAGCCGCTTTATTTATCGTGACGCTCTTTTTGCCGTTTTCGGTCAATTCGAGCGCGCACTTGCGGCAGAGGGAGGCGATTGCGCGTTCAAGTTCACGAACGCCGGCTTCCTTAGTATATTCAAAAATCATTTGTGAAACAATATCGGGGGAGAGGCGGAGAGCGCTCTTCTTTAAACCGTGGAGAGCCGCCTGTTTCGGAATGAGGTGACGAATGGCAATTTCCTTCTTCTCTTCATCGGTATAGCCGGTAAGCTCGATTAACTCCATTCTGTCCAAAAGAGGGCGCGGAACGCTGGAAAGGTCGTTTGCCGTGGCGACAAACATGACGCGCGAAAGATCAAGCGGAATTTCAAGATAGCGGTCGGTAAAGGCTTTGTTTTGCGCTGAATCGAGTACCTCCAAAAGTGCGGAAGCGGGATCGCCCTTGAAATCGTGCAAAACTTTGTCAATTTCGTCAAGAAGAATGAGCGGGTTTGAGGTTTTCGCCTTTATGAGCGCGGTGACGAGCCTGCCGGGAAGAGCGCCGACATAGGTGCGGCGGTGTCCCATAATTTCAGCTTCATCGCGCACGCCGCCCAGGGAAATGCGGACATATTCGCGTCCCGCAGCTTCGGCGAGAGCCTTGACGATAGACGTTTTGCCGACACCGGGAGGTCCGTAAAGGCAGAGAATTGTCGGAGGATTGCCGCCTGTGAGGGCGGAAACAGCCAAATGCTCGACAACACGCTCCTTGACGCGCTCCATGCCGTAGTGGTCCTGTTCAAGAATGGCACGGGCGCGGGTGATGTCGGTATTTTCTTCGCTCGTGTGGTTCCACGGAAGGTCGAAAAGCGTTTCGAGATACGCTCTTGTAACGGCGGATTCGGGTGATTGGTCACTGAGGCGCGAGAAACGGGAAAGCTCCTTTTGTATGCGCTCGGTGACATATTCAGGCGCGTCAAGCGTCGCAAGCTTCTTTTCAAATTCCTCAACATCCGCCATGTTGCCGTTTTGCTCGCCGAGCTCTTCGGCAATGGCGCGCTGCTCTTCGCGGAGGAAATACTCGCGGTTATTTTCGTCCATTTGCTCCTTGACGCGTACCATGAGGTCGGATTCGACCTGCAAAACCTTTATTTCGTGAATTAAAAGGTCAATGAGCGTGTAAAGGCGCGTTTTGACGTTTTTAATTTCAAGTATTTTTTGCTTATCGTCGATGTCGCCCAAGAAGTTTTCTGCGATGGAGTCGGCAAGAGTGCCGGGATCCTTTTCGTTGATAGAGGCGATAAGCGTGTCAGGCGTGGATTTGACATTCACGCGGAAATAAAGCTCAAAAATGCTGTGGAGCTGGCGTGTTATTGCGCTGTATTCCTCGTCTGAAAGACCGGCAAATGAAGAACGTATTTGAGTGACGGAGGCGGAAATATACTCGCCGCTCATGTCGCACTCCTTTAATTCGGCGCGGCAGACGCCCTCCGCCAAAACGCGCACGCCGTCGTTGGGCAGACGAAGAAACTGCTTTATTTTGACGATAGTTCCGACGGAATATAAATCTTTCTCGGTGGGCTCTTCTAAAAATGCGTCCTTTTGCGTAGTGAGGAAAACATAGCCGTCGCCGTCGCTTGCCGCTTCAAGAGCGCTGACGGACTTGGGACGAAGAACGTCGAAATGGAAAACCATATGAGGAAAAACGACAAGCCCGCGAACGGCTATTGCGGGAAGCGTTTTTAACGAAGTCTTTTTAGTCATATAAATTCATCCTTAAAAATTCTATATCATATATATCAAAATGTCGAAATTGACATTTATTAAGCTGATTATACTATAGAACAGCGAAAAAAGCAAGTTGAAGATTATTCATATATTGTGGGAGTGAAAAATTATAAAGAGGTTTTTGATTTATTTTCTTTCAATTGTGTGCGTGAGCGCGTTTTCGTTTTCGGCGGGGGAGAGATATGCGGAGGAGCTTGACAATGTAACGCGCGAGGAGGCGACGGAGAGCGTGGAGGCGGACAATGTGCTCGGAAATGTGCCCAAAGAGGGGAGGGAAACGGCGGACATTGTGGAAAGCGTGCTGCCGAGCGTTGTCGGGGTGGCGGCGATAGGCGAGGGCGAGGATGAGTGGAGGATGGGAAGCGGCGTTATCGTGTCAGAAAAGGGATATATATTGACAAACAGGCACGTTGTGGGAGATGAGGCGGAGATAATGATAACCTTTTCCGACGGAAGCGTGAGTGAGGCAGAGCTTGTTTGGAGTGACAGGACGCTTGACAGTGCGGTGTTAAAGAGCGGGAGCGCGGCGAAAAACGCCGCGGTTATGGGCGACGCGGAGAAGCTTCGGACGGGCGACGATGTGCTCGCGATAGGAAACCCATTGAGTATGCAGTTTGAGCGAAGCGTGACAAAGGGGATTGTGAGCGCGGTCGGGCGCTGTGTGTCGGTTGAAATTGAGGGTGAAGAGGTTGTGATGGAGGATTTAATACAGACGGACGCTTCAATAAACCCCGGAAACAGCGGAGGGCCGTTGATAAACAACGAGGGTGAGGTTGTGGGGATAAATTCGGTGAGAGTTGACGCGGAGGGCATGGGATTTGCGGTACCGATAAATGTTTCAAAGGCGGTCATTGCGGCTCTTGAGAAAGATGAAAAATTTGAAACGCCGTATGCCGGAATGTACGTTTACGGGGCGGAAACGGCAAAATATTTGCGGAAAAAGGATTTTCCTAGCAGCGGAGTTTATGTCGCAAAGCTTGACGTAAAAGGTCCCGCTTACGAGGCTGGGCTGCGCTACGGCGACGTTATTAAAAAGGTTGACGGTGAAAATGTGGATACAACACTTAAGCTGCGGGAAAAGCTTTACTCCTGCGGGGCAGGAAAATCGACGATTTTTTCGGTGAAAAGAGGGGATGAGACGTATGAATTTGAGATTGTGCTTGAAGTGCGAGAGAACGGCGAAACGGAGATGAATACTTAAAAGCGGAAACTAAAAAAGCTCCTATTTCATCTTAAAGAAATGGGAGCAGAGAAAAAATGTGTTTATCAGTTGTTTTATATGACTTTGGACAAAAGGCATACCGTTTCCACGTGCGTCGAATGCGGAAATTGGTCAAACGGGTAAGCCTCGGTCAATGTGTAACCGTATGCGGTGCGGAGATATTTCGCGTCGCGGGCGAGGGTTGCGGGGTTACATGAAACGTATACTATTTTTTTGGGATTCATTTTTGCGATTGCCTCAAGCAGAGGCTCGGCGCAGCCCTTTCGGGGAGGGTCTACGACGACGATGTCGGCTTTTTCGCCCTTTTTTATTAAATCGGGGCAAACTTCTTCCGCTGCGCCTTCGTAAAATGACGCGTTTTGTATGTTATTAAGCTTGGCGTTTTCTTTTGCGTCGGAGACTGCGGAGGGGATTATTTCAACGCCGATAACCTTTTTCGCGTGTTTTGCGAGAAAAAGGCTGATTGTGCCTATGCCGCAGTAGAGGTCAAAAACCGTATCATTTTTTGACAAGGCGCACAGGTCGAGCGTTTTTTGATACAAAAGATGAGTGGTGAAGCTGTTGACCTGAAAAAAAGAGCGGTAGCTGACCTTGTATGTTATTTCGCCGATTGAGGCGAGGATGTAATTTGCACCGTAAAGTATTTTATCTTTCTTTCCCAAAACAGTATTTGTTTTATTGGGGTTTACATTTAAAACAATGCCCGAAAGCGGTGCTGAAAGAGGGAGTGACAAAAGCTCCGCTTTAAGCGTTTCAAGGTGAGGAACATTTGCGATTCTTGAAACGATGACCGCAATGCTCGTCTTTGCGGAGCGAAAATAGACATGACGAACAGCGCCGCTGTGACGATTTTCGTCATAGGGCGCGATTTTATATTTATTCATCCAATTTTTAACCGCTGAGACGACAAGGCGTGAATCGGGCGTTTCGATAAGGCAGTTGTCGTTATTTATAACATTATGACTTTTTGCGGAATAAAATCCTATTTTAACATCGCCGACCTTGCCTCCGACGGGGTATTGACTTTTGTTTCTGTAATAAAACGAAGGCTCGGAGGGGACGGTTTCGTGAACATATACATTCTCAAAGCCGCCGATGCGGGTTAAAGCGTCGCGTACGATGCTGCGCTTTAATTCGAGCTGAAACGAATAATCGGTATGAAGAAGCGTGCAGCCGCCGCAGGCGGGAAAAGAGTGACATTGGGGCTCGATACGGTGAGGCGAGGGAGTTAAAAGCCCTTTAATTACGCCGAAGCCGTAATTTTTATTCGCCTTTGTAATTTCAATGAGGCATTTGTCGCCCACGCAGGCGTTTTTGACGAAGACGGTGTAGCCGTCATTATGTGTTATTCCGCTGCCGTCGTCTGAAACGGAGGTAATCAATCCTTCAAATATTCTATCGTCGTGCATATTTGCGGGCTCCTTTCCAAAGTGAACACCTTGACGGAAAGCGGTGGGAGAAGAACGGGAAGATGATGGTTTGCGTCGGACGATTTTTCGCCGATGAAGGCGTCGTATGCCGCAGCCATGCCGAAGCGACCGAGCTCAAGATTGAAATTGGTTTCGTGAGTGGGGGAGGCGTTGACGCAGATGATGAGCGCCTCATCCTTTGCATCCTTGCCGAATTTGTCCTTGCCGTGCTCGATAAAACGGATGAAGCAAACGGATTCCTCTTCCGAATAGACGGCGTTAAGGTCGCCTGTGCGAAGCGCCGGATGCGCGGCGCGGAGGGCAATGAATTTTTTATGTGTTTCGTAAAGCTCAGAATTTATGTTATCCCAATCAAACGTTCTGCGGTTGAAGGGATCGGCATAGCCGTACATGCCCGCCTCGTCGCCGTAGTAAACGCAGGCGGCGCCCGGCATGGTCATCTGCAGTGCAACTGCAAGCTTTAAGCGCGCAATGCCGAGTCGGCGTTTTTCGGGCGTGACGGTGACAGCCTTTTGCGCGGCGCGGTCGAGCGAATTGACGTTCGGCGCGTCGGAGAGAATGGTCAAGGCGCGGGGCACGTCATGAGTTGAAATGAGACTGAGGGACGCATAAAGCGCCTCTGCGGGATAATTTTCAAACATGGATTCAATTCGCGCAACGAAAAGCGCGGAATCGCAAAGAGTGAGATAGTCGAGCACTGCCCCGCGAAAGACGTAGTTCATAACGCCGTCGAGCGATTTGCCCAAAAGAAAGCGTCTGTTTTCGCCGTAGCTGACCTTGTTTGACGCATCCTCCCAAACCTCGCCTATCACAACGGCGTCGGGATTTTCCTCTTTCGCCGCTTTGCGCAGACGCATGATAAATTCGTCCGGCAGCTCGTCGGCAACGTCAAGCCGCCAGCCCGAAGCTCCGAGGCGAAGCCACTGTTTGATAATGCTGTTTCTATTTGTGAGAATGTATGACGAATAGCCCTCGTCAAGCTCTCGCGTGTTGGGAAGGGTGATAAAGCCCCACCACGAATCGTATTCGTCGGGAAATTTTTTAAAGGAATACCAGCTGTGATAGGGCGAATCCTCGCTTTGATACGCGCCTATGCTGTCATAGCTGCCATAACGGTTAAAATAGCGGCTGTCGGCGCCGGTGTGGCTGAAAACACCGTCTAAGATAAAGCGGATGCCGTATTTTTCGCCCGTCTCGCAAAGATGAATAAAATCCTCATTTGTGCCCAATGTTTCGTCTATTTTTTCATAGTCGCCGGTGTCGTAGCGGTGGTTTGAAAAGGCTTTGAAAATGGGGTTGAGATAGACAGCCGTAATGCCCAAGTCGGCAAGATAGGGCAGCTTTTCCTCAATGCCTTTAAGTGTGCCGCCGAAAAAGTCGTTTGAAAGATATTCGCCGCCGAACTGCGACGCTTCATGATAGGGCTCCTCGCCCCATTTGCGTTCTATGCCGTGAAACGGAGTCTCTCCTGCGCGAAAAAAGCGGTCGGGAAAAATTTGATACACAACGGCATTTTTAATCCAATCGGGAGTTTTAAAATCCTTTTCGTAGACCGTTATCTGAAACTGCTTGGCGGGAAAATTCGATGATAATGCTCCCGCGCCGCCCAAAAAGCGGTCGTTGTTGCCGTAATATTTTTCCTCTCCGTCGGCTTTACCGTAAAAAGAATACCACAAAATGCCTCCTTCGTCGGGAGCTTGAATGCGGTATTCATAAATGCGCAGACCGGACAATTCAAAAATGTAGTACATTTGAATTTCCTTTCCGTTGACGAAAAGGCTGATTTTTTCCGGAATTGAATATGAACTGACTGCAACACGCAGTGTTATCACGGCGCCGCAGGGAACGGCTCCGAAAGGGCTTCTGAAAAAAGACTCTCTTGAATTGTGCTCAAGTCGCACGAAGAATGCACCTCCAAAAGAATTATCATCAATATTATAGCAAAATGAAAGAGTAAAGTCAACTTTTTGTTATAATTACAGACAAAAAAGAATAGCTATTGAAAAGTGAGGTGTCGTGATGGATAAATTGATTTTGTTGATTGATGTTGTGCGGCAAATTTTGTGGGGGAAATTTTTTATTCCGCTCTTTGCGGCGGTTGGTGTGGTTTGCGTTATTTTCATAATAGCAAAACGGGGAAAAACAGGCGGGGGAAGTACGAATATAAAAAGCGAGGTTTCGCCTATGCGTGCGCTCTTTGCGAATTTGGGTGCGACGATAGGGACGGGAAACATAGTCGGCGTATCACTTGCAATCGGTGTAGGCGGTGCGGGGAGCGTTTTTTGGATGTGGATGGCGGCAATTTTGGGTATGGCGGTATCTTACGCGGAAAACGCGTTCGGAGTGCGCTTTCGCAGGGCGAACTATCATCCCGTACCCTATATGCCACGCTTTGCGGCGGTGATTTTTTCGCTTTTTGTCATACCGGCGTCGTTTGGGATGGGCAACATGGCGCAGGCAAACAGTGCGGCTTTGGCTGCGCAAAAGCTTTTCGGAGCGCCGAGAGCGGTCACGGGAATTATAATGAGCGTGGTTTTTTTGCTGATAGTTGTTAAAGGGCTTTCGGGGATTTTGAAATTTACGGACAAGGCGGTGCCGATAATGGGAGCAGTTTACGTTGCGCTTTCGTTGAACGTGATTTTTATTAACCGCGCAGAGCTTGCGGGAGTATTTAAAAGCATTTTCCTCGAGGCGTTCGGCGCGCGGGCAATCGCGGGCGGCGCTGCGGCGGGAGCCGTGAGAGGCATTTTTTCGGGAGAGGCGGGCTTGGGCAGCTCGGTAATACTCACAAGCCGCTCCAACGCTAAAAGCGCGGAAATACAGGGCTTGGTCGGCGCGGGCGGCATTTTTATTGACACAATTGTGCTGTGCACGCTGACAGCACTTGTTATTTTAGCGTCGCAATCGTCCGCCGCGTCGGAGGCGTTCGGCAAAACGCTCGGGGTTTTGGGCGAAAACGTGCTTAATCTTTCAATAATTATTTTCGCGTTTACGACGATTGTCGGTTGGTCGTATTTCGGAGCGACATGCGGAGAATTTCTCTTTGGGAGGCGTTTTTTGCTGCTTTACAGATTGTGCGCGGCATTCTTTATAATCATCGGCGCGGTTACACGTCTTGAGCTTGTGTGGGGAATATCCGACATATTTAACGCCGCGATGGCGCTGCCTAATCTTATATGCGTGATGATAGTGAGCATTAAAATGTGCCAAGGCGCAGCTCTCACAGGAGAGGGCAAAAAATCATAATATAATACCGAGGAGGTGATAGAGATGGATGTATACAATTGCGGCTGCTGCAAAAAAAGCTGCTCGGTGCATGGGCTTATAGCATCGATAGTTTTAGGAGTGGCATTCGCTTTGATTTCTTATTTTGCGCTGCTTCCGACTGTTATAGTTGCGGTTTTTGCGCTTGTGATGGGGCTTATTTTACTCCCGATTGAGCTTTTTGCGGCAATTTTCGCGGACGGAAATTTCTGCGTATGCAGGTTTTCAAAGCGCGTTATCTTAGGCATTGCGGGGAGCATTATCGGTGCGCTTTTGTCGCTCGTTTTGAGCGCGATTATCGGTACAACGCTTACGGCTATTATAGTAGGGCTGACAATTTTAAGTTTGAGTATGGCGCTTACGTCAATTGCTTGTATGTGTCTTTGCCTGTGTGACTGCGAAGGCTGTTAAGTAATATGAATGCGGTGAAGGATAATTCTTTCGCCGCATTTTTGTATAAAATAAACATCAAAAGGTAAATACTAATTTCATAGTATGAGGTTATGCAAATGAAGATAATATTTCCGTTTATATATGAGCCGCAAAAGAATACGGACTTTGTACTGGGAGAAAATGGAGCAGACAGAGAAAATACGGATTATCAGCACAACGAAGGCGGATCGGTTTTGAGCGGATATTACTCCGTCGATTTGAGCACGCTTAAAAAGCAATTCGGCATGGGGGAGAGCAGCGACGTAAAGCTGAGAGAATTTACGGTCAATGTCGCGGGTAAATCTGTCGACGCGTGCGTATTTTTCATAGACGGGCTGACAGACAAGGATTTGCTGAACGATTTTATCTTAGAGCCGCTGATGATTCAGTCGAGGAAAATTGAGATAAAAAATGCAAACGAAATCCCCGACATATTGCTTCCGCAGGGAGAATGCTCATTGGAGGACAAGATAGACGCTCTGGCGTTCGCACTCAATTACGGCAGCGCGATTGTGATTGTAAACGGAATGGACAAGGCGGCGTCGATTGACATAAAGGGCTGGGATTCCAAGCCGATAGGAGAGCCGCAGAACGAAAAGGTTATACGCGGCCCAAACGACGCTTTTAACGAGCAGCTGCGCTCAAATACGGCGCTTGTGAGGCGGCTTATACGAAACAAGAGCCTTGTTGTGGAAGAAGTTGCGGTGGGAAAGGTGAGCCAAACACCCTGCGCGATTATTTATATGAAAAACATTGCCGACGACAAGCTTGTCGAGGAAGTAAAGAGAAGGGTTGAGAGCCTTAATATAGACTACATTATGACGAGCGCGGAAATGGAAATGTATATTGAGGAAAAGACGTTTTCTTCAATACCGCAGGTTTTGTCAACGGAACGACCCGACAGGACGGTGCGCAGTGTGCTTGACGGGAAGGTCGCGATAATTGTCGACGGCTCACCGTATGCGCTTTTGATGCCGACGACGTTTTACGAGCTTAATGAATCGACGGAGGATTATTACCTTCGCGTTCCCTATGCCAATCTGATGCGCATCGTCCGCGCGTTCGCGTTTTTTGTGTCGCTGCTTTTACCGGGGCTTTACATTGCGGTGATGAATTTTCACGATGAGCTCATTCCTACAAATTTACTTATCGCGATAATAGCGGCAAAGGAAGCAGTGCCGTTTCCGACTTTTATTGAGCTTATCTTCATGGAATTTGCGCTTGAGATTATCCGCGAGGCGGGCGTGAGGGTGCCAAACCCGGCAGGCGGGGCACTGAGCATTGTCGGGGCGCTGATATTGGGACAGGCGGCGGTTGACGCAAATATTGTCAGCCCTGTTGTTATCATAGTTGTGTCGCTTGCGGCAATAGGCTCGTTTGCGACGCCCAATTATTATCTCGGATTGTCCGCCCGCGTGATGAAATTTGTGTATATAATCTTAGGCGGAATATGTGGATTGCTCGGGATTTGCACGGGGCTTTTTATTCACGCGCTCATATGGGTTCATACAAATTCCATGGGTGTGCCCATGTTTTCACCGCGCGCACCGAAAATGCGCGGAAACGGAATTTTCGGCATATTTATCGAGCCTATTTGGAAAAGAGAATACAGAAGCGATTATCAAAATCCGAAACGGAAGAGGAAAGAGGCAAAAATTTCACGCGGGTGGAAAAAGAGCGGGAGGTGATTGGGATGGAAAGAGAAAAGAAAATCGGAACATTCGGAGCTGTTTCGCTCTTAACGGGTTTAATCACAGCGAAAATATTTCTCTCCGCGCCCGCGTTTTACGCAAGGCACTCCGCCGGCGCGGGTTGGATTGAGGTTTTGATAAGCGGGGTGTTTGAATTATTTATCCTCGCAATAATTTTAAAGCTGATGAACGCATTCCCCGAAATGGACATTATTGATGTTTCTGAATATTCGTTCGGCTGTGTCGGGAGAGCAGTGGTGGGTTTTGTTTGCAGCGCATTATTTTTGTTAAGTTCCGCCGCAGTTTTCAGATGCTTTTGCGAAATGATACGAAATTGCATTATCGAGTCTGTGTCATATGAATATGTGGCTCTGTTTATTGCGGCGGCAGTTGTTGCGGCGGCATATTTGGGATGGAAAACAACGCTTCATTTAAACAATCTCATTTTTCCGCTTGTTCTAATCTCGGTGGGAATTGTGCTTTTGATAAGCGTGAGCCGATATGACGTGCAAAACATAAAGCCTATCTTGGGCTACGGGGCAAAGACACTTGCGAGCAATGCGCTTTTGAAAAACTCCTCGTATTACGAAATCGGAGCCCTGCTGCTTTTTATTCCGTATTTGAGCGGCAAAAACCATGTAAAGAAAATAGGCTTTACGGCTTTGTCTTTTTCGATAATTCTGTTAAGCGGAATAACTTTACTCTATCATATGGCGGTTCCCTACGAGGCAGCAGGGACGTTTGAGCTGCCGTTCTATCAGATGACGCGTATGCTAAAGGCAGGAAGCTTTATTCAGAGAATGGAACCGCTAAACATATTCATATGGGCGGGAGCGCTTTTCGTCTATATCGGAATGGGGGTTTCTCTTTCCGCACACGCATTTAAAAAGGCGGCAAGGCTTGAAAATGAAACGCCGATGGTTTTCGTTTTGACCTTTATTATGTGCATTGCGGCGCTTTTACCCGATTCGGAAACGACAGTTGAAACGATTTACGATTTTCTGCTCACATACGGATATATCGCCTATCCGATAGCACCGCTTGTTTTGCTGATTTTGTGCCGTCTTGTCACTATGGGGAGGAGAGGAAAAAATGCGTAAGGCAATACTGCCGCTTATTATTATATTGCTTTTATCGGGATGCAAATATTCCGCCTCGGAGCCCGACGATAAATCATATGTCACCGCAATAGGAATAGACAGGGGCGAGGAATATAGCCTACGGTTTACGTTTTTGTTTGCGTCGCCGTCAAAGGACGGAGAAAAAACGCAGTCGGGGGAAAAGGACGAAACAATTGTTATAGAAGCGCCGTCGATATATTCGGCGATTGAGGAAATGAAAGCCTTTAAAAGCAAAGAAATACGCCTGACGCACACGCAAACGATAATTTTTTCGGAGGAGCTGGCAAAGGAGGGGATAGAGGAATATATTTATTCGCTCGTTCGCTCCGACAATTTTCGCCCGAACACGTTTGTGTGTATAGCGGATAAATCTTCAATGGAGTTTTTGGAGCAAATAAAACCGACGCAGACAATTACTCTCGAAAAATATTTCGAGCAGCTTTTTAACAACCAAAACTCCGGAAATTACGGCGAAATGTATTTGTACGACACATATTTTGACCTTTTGTCCGCAAACGGAACGAGCGTTTTGCCCTTTTGCAGCGTAAACGAAGAGCAGATAGAATTATCCTCACAATCGGACGAGGAACCGAGCGAAGGGGAGACAGGCGAGGAACGTGAGGGCTCGACAGAAAGCGGAGATAGCGGAAAATTTTCGGAGGACACGGACGATTTTGCAATAAATTTAATCGCGGGCGGAACAGTGCAAGGAAGTGAAAATCCCGCAGAAATACAAGGGGCGGCAGTTTTGGAAAGCGGCAAATTTGTCGCGCTGCTCGGCAAACGCGAGCAAATTGCGCTGCAGCTTGTGACGGACGGACTGCCCGACACTTATTTGACGATTGTAAGCCCCGAATCCAATGAGGATATGATAACCGTGCGCCTCTCGCGGCAGAAAAACACGAAAATCACGGTTGAAGCGACGGAAAATCCCAAAATATCAATAGATATTTTCCTTGAGGGGGATTTTGCATCTGTCGGCAAAAATTCGTATTATATTGACAATACGCACGAATTTGAGGATTATCTTGCGGAGAAAATAAAAGACGAGGTTGAAAAGCTTTTGGAAAAAAGCGCCAAGGAGCTTGGATGCGACATATGCTCTCTTTCGGAATATTTGACCGTGGGCGAGTGGGAGGATTACAACTGGAAGGAAAAATACCCGAACGCGGAATTTAATGTGAATGTCAACGTGACAATGCGGACGCACGGCGAGCTTTCGCGGCAAAGCTGAGGTGAGTAAAATGAAGATATTGATAGAATTTATAATATTTTTCCTCGTGCTCATCTATACAACGTCGTTTGCGGTTTACGAATTTAGACACAAAAATCGCGTCGGCGCTGCGGCGGTTATTATAA
>JAJQCX010000206.1 GCA_021202495.1 Clostridia bacterium | reverse complement strand
CACTAAAGGAGGGAAAATGAAAAAAGTTTTGTACCTTTGCGGTACAATTGAATTATAGCAATCCTTTTGCAAAATTCAATTGACAAAACGAGAAAAATTTTTCCGCTTTCCGTTAATTTTTTATATCTTTTGCACAAAACCCTCTCCATTTTTGTGACAATTTCAAATTGAGTAATGCGCTTTTGCATTTTCTCGTCAACTCGATTATACGATCGGGGTTTATCCCCCGCTCGCCTCTGACATCTCCCGCTCTTTGACGTTTCTTCCCACCATATTAAGAGTTACGTTATACCCGCCCGCAGGCGTATCAATTCAAATTTCGCTTTGCGAAATTTGTTCCGCAACTTCACACTCCACTCTCAACACTCCACACTGCCAAAACAAAAACGCCTCTTTCGAGGCGCTTTTGTTTTGGCACATATCAGCCTTTGAATTCATAATCCTTGCCCGGAAGAACCGCGTTCGCGATAATGCCGACAATCGCGGCTACCGCAAGTCCGGAAAGCGATATAACCGTTCCGCCTACGGGGATATCAATACCGTCCCCGCTGTACTTAATTCCTATCGCAAGCACCAATATCAGCGCCGCAATAATAACGTTTCTGCTCTTCGCGAGGTCAACCTTGTTTTCAACAAGATTTCTCACACCTATCGCCGAAATCATGCCGTAAAGGACGAGCGAAACGCCGCCGACCGTCGCCGAGGGCATTGCCGTAATCACCGCCGCGAACTTGGGGCAAAAAGATAGCAACACAGCCAGTATTGCCGCAATTCTCACAACCCACGGATCATACACCCGGCTCAGCGCCAAAACGCCGGTGTTTTCGCCGTATGTGGTGTTCGCCGGAGCGCCGAAGAGCGACGCCAAAATCGTAGCCAAGCCGTCGCCCAAAAGCGTTCTGTGAAGACCCGGATCCTCAATGTAATTTTTCTTTGTCGTCGAACCTATCGCACAAATATCTCCGACGTGCTCCATCATCGTCGCGATTGCTATCGGCATAATCACGATTATTGAATTAATAATAAGCTGCGTGTCGGGATTTTGGAACACCGCAAAAACAGTATTTTCCCATTGGAACGGCAAACCTATCCATGCAGCATCGGCTATCGCCGTCATTTTCTCAGGATTCATATTGTTCGTGCAAAGCGCTGCAAGGTACGACGCAATAACGCCTATCATGATGGGAATTATCTTTATCATTCCCTTGCCCCAGATGTTGCATATCACAACCGCAAAAATTGCAACCAACGCAATAGCCCAATTTTCTTTGCAGTTGTCTACAGCCGTACTTGACAGCGTAAGACCTATCGCAATAACCATCGGTCCCGTAACGACCGGCGGGAAGAAGCGCATAACTCTCTTAACTCCGAACATTTTTACCAAAAAGCTCAAAATGAGATAGAGCGCACCCGCGCACGCCACGCCGATGCAGGCATAGGGCAAAAGCTCAGATTCACCTTTCGGTGCAATTGTCGTATAAGCCGTTACAAACGCGAACGACGAGCCCAAAAACGCCGGAACCTTTCCCTTTGTGAGGAAGTGGAACAAAAGAGTTCCCAATCCCGCAAAAAGGAGCGTCGACGAAACGCTGAGCCCCGTCAATATCGGCACAAGCACCGTCGCGCCGAACATTGCGAAAAGGTGCTGCACTCCGAGCACAAACATCCTTCCGCCGCCGAGCTCGCGAGCGTCATAAATCGCCCTCTCGCCGATGCCCTGCGAATTGTGTTTCTTTTTCTCCGAGGTTTTTTTCATTTACAATGCCTCCCGAATTTTTATTTTCGCATACAAGTATATCATCACATTAACATTTTTGCAACAAAAACCCCGAAAAAATTTCAAAAAAATACAAGAGGCAGAATAATCGTCCTGCCTCTTGATAACATCATTCGCACTTGACCGGCGGCGAAACGCCGATAACATCGTTCGCACTTAGCGGCGGCGAAACGCCGATACAATGTGTAACCACATCTGTAATTTTATTATACGGTTAAAATAGAGATATGTCAAGACAAATGCGTTAAATCAAGGCAACAAGACGACTTGCTATTCCCATACATCCAATTTTCTGCTCTTATAGTAAAATTCCCTGTCTTTAGCTCCGATTTCACGAATCACCTTACATGGAACGCCATAAGCCACTACATTTGCGGGAATATCATTCGTAACCACACTGCCGGCACCGATTACGGAATTATCGCCTATCGTGATCCCCGGCATAATTTGCGCCGCAGAGCCAATCCACACATTTTTTCCGACGTGAATCGGCAAATTATACACATAATGATGTTCACGCAAAACAGGCAAAATGGGATGCCCGGAGGTACTGAATACAACATTCGGAGCAATAAGACAGTTATCGCCAATATAAATATGTTCATCATCAACAAAGGTGACATTGGAATTTATATAAACTCCGCTGCCGACATGCACGTGCCTACAACCCCAGTTTGAATTTAAAGGAGTTTCAATCGTACAATCGGTACCGATTTCCGCAAAGACTTCTTTTAAAAGCCGTCGGCGCTTTTCCGTTTCAGTCGGCAATGTCAAATTGTATTCACACATCTTTTCCTGATAAATATGCTGATCTCCCAGCAGCGCAGGATCATCATAACAATACGGTAAGCCTTGCTTTTTGCGTTCTATATTATTCATAATCAACAGTTTCCTTAAAATTGCACGTCTTATGCCTCGATCGTTTCGTCTTCTATAATATCATCTTCGGCATCCGCGTGTTCCGAGCAATACTTTTCGCCGTCGGAAACCGTGTTTTCGCAGCCCTCGGCGTTGCAGTAGTCATCGGTGCCGTTGAGAGAATCGAACGTCGCTTCGATTGTAACCTTGCCTTTGGTTGACATAATGCCGTACTTCTTATTTTCCATGAAGATAATTCCGTCGGTGTAAACGTCCAAATATTCATATTCGGCTTCAAGCACGGTATTTCCGTCCTTGTCGATAACGCCGTAGAAGCCGTCCTCCGAAATCATAAACAGACCTTCGATGTCGGTTTCGCTTATCATATCAAATGTGGGTTCAACGATGTAATTTCCGCTTTTGTCGATAAGTCCGTATTCGCCGTCAACGCCGACTACCGCGTAATCCTTGCCCTCAAAGGCATATGCGTCGTCAAAGCTCAATTCTATGACCAATTCGCCGGTTGTGTCGATATAGCCCCATTTGCTGTCAAGGCAAACAGCAGCCAAGCCCGACTCGTCGAACGGATACATGTCGTCATATTCCGCCGCAATCACATATTCGCCCTCTTTGTCGACAAAGCCCCATTTTCCGTTGTCCGACACCGGCAAAAGCCCCGCCGATCCGAAAATGTCCGAATCCGAAACATATGCGTAAAGCTGCGCGCCGATGTTGTCGAAGCCCGAAACGATATATTCGCCGTTTTCATCGACAACGCAGTACGAATCCTCCTCGGTATACGCAAGCCCCACGTTTTCGCTCGTCGACCAAACGAGCGCCATAAACTGCGGTTCAATCACATATTCGCCCGAGGTATCGATAATGCCGGTCGCGTCGCTGCTGCCCGCAACGGCAAGTCCGTTGTAGAAGGAGCTCGCAAATTCAAACTGCGGCTCAATCGCGATGCCGCCGGTCTTATCCGCATAGCCGTACAAAACATTGCCGTCGTCGTCCAAAACGCCGACTACCGCAAGCCCGTCGGCTGAATAATAGCTTGCCGCCGAATAAACGGCGTCGGAAAGAACGTTGCCCGACGAATCCAAAAGTCCGTAGGACACGGTGTAATTTGTGAAATCATATTCCGCAAACCAAAAATATCCCGTTTCGTCATCGGAGAAGATTGCGTCATATTCCACGTCGATAACAGTTTCGCCCTTCTTATTTATAACGCCGTATTTGTAGCTGCCGTCGTCCTGCTCACCGATTACAGCGTAGCCCCACGCGTTAAACGAGCCCGCGCGCTCAAACTGCGGTTCAATGACAAAGCTGCCGCTTTTATTTATATAGCCGTAAAGTCCGTCCTGCTTTGCGAGCGCAAGGTTGGAATTGAATATGTATTCCACATCCTCCGTCTTTCCGCCCGAGAAAAGCGCGACGCACACAATCGCGACAATCGCAATTACCGCCACAGCTGCCGCGGCAATTCTGACCGGCGTCACAACGCCCTTTTTGACGACGTTTTGAAATTCCATGTCCTCGGCATCGAAAGCGTCCTCAACCATCGCGCCGCAGTTGGTGCAAATATACGCTCCGTCCTCAAGCTCCGCACCGCACTGCGTGCAGTATTTCGGCACAGCCGAAACCTCATCCAAAGGCGCATCTTCGCCGCTCTCCGCGTCATCCTTCGGCTCTTCCTCTTCCGCTTCCTCAACACCCTCGGCGGCGACTACCGCCTCGTCCTCCTCAAGCGGCGCGTCGTCGATGTGCGTCTTTTGCTCTTCAACCTCCGCATCGGGCAAAACGCCCTCCGCGTTCAGGCTTTCGTTTTCGTTTTCGTTCATCATTATCACCAATCTTTTAAGAATATAAGATGTCAAAAACCGTGACTTTCTCACGGTTTTTGACACATGAAGCCGCCCTATGCAGCAGCTTCCCACTTTTCAAATATCAGTCCTCATCGGGCGCGGACTTTCCGTAGAGATTCAACCTGAAAAGACGGGTTTCGTCCTCCGGGTTTTCACATTCAATCGCAGCCTGGCTGAGCTTTCCGCCGTCAAGCACCGACATAACGCCTATCATACGGCAAAAAGCCGACTGGAGATTGATTTTGTCTCCGTCCTCCGTCGTCATCCAAACCTGACCCTTGCAGTTTGAAAGCTCCTTCACAAACGCTTGTAAATCAAGGTCGTGTACCATAAACTTTTCCATACAAAACTACCTCCTTACGGATAAATACGGCGGACTTATTTTTATTTATGTATATAATAATCCACCTTTACACTTATTCTATACCATTTATCCCCTCTTGTCAACACTTGCAGCGGAAATTAAATTTAAAATTTGAACAGTGATCGCTTAAATTATGTTTTATTTCCCGCAAACTGCGCCATATAAAGCGAATAATACGTACCTTTTTTCTCAAGCAGCTCCTCGTGAGTGCCCGTTTCGGCAACTCTGCCCTTATCCATAACGACAATCACGTCTGCGTCCTGAATGGTGGAAAGCCTGTGCGCAATAATAAGGCTCGTGCGGTTTTTCATCAAATTAACAAGCGCATCCTGAATGCCCTGTTCCGTTCTTGTGTCAACCGAGGATGTCGCCTCATCCAAAATGAGTATCTTGGGCTCCGCGATAACGGCGCGGGCAATGTTTAAAAGCTGCCGCTGCCCATGCGAGAGGCTCGCGCCCGCCTGCTTCAAAACCGTCTTGTAGCCGTCCTTCAGCCTTTCGATAAACGATGCGCAGTTGCCCGTGCGCGCCGCGCTTATCATAGCTTTATCGTCGGCGTTCGGCTTGCCGTATTTAATGTTGTTTTCAATCGTGTCGGAAAAAAGCACCGTGTCCTGCAAAACAATCGCCGTGTTTTTGCGCAGCCAGTCGCGCTTTAGGTTCATAATGTTTTTCCCGTCAATCAAAATTTCGCCCGAATCGACATTATAAAAGCGCATCAAAAGGTTTACAATCGTCGTTTTGCCGCTGCCGGTCGCGCCGACAAGCGCAATCTTCTGCCCCGATTTTACCTCCAAATTAAAGTCATAGAGCACCTGCTTTCCGGGAAGATAGGAAAAATTCACATTGCGGAACGAAATGTTGCCCTGCATATTTTCAATTTCCTCATCCCCGCTGTTGTCCTCGTTTGGCTGATCTATCAAATCGAACACTCTTTCCGCGCCGGCGACAGCCGTCTGCACCGAGCCGTAGAGCTGCGCAATCTCGTTTATCGGGCGCGAAAACTGCTTTGCGTAAATGATAAACGCCGATATAACGCCTATCGTGATAAGCCCCTTTAACGCAAAATACCCTCCGAACGCCGCCACAATTACAAAGCCCAAATTTGAAATGCAGTTCATCAAGGGTCCCATGCTGCCGCCCAAAATTTCCGCCTTAATGCCCTCTCGGGTCAGTTTGTCCGATATCTCGGCAAATTCCTTTTTTGTCTTCTCCTGCCTGTTATACGCCAAAACCGTGCGGTAGCCGGTTATCATTTCCTCGGAATGCCCATTTAACTGCCCCAAGGCTTTTGCGCGGGCGCGGTAGACGCTGCGCATCTTTGTCGACATGAATTTCGTCACAAAAACCGTCAGCACAACCGTCACCATTGTTATCAGAGTGAGCTGCCAGCAATAGAAAAACATTATCGCAACAGTGCCGACAACGGTTAAAACGCCCGAAATGAGCGAGCCCAGGCTTTGCGACACCGTGTTTGAAATGTTTTCAATGTCGTTCGTCATGCGGCTCATAACGTCGCCGTTTGAGTGCATGTCAAGATATGAAATAGAAAGATGGTCTATTTTGTTGAAAAGATCGTAGCGCATATGCCGTACAATGCTCTGACTGAGCCTTGCCGAAAAAAGCGACTGCGCCAATGTAAACAAACCGTTCAGCATAAATACAATAAGCAGCAAAATGAGATATACCTTAAATTCTCCCCACGTCCGCTCCTTAATCGTATCGATTACCATGCCCTGCAGCGCGGGCGCGGCAAGCGAGGCGATTGTCACCGCGATGACCGCGGCAAGCAGCCCCACAAAAAGGTTCATCGACTGCACAAGATATTTGCAAAGTCTCGAAAGCGTTTCCCATGCGTTTTTGGGTTTTTCAATTTCCTGCCCCATTTGTACGCCCGGTCTTCTGCGCAGCTCGACCTTGGGCGCGTTTTGTGCATTGTCCGCCATTACGCAATCGCCTCCTTTTTCATCTGCGAGCGGCAAATTTCGCGGTATACTTCGGATGTCTTAGTAAGCTCGTCGTGTGTGCCCTCGGCGCATATTTTTCCTCGATCCAACACGATAATTCTGTCCGCCTGCCTTACCGACGCAATTCTCTGCGCGACGATTATTTTCGTCGTATCGGCAAATTCGCGTCTCAATGCGTCGTAAAACGCCGCCTCGGTCTTCAAGTCAAGCGCGCTGCCCGAATCGTCCAAGATAAGTATTTCGGGCTTTTTCACCATCGCGCGCGCGATTGAAATTCGCTGCTTCTGCCCGCCGGAGAGCGAATGTCCGCCCTCGGAAACAGCTGTGTCGTATCCGTCGGGCATACGGAGGATGAATTCCTCCGCCTGTGCTATTCGTGCCGCGGACGCAACGTCATCATCGTCCGCGCCTTCGCTGCCCCATGCGATGTTTTCCCTAATGCTTCGCGAAAAGAGCTCCGATTTTTGCTGCACAATGCCTATCTTGCCGCGCAGCGCCTGTATGTTATAATCCTTGACGTTCTGCCCGTCGACGAAAACGTCGCCCGCATTTGCGTCGTAAAAACGCGGGATTAAGCTCACAAGGCTCGATTTTCCGCAGCCGGTCGAGCCGATAACCGCAACGCTCTCGCCCTTCTTTACCGAAAATGATATGTCCTCCAAAACCGCGTTTTCAGGCGCGTCGGGGAACGCGAACGAAACGTGACTGAATTCCACTTCGCCCTTTCTCTCATCATCGGGCTTCTTGTCGCCCGATTTTTGCACGCTCTCGGTTTCAAGCACTTCGCGAATGCGCTTCCACGACGCCGCGGCTCTCGTAAACGTTTGAAAAATGTTTGCCAAAAATACGATGCGCATCAAGATGAGCGAAAGATATGTAATCGCCGCCATCGTCTGCCCCGGCGTAATGCCGCCGCCCGTCTGCACGGTATAGCCGCCGACATACAAAACGGCAACGACGCACAAATTGAGCACAATATTTACACACGGGTTTAAGAACGCCAAAAACGTCTGCGCCCGCAAATTCGTGTCACAGAGCGAATTATTCGCTTCGGAAAAATGCTCCAGCTCATATTCCTCTTTGACATACGCCTTCACAACTCTTGCACCCGCAATGTTTTCCTGCATGATGCAGTTAAGCCTATCAAGCTTTTGCTGAATTATCGTATAGAGCGGAGACACTTTTTTCAGCGTGAAAATTACAATAACCGCCACAAACGGCAGCCCGCACGCCGCCACAAGCGCAAAGCGCGGCGACTGCCGATAGAGCATGAAAATTCCGCCCGCGAACATGACGACGCAGCGCACTAGCGAGCGCACCGACATCATCACCATTTGCTCAACCTGCGTGACGTCGTTCGTTATTCGCGTCACAAGCGACCCCGTTGAAAATTTATCCGTCTGCTCGAACGAAAAATCCATGATATGCGAAAACATATCTTTTCTTATATCGTTGCCGAATTTTTGCGCCGCGATGTTCGCAAATACTCCGCAGAGCACTCCGCACGTTCCGCCGAACGCGACAAGCAGAATCATTTTAACGCCCATTTCAAGTATGACCTGCAAATTGCCGCCCAATACGCCGTCGTCGACAATCGTCGCCATCATGTCAGGCTGCAGCAAATCCATGGCTATCTCGCCCAGCATAAAAAGCGGCGCAAGAATGCAGCAGAGCCAATATTTCTTTAAATATTTCAACATTTCGGCAGCTCCTTTTCTATAATGTCCGAAAGCTCATGCAGCAAAGAAATCATTTCCTTTTCCTTCTCCGGCGTGAAAAGCTCCGTTATTTTTTCGTCAGCCTTGACAAGCCTTTGGTGCAGCTCCTCGGCACACGCCTCTCCCTTCTCCGTTAAATACAAATTGACATATCTCTGATCCTTCTCGTTAATTTCCTTTCGCAAATAGCCCGTCGCCTCCATGTCCTTCACAATTTGGCTCACGGACGCCGTCGTAATGTTGCGAAACTCCGCCAAATCCTTTTGGCTCGCCCCGGGATAGCGCAGCAAAAACGTGAGCGCCATGCGGTACGATTCGGGAATACCCGCCTCAAGCGCAAGCGATTTCATATATTCCCGCCACTTCTTATACGTGTCCTTCACCGTCATCATCAACGGTTTCTCCATTTGCACACACCTCTCATTAAATAGATTGCTTCCTAATTATATTTGCGAATTTCTCATATGTCAAGAGAATTTTTCAAAAAAGTATTGCAATTTTTTGCCGCGCGTGATATACTGTTTGAGCCTTAAAAATTCACACATTTCAAGAGCAGACGCCTTGTGCCGCAAAGCGGCCGGCGGATGTGTTGACGGAAATGGAGGCCGCACTTCGTTTTGACATGGAACGGGGCGCGGAAAAACTAAAATAATCGGAGGTGTATTTTCATGTCAATTATTTCTATGAAGCAGCTTCTTGAGGCGGGCGTTCATTTCGGACACCAGACAAGAAGATGGAATCCCAAAATGGCGGAGTATATCTTTACGGAGCGCAACGGTATTTACATTATCGACCTGCAGAAGACCGTGAAGAAAATTGAGGAAGCGTATGCTTTCGTCCGCACCGTTGCGTCCGAGGGCGGACAGGTTCTGTTCGTCGGCACAAAGAAGCAGGCGCAGGAAACCATAAGAGAAGAAGCGACGAGAGTCGGCATGCACTATGTTGACGCGAGATGGCTCGGCGGCATGATGACAAACTTTAAGACGATTAAAAAGAGAATCGATCGTCTTGAGCAGCTCCACAAAATGGAGGACGACGGCACGTTTGACCTTCTTCCCAAGAAGGAAGTTATCGGTTTGCGCGGCGAGATGGAAAAGCTTGAAAAGTATCTCGGCGGCATCAAGAACCTCAAGGACGTTCCCGACGTTATCTTTGTGGTTGACCCGAGAAAAGAAAAGATTGCTATTTCCGAAGCGAAGAAGCTCGGCATTCCGGTTGTCGCGATTGTCGATACAAACTGCGACCCGGAGGAAATTGATTACGTTATCCCCGGCAACGACGACGCTATCCGTGCGGTAAAGCTTGTTACAAGCACAATCGCGGACGCCGTTATCGAAGGCAGAGAGGGCGCGTCCGAAGCGAAGGAGCAGGAAGCGGATGAAGACGCTAAGGAAGAAATCAACATCACGATAGAGTAAGGAGAAGAGTACCATGGCAGCAATTACGGCTCAGGTTGTTAAGGAATTGAGAGAAAAGACCGGCTGCGGAATGATGGGCTGCAAAAAGGCGCTTTCCGCAAGCGACGGCGACATGGAAAAGGCTATAGAATTTTTGAGAGAAAAAGGTCTTGCGACGGCGGCTAAGAAGGCAGGCAGAATTGCGTCAGAGGGCATTGTAACGGTTGTTATCGACGGCAAGGCGGGCGCCGTGCTCGAAGTAAACGCAGAAACCGACTTTGTTGCGAAGAACGCGGAATTTACGGATTTCGTAAACAACGTTGCAAACGTTATCGTAAAGGAAAATCCGGCGGACGTTGACGCGCTTCTTGCGCTTGACTACGAAGACGGAAAGAGCGTTGACGCAGCTCTCAAAGAAAAGATTGCGACAATCGGCGAAAACATGAACATCCGCAGATTTGTAAGATATGAAGGCAATTTGATAGGCTATGTTCACGGCGGCGGCAGAATCGGCGTTCTCGTTAAGTTCAACGTAGGCGACGAGGCTGTTTGCGAGAAGCCGGAGTTTGTTGAATACGCAAAGAACGTTGCTATGCAGATTGCAGCTATTAACCCGCTTTATCTCACATCGGCAGACGTTCCCGAAGAGGTTTTGGCAAAGGAAAAGGAAATCCTCACGGCGCAGGCTATCAACGAGGGCAAGCCTGCTGCAATCGCGGAAAAGATGGTTGCGGGAAGAATTAAGAAGTATTACAAAGAATTTTGCCTTGTTGACCAGGAATACGTTAAGAACCCCGACCAGGATGTAAAGGCCTACACAGCCGAGGTTGCAAAGGCTCTCGGCACGTCGATTGAAATTGCGGCGTTCACAAGACTCGAAAAGGGCGAGGGTCTTGAAAAGAAAGAAGAAAACTTCGCGGACGAAGTTGCAAGCATGATGAAATAAAATCAATCTTTTGCAGGGGACGTCCCATTCGGGACGCTCCCCGCAAAAGAAATTTAAAAAAAGATATTGACAAATGCGAAATTATAGTTTATAATAGCTTTCGTGTTTGAGCGCGAATGTTTTACATGGCGGTGTAGCTCAGTTGGCTAGAGCAAACGGTTCATACCCGTTAGGTCGGTGGTTCGAGCCCACTCACCGCTACCATTAAAAACAATCGCTGAGAAATCGGCGATTATATACGGCCCGATGGTCAAGAGGTTAAGACACCGCCCTTTCACGGCGGTATCGGGGGTTCAATTCCCCCTCGGGTCACCAAAAACACGGCTGAAAGATCAGCCGTGTTTTTTACGTTAAAGGAAATGTATTGACAAAGACAAAATAATATAATTGTATTTTAAAAGGGGGGACTTGATGTGCAGAGTGCGAATGTGGCAATAAAAACGGACAAAAACATTAAAGAGCAGGTGAAAGAAATTTATTCCGCATTGGGGATGGATTTGACAACTGCCGTTAATATTTTTTTCAGGCAGTCCATAATTCATCACGGTCTGCCATTTGAGGTCACTTTGGATGTGCCAAACAGCGAAACGGCGGAGGTATTTGACGAGGTTAAACGAATGAAAGAAAACCCCGATATCGGAAAGACTTATACGGACGTTGATGAAATGATGAAAGAGTTGCTTGGCGATGGTATAACATAAAACCTACGACAAAATTTCAGCGGGATTTGAAACGCATGCAAAAGCGCAGATGATATATCTTTGATTACGGCGGTTATTAAGCAATTATCAATCGGTGCGCCGTTGGCGGAAAAAGATCGTGATTATGAACTTCGCGGGGAATACAGCGGGTGTAGAGAATGTCACATCACGCCTGATTGGCTTTTAATTTATGAAATCATGGACGAAACCTTGATTTTGTATTTAACGCGAACCGGTACTCATTCAGACTTGTTTTAGATTATTTTGTACAGACAGAAGATGTTAAAATCATCTTCTGTTTTTGTTTGCATTAAGGGAATTGTAAAAATATATTATTGACATGGTTAATTAAGCGCGATATAATCATTATAAAGGTATTTATTGTGTGCTTGGGAAAATATTGTATTTTTAAGACAGGAGAGAAAAACAATGAGGAGAAAATTTACTGCGGCACTTCTGTGCTTGGCAATGCTTGCGGCGTTTGTTCCGACAATGTCTGCCGGGGCGGCGACGCTTGAAGGGAAAGGAACGGAGCTGAGTCCCTTTATCGCCTGTGATGAGGCGACGCTTCAAATGATAGCCGATTTCCCGGATGCGTATTGGCAGCTTTCAAACGATATTGAGGTTACATCAGCATGGTCGGCGATAGGAACATCGGGAGATCAGTTCAGCGGCACGCTTGACGGAAACGGATATAAGATTACGGGGCTCCACCGCTCTGTCGCCGCGTATACATATCCGAGAGCGCTGTTTATGGAGGATAACAAAGGAACTATAAAAAATCTGCATTTGGAGGGAACCTTTACGATTGCAACCTCCACGGGCGGCGGGCTTCTTGCGGAATACAATTACGGAACGATTGAAAACTGCTCCGTTACGGGAACGATTACCGTTACGCAAAGCAACTGGACATACAACCATTTCGGCGGCATGGTTTACAAAAACAGCTCGACCGGAGTAATAAAAAATTGCTATGCGAAGGTTGATTTTGTCAAAACGGTCGCGGTGGCGAGCTACGCTTCGGTGGAATTTTGCGGAATGGTTTATGAAAACGACGGCGCAATCACAAATTGCTACGCTGTCGGTACGCGCTCCGTTCCTGTAACCATATCAAGCGAAGTAGGCTACGGCTTTGCCTATACCGGCGACGGCACGTCGGAGAGCTGCTATTATGACAAAGAGGTCAGCGGCTGCAGCGACACGAAATTTGCAAACGGAAAAACAACCGCAGCCATGAAAATGGAATATAATTATACCGATTGGGATTTTGACAACACGTGGGCGATTGATGAGAGCGTAAACGACGGTTATCCTTATCTTCAATGCGAGCGCTCGGTTGTCGTTGCGGTGACGGGCTTTGCGCTTGAAGAAACGGCAGTCAGCGTGCCGGAGGGCGGCACACTCACGCTCACACCTGTATTTACACCGCAGAACGCGAGCGACAAAACCGTTGAGTGGTCAACCTCGAACCGCTATGTTGCAACCGTTTCCGACTGCGTTGTGACAGCCGTTGCCGAAGGCACGGCGACAATTACAGCCGTTGCGAGCGGTATTGAGGCGAGCTGCACCGTTACGGTGACGAGCGCAGATGAGACCCCCGGCGGCACGTTCGGCGACAATCTCACGTGGAGCTATAAAAACGGAACGCTGACGATAGGCGGCAGCGGCGATATGCCGAATGTGAGCTACGAATCCGCGCCGTGGGAAGAATATCTCGATGAAATAACAACAGTTGTGCTCGGCGCGGGAATAACGAAAATCCCGACCGATGTATTTTGCGACTGTACAATTCTTGAAAGTATAATTGCGGATGACGCAAACACGATTTTTTCAAGCGCGGACGGGGTGTTGTTCAGCAAGGATATGTCCGTTTTGTACGGCTATCCGCGAAATAAGGCGGATGTTGAATACACAATTCCCTCATCGGCGCAAACGATTGCTTACGGCGCGTTTTATTTGAATTATACGCTCGAAAAGCTCTATATTCCCGACACAGTGACGGAGATTGAAAGTTATGCGATTTGCCTGTGCGGCTTTACGATATACGCCTCGACCGGCAGCGCGGCGGAGGCATATGTGACGGAGTTTAACGCTTCAAGCTCCGTTAGGCTGAATTTTGTTTCAACAACGCAGAGCGCGGATGCGGAATACAGCGTTACGCTTGTGAATTGCGAATCGCTCGGAAACAACCGCTTCCGCGTTTGGGGAGAATTTACAAGAGAAAAAACACAAACGGACGGCACCGGAGTATTTATCATAGCTCTTTACACCGAGGATGGCGAAATGCTGGATTTTATATTCATCGAAACATCGCTTTCCGAAGGACAAAGCGCAAAGATAGGCGGAGTTTTGAAAGGTGAGAATGCTTCCGCGATAAAAGCGTTCGTGTGGAACAGCTTTGATGAAATGACATCACTCGGTAATTCGGCGGAAAAGACACTGTGATTTGAACAGAAAAAGACTGCGGCGGGCGAGAGTGAACTGCATCCCGTCAAGAGGACAATGAAATAATATAAAATTTTCTATGAGATG
>JAJQCX010000169.1:1987-14305 GCA_021202495.1 Clostridia bacterium | reverse complement strand
CTGCTGTGCTGCGCCGCTCTTCTTTTGACGGCGTGCGGCTCGCAGAAGAACACAGAGGAAAATGAAAACATCGAAACGGAGGAATCGACCGAAATGAGAGGCGCAAACCGCGGAGGCACAATGACCGACAAATCATACGACACCTATCTTACGGCGCTGCTCGCCGAAACAAAGGACAAATTTCAACAGGTGAGCTACAGCGACTCAAACCTCGGAGTATCTTTTGAGTACAATCTCTTTGTGCCCGAAAATTACGACGAAACACAAATCTATCCGCTTGTGCTCTTTATAACGGATTCGAGCGTTGTTGGACATGACACGACAGCCGCGCTAGAGCAAGGCTACGGCGCGCTCGTGTGGGTGACGGAAGATGAGCAGGAAAAACACCCGTGCTTTGTCATAGCGCCGGAATATCCCGAAAACATCCTTGCGGGAGAGGACGGCGTGACAGACTACGTTGAGGCAACGCTCAATTTGCTCAAAACAATGCAAGGGCTTTACAGCATTGACTCCGAGAGGCTCTATATCACGGGGCAGTCGATGGGCTGCATGACCGCGCTCTATTTAAACGGGACATATCCCGACCTTTTTGCCGCAAGCATCTACGTTGACGGGCAGTGGGATACCGACATTTTAAAGCCGCTCGAAAGTCAAAACTTCTTCTATTTTGCAGCCGAGGGCGACGAGCGCGCGTCCGAGGGCATGAACAACGTTATCGCAATGTTTGACGAAGACGGCGTTTCCTACGGCAGAGCGACGCTCAACGCGAAAAACGACGCAGAGACAATCGCAAACGCAATAACAGACGTTATAGCCCAAGGTTATAATGCGAACTTCATTTCTTGGGAGCTCGGCAGCGTAATGCCCGACGGCGTTGAATCCGGCGGCATGGCGGGAGAGCATATGTATTCTTTTGATCACCCATATAAAATAAGCACACTCCGCGACTGGCTGTTTGAGCAGTCAAAATAAAATCTTTAAAATGCTTTCCGCTTAAACGGGAGGCATTTTTTACTGTGATTTTCCGAAAGCGCTTGCTAATTCTGCATTTAAATGCTATAATATCTGCGAAAGGATGATGCACTATGAAATATGTTATCGTTTTAACCGACGGCTGCGCCGATTATCCTCTCGAGATGTTCGGCGGCAAAACCCCGCTTGAGGCTGCCGACACGCCCAATATGGATATGTTCGCCTCCGAGGGAAAGCTTTTCATCGTCAAAACAGTCGGCGACGGATTAAAGCCTGGCAGCGACGTGGCAAATCTGTCCGTTATGGGCTATGACCCTTATAAATATTACACAGGCCGCTCCCCGCTTGAGGCGGCGAGCATCGGCGTTGACCTCACCCCCACACAGACGGCGTTCCGCGCGAACATCGTTACGCTTTCCGATGAGGAAAATTACGCGGACAAGACAATGCTCGACTATTCCTCCGGCGAGATTACGACCCCCGAAAGCACCGAACTCATGAACGCGATTGAGGAGGCTCTCGGCGGCGGGGATATTCACTTCTATCCCGGCGTCAGCTACCGCCATCTTTTCGTGTGGGACAACGCGCCCGAAAGCTTCAAGCTCACTCCCCCGCATGACATTTCGGACCGCAAAATAAAGGACTATCTTCCCGACAACGAGAGAATATTGGAGCTCATGGAAAAGAGCGAAAAAATATTAAAAAATCACCCCGTCAATCAAAAACGCGTTGCCGAGGGCAAAAACCCCGCAACCTCTCTTTGGATATGGGGAGAGGGCAAAAAGCCGTCGCTTTCATCGTTCAAAAAGCTCTACGGACTTGACGGCGCAGTCGTCAGCGCGGTGGATTTGATAAAAGGCATCGGCATTCTCGCGGGTATGGACAGCATCGACGTTGAAGGCGCAACCGGCACCCTTAAAACAAATTTCGACGGCAAGGCAAAAGCCGCCGCGGACGCTCTTTTGAACGACAACCGCGACCTCGTCTACGTTCATCTCGAAGCGCCCGACGAATGCGGACACCAGGGCGACCCCGAGGGCAAAAAGAAGAGCCTTGAGCTTATCGACGAAAAAATTGTCGGCTATATCAAGCAAAGGCTTGACGAAGCGGGCGAAGACTACGCATTTCTCATTCTCCCCGACCACTTCACGCCCGTATCGGTCAAGACGCACCGCGGCGAACCCGTCCCCTGTGTCATGTACAGAAAGGGCGACAACAACCACACAGGCTGCACCTATTCCGAAACCTGCTCACAAGAGCACGGCATACCCGTTGAAATAGGTCACGACTTGATGAAAATGTTTATCGACTACGGAAAATAATAAAAAATGCGGAGAACGGCTTTGAGCTGCTCTCCGTTTTTTTGGAATGCAATCCAAAAACTCCTCTTTTATAAAAAGTTTTAGGATTATATTCCCAAAACTCTCCGATTTTCAAAAGTTTTTGGATTACATTCCAAAAACTTTTTGACTTTTGCATTTTTTTATGATAAACTGTATACAATAAGATGCAGAGGGGGCATTTACATGATACAACGCGGTGAATATCTCAACTTTTTAACTGAAACCAAAGACAAGCAAATAATAAAGGTCATTTCGGGCATAAGGCGCTGCGGAAAATCGACCCTCTTTGAGCTTTATATTGAAAAACTGCTCACTCTCGGCGTGGAGAAAGATCAGATAGCTTTCATCAATTTTGAGGATATCGAATATGAGGAACTTCTCGACTACCGAAAGCTCTATCAATATATCTGCGCGCGTCTTATTCCCGACAAAATGAACTACGTTTTTCTCGACGAAATTCAGCACGTGCTGTCGTTTGAAAAAGCCGTCGACAGTCTTTTCATCAAAAAAAATGTCGATTTATATATAACCGGCTCAAACGCGTATTTCATGTCGGGCGAATTGGCGACGCTTCTTTCGGGGAGGTATATCGAACTTAAAATGCTCCCGCTCTCCTTTGCGGAATACTGCACGGGCTGCCCCGAAAACCTCACGATTGAAGAAAAATACAGGCGCTACGTCGAGCAAAGCTCATTTCCCTACGTTCTCAATTATAACAACAGCGAAAAGGAAATCCGCGACTACCTCTCGGGAATATATCACACCGTTCTTTTGAAGGACATTGTAGCCCGTTACAAAATTTCCGACGTCATGATGCTCGAAAGCGTCACAAAATTTGTGTTCGATAATATCGGCAACCGCCTTTCGGTTTCGAGTATTGCAAACACAATGACATCCGACGGCAGAAAAATCGACCCCAAAACGATAGAAAAATATTTAAACGCGCTGCTCGATTCCATGATGATTTATCAGGCGCGCCGCTACAACATCAAGGGCAAACAGTATTTAAAAACGCTTGAAAAATATTATGTTGTCGACATCGGTTTGCGCTATATGCTTTTGGGCAAACGTTCAACCGACGTGGGGCGTATTCTCGAAAACGTCGTGTATCTCGAGCTGCTGCGCCGCGGCTATGATGTGTATGTCGGGCAGATAGACGACGCCGAGGTCGATTTTGTCGCCATAAACGGCAGCGGAATTGAATATTATCAGGTCTGCGCAAGCATACGAGACCAAGCCACATTATCGCGCGAGCTTGCGTCGCTTCAAAAAATATCGGACTTTTACCCGAAATACATTCTCACTCTCGATCCCGACCCCAATGCCGACTACGACGGGATAAAATGCCAAAACGCCCTCGATTGGCTTTTGAAAAAGCCCTTTTGATTATCTCAATTTGTTCCCCTTTTCGCAAAGCTCATATATTTCATCATATTTTTGCTCAATCAAAGAATTTACTTTCAAGGTCTCCTTATCGAGACCTTTTTTGTATGCGAAATACGGCAGTATCCACCCCAAAAAGCCGGGGATGGCGAGCAAAATGCAAAGCAAAACTTTGGGTTCGGCGGCTGTTATCGCAAAAGTCGACCCCGCCATAAAAGCCGTTCCGACAAGCGCGATTGTCCATGCAAGAAGCCGCGGCATTGTTTTTTTGCTTTTTTCCAGCCTCACAATTTCGTCAACGCACGCCTCAAAATTGCGCTGAAGCCGCGTCAATTCAGCTTTGTTGACAATTCCGCGCGCCCGCTTAAAGCGCAACACAACATCTCCCTTCCCCTTTTCCAATCCCTCCGAAAATTCGCCGTTTAACTCCCAGCCGAAGCACTCATAGCAATCGGTCAGCATTACCGCGTCCTTCCGCTCCGCGCGAACCTCCTTATATTCATATGCGATGTATTCATTTTCCATTGTCTTCACCTGCAAGGCAGCGTCACGGTAAAGACACTCCCTTTCCCTTCTTGGCTCATAACGGCGATTTCGCCGCCCGTCAAATCCATCACTCTTTTGACAAGCGCCAGCCCCAGCCCGTTTCCCTCCGCGGCATGGGATGTGTCGCCCTGATAAAATTTGTCGAATATCTTTTCGCGCGTTTCGCACTTCATGCCGCAGCCCGTGTCGGCAATTGAAACGATCACCGTTTCCCCGTCCGATTTCGCGCTCACCTCAATGCGTCCGCCTGCATCGGTAAATTTAATCGCGTTCGAGATGAGATTGTTCCACACAATTTCAAGCAGCGCTTTGTCGCCCCTGACAAACGCCGCATCATCGCAGTCGACAATCATCTCAATGCCTTTTTCCTCCCACTTCTTTTCAAATTGCAGCACACATTCGCAAAGCTGAGAACAAACGTCAAAATCCTCACTTTCCGTCACAATGCTTTGGCTTTCAAGCTTATTAAGACGCAAAATGTTTGTTATCAAATCAGAAAGCCTTTCCGCCGCGTCGATTATTTTCTGCGCCTCATCAGAGCACTCGCCCTTTTGCTTTATTATCTGCGCGTAGCCCTTGATTAACGCAATCGGCGTTTTCATCTCGTGCGACACGTTTGAGACAAAATCCGTTTTCAGCGTTTCAATGCTTCCCAATTCCTCGACCATTTTGTCGAAATTCACAATCATTTCGTCAAGATAGTCGAACCGCTCTCCCGTATTTATCGGCGGCACATATACCGAAAAATCCCCTTTTGCGACCTTTTTTGCCGCCTCCGCCAAACGGCGCGTAGGAGCGTCATACGTTTTTTCTATTTTCATCCGCGTAAAAACCGTCAGCCCCGCCGCAACGGCGCTCCAATAGAGCATCGGCACAATCGTTTGTATGAGGTTACTCGCCCCGATCTCACCCATCAGCACAATGAGCCCCGTGTGTATGCCCGACATCAATAGCAGCGCCCCCGCAAAAACGCCGAAGAGCGACAGCGGGAAACGGCTTTGTTTAATTTCTCTTTCTTTCATCTCGGCACCGCCTTATATCCCAAGCCCCGCACCGTCACAATTTCAAATCCGTCACACTCGGACAGCTTGTCGCGAAGCTTCGTCATGTAAACGTCGACCGCGCGCAGTCCCGTCCCGCTCTCAATTCCCCAAAATTCGTCCATCAGCTGCGCTCGTGAAAACGTCTTTTTCGGATATGACAAAAGCTTATATATCAAATTAAATTCTCTCGTCGTCAGCGCGATTTCACTTCCGTCAATCTCCGCGCTCATCGCGTCCGCGTCAAGCGTCAGATTGCCCATTACAACCTTGCGCTCCGTTTCAATCTTCGCCCGCCGCAGCAACGCCCGCACCCGCAGCACAAGCTCGTCCAAATCGACCGGCTTTACCATGTAATCGTCAATTCCGAGCCGAAACCCTATCTCTTTGGAGCGCAAATCATCCTTTGCCGACATGAATAAAATCGGAATTTCCCGATTGACCGCGCGCACACTGCGCGCAAATTCAAACCCGCCGATTTCGGGCATCATTATATCGGAAATTATGAGCTGATAAATATTTTCATACATTTCGTCATACGCCTCCCGCGCGTTAAGACACCCCTTCTCACGAAAGCCGCTGTCATTTAAATAAGTACAGACAATCCTGTTCAGCCCCGCGTCGTCCTCCACCACAAGTATGTTTATCATTTTTCCGCCTCCCAAAATAACTCATTTTTTATATATTACAATTATTTATCTTTTGTTTGAATTTTATGTACAAATTGTAAACAAAAGGCGCGGCGATTGCCGCGCCTAAAATCATCACCTTATTTCAGACCCTTTATAAAAGGTATCAGACAAAGCAGAATAAGTATTCCGCAAATGCCTATCGCAATGCCGACAATCATTTTGCTCCACACCATCGCGCAGCACATTCCGACGCCCATGCACAGAGCCCCGACAATGCCGATCAAAAACGCCGCAACCGTTTTGCCCGAAACCTTAATCGGCTCCTTGTTTTCCATCTTCCTCCACACACCGACCATGATAAGCAGCACTGCGGCGCCGATTATCGCCATAACAACGCCCTCTTTAAACGCGTTCCACTCCGGAATGAGCGTCATGCACATACCGAGCGCAAACAAAATCCCGCCGACCGTACCCAAAATCATTGCCGTAAACGTACTCTTCTTCATTAAGAACATCTCCCTTTCGTTTGTTGCCCCAACTATACCTCCCGTTTTTTTGCAAAATGTTCACCTTTTGTTTGAGAATTGTTACTTTCACCTTTTTTTCGTCAAATTCATATCTTATAACTGAGGCGAATAGCCTCGACCTTTTCCGAAAGGATGAAAGCTATGACTAAATTTAAACAAAGCGAATCGCAATGCTCGGGCTGCCTTTGTGAGCTGCCGCTTGCGTATTCCTATACTCCGCTTCAGGAGATTGACACAGTATACGACAACATGACGGCGCTTTCAAAGGGAACAATCTTCCCCGAGCTTTACAAGCCCGTCAGCGTTTACGGCAAGGAGTTCTGCTCCTGTGCCACAGATTTGGGGTGTTTATAATGAACGGCCGCGAAGAAATGCTCTACAAGGTTCAGGCGGCTGAATTTGCCGTATATGACCTTCTTCTTTATCTCGATACCCACCCGTGCTGCCGCCGCGCGCTTGCGCTCTTCAAGGAAAAGTGTGCCGAAGCCGAAGCCGCAAAAAGCGAGTTTGAGGCAAAATACGACCCTTTGACCTATTGCGCATCCTGCGACAAAACTCCCTGGCAATGGATAAAAAATCCCTGGGTATGGGAAAAATCGGAATGAAGAAAGGAGAATGACCCATGTGGGTATACGAAAAAAAGCTTGAATATCCCGTAAAAATCAAAAACCCCGACCCGCGTATGGCGCAGGTTATCCTCAGCCAATACGGCGGTCCCGACGGCGAACTGAGCGCTTCGCTGCGCTACCTCTCCCAGCGCTTCAGCATGCCCGACGCCATCACAAAGGGCGTTTTGAATGATATAGGCACGGAAGAACTCGCCCATCTTGAGATTGTCGGCGCAATCGTCTACCAACTGACGCGCAACCTCACCGAGGAGCAGATAAAGGAAAGCGGCTTTGCGAACTATTTTGTTGACTACAACACCGCAATCTACCCCTCATCCGCAGCCGGCGTTCCCTTTACCGCCGCGTATCTTCAATCTAAAGGTGATCCCATCACCGACCTCACGGAAGACCTCGCAGCAGAGCAAAAGGCGCGCGCAACCTATGACAACATCCTCGCTCTTGCCGACGACCCTGACGTTATCGACCCGATTCGTTTTCTTCGTGAACGAGAGGTCGTCCACTTCCAGCGCTTCGGCGAAGCGCTGCGCAGAATAACCGACCTTTCCGCGGAGAAGAAATACTATTGATTTTTAAAATCGTCATATCGAGACGCTTTTCCGGCGTTTCGATATGACTTTTGTTTTACGAAAACGCCTGTTGCATTCGCGATAAATCTGTTGTAAAATAAGCTATAAACAATTATCAATCACATAATAAAAACGCGAAGCGTTTTTGCACATCAATTGCTAATTTCTAATTGCTAATTTTACCAAAGGGTCGGTGATTTATATGCCTCTTCAAATAGTCAGAAACGATATTACCAAAATGAAGGTTGACGCAATCGTCAATGCCGCGAAAAATTCCCTGGTGGGAGGCGGCGGGGTTGACGGAGCTGTTCACCGCGCCGCAGGTTCGCAGCTTTTGGAAGAGTGCAAAACGCTCGGCGGCTGCGAAACGGGCGGCGCAAAGCTCACGCGCGGGTATAATTTGCCGTGTAAATATGTCATTCACACGGTCGGTCCCGTCTATATCGACGGCAAGCACGGTGAGGAAGCTTTGCTTCGCTCCTGTTACCGCTCATCTCTTGATCTGGCAAAAGAGACAGAATGCAAAACCCTCGCCTTTCCGCTCATTTCCTCCGGCGTTTACGGCTATCCGAAGGATGAGGCGCTCCGCACCGCGACCGATGAGATAGGCAAATTCCTGCTCGAAAACGAAATGACGGTCTATCTCGTCATATTCGATAAGACATCGTACAAAATCAGCGAAACGCTCTTTTCCGAAATAGAATCCTTTATCGACGATTGCTATGTCGAAGAACACATCGACAATCGCTCGGAGCAGCTCAGAATGAAATCCGTGCGGCGAAATCTTCCGGGAAGATCGATTTGCGAGGACGCCGCGCCGCAAGCCGCATACAGCGCATTAATCTCACTTGAAGATGCGGTGAAACAGCTTGACGAAAGCTTTTCCGAAATGCTGTTGCGGAAGATTGACGAATCCGGCATGACAGATTCGCAGGTTTATAAAAAAGCGAATATCGACCGCAAACTCTTTTCAAAAATACGCAGCGATAAACACTACAAGCCCTCAAAGCCCACGGCAATCGCCTTTGCCGTCGCGCTGGAACTTCCGCTTAACGAAGCAAAAGACATGCTGATGAAAGCGGGCTTTGCCCTCTCCCATTCAAACAAATTTGACATAATTATCGAATATTTCATTTCCAAAGGCAACTATAACATCTTTGAAATTAACGAAGCTCTCTTTGCGTTCGACCAATGCCTCTTAGGCGCGTAATTTGTCGCTTGCCAAGCGACCACCTCTGCGAAAATTTCCCGTATAATACAGTCACATCAAAATTATACGGAGGAATGTATTATGAAAAAGAACTTAACGGAAATCGTCTTCATCCTTGACCGCAGCGGCTCCATGTGCGGATTGGAAAGCGACACAATCGGCGGATTTAACTCCATGATTAAAAAGCAAAGGAGAGAGCCCGGCGAGGCGCTTGTCTCGACAATTCTCTTTGACGGTGTGAGCGAGGTTTTGCACGACCGCGTCGACATTCGCCGCATCGCTCCCATGACGAGAGACGACTACACCACCCGCGGCTCCACTGCCCTGCTTGACGCCATCGGCGGCGCAATTCACCACATCGGCAACGTCCACAAATACGCACGCAGCGAAGACGTGCCCGAGCACACAATGTTTGTGATAATCACCGACGGCATGGAAAACTCAAGCCGCAGCTACGACAGCCGCACCGTCAAAAAAATGATCGAACGGCAAAAGCAAAAGTACGGTTGGGAATTTCTTTTCCTCGGCGCGAATATCGACGCGGTTGAAACCGCAAGACATTTCGGCATCTCCGAAGACCGCGCCGTGACATATCAAAGCGACAGCCGCGGCACCCGACTCAACTACGACGTCGTAGGCGAAGCCATTATGCACGTCCGCGCCAACGCCCCGCTCAAAGCCGATTGGAAACAGCGCATCGACGAAGACCGCCAAACCCGCGGCGGTCAAATGCAAAATTAAAAATTCTCCCGCCTATTGACAAATCCGCTCCCCGCATATTATAATAAGCTATAACTTTCAGGAAGGATGCGGATGCTGTGGCGAATATGAACGAATTTGACGAAAATGCATTTGAGGACGATTATGAGCCCGAGCTCATAACGCTTTACGACGAGGACGACAATGAGATTGAAATGGAGATTTTGGACATCATCGACTACGAGGGCGATAACTATGCCGTGATGATTCCCAATGACGAGGAAGCCGACGAGGTCATCATCATGCAGATTGACGAGCTCAACGATGAGGAAGACTCCTTCTCCCCCGTTGCCGATGAGGACACCCTCGACACTCTCTTTGAAATCTTCAAGGAAAGAAACAAGGACGAATTCAATTTTGAAGACTGACAAAAAGCCGGAACACATTACCCCGTGTTCCGGCTCTTGTTTACGATTTCAAAAAATTCCTCTCTCGAATACGCCGCGTTCAAAATTTCAAGCAAGGCATTCGCCGAAAGGCGCGGCGGAAGACTGAGCTCCCGCGCAAATGCGCGCCGCAAAACCGCGCTCCCGCTCTTCCCCGAAAGCCCGACTTCATATAAATCGCTCTTCGTTATTTTTTCCCCCGCCTTAACTTCGCGAACGGTGGCAGCTTCCTTCAAAATATTCTCCAAAAGCTCCGCGTCCATGCCCTCAACGCCCAAAATGCCCTCCTTTGAGGGCGTTCTCTTGCGCCGCTCCTTGCCCTCAATCGCCGGGATGTACGCGTGCTTTATGTATTCGTTCGGAATAAAGCTCTTTAAATGCAAGCGTATCAAAAAGCCCGCCCTGTCGGAATCCGTAAGCACCAAAAGCCCTTGCCTTTCGGCGAGGGCTTTTAAAAATTCCTTTTTCCGCTTGTCCTTAAAAATCGTAAATCCGTCCGTCGTGATGATGAGCGCATCGCAAACTTCCGCCACACGCGCCTTGTCGAACTTTCCCTCGACAATGACAGCTTCCTTTATCGAAATCATACGTGCGTTTCGATAAGCCCGTAGTTTCCGTCCTTGCGGCGGTATACTATGTCCGTCGTTTCGGTCGTCCCGTTGAAGAAAACGAAAAACTCATGCTCAAGAAGATTCATCTGCAAAATAGCCTCCTCGGGCGTCATGGGCTTAAGATTGTGAATTTTTGTGCGGATGATGTTGAATTCCTCTTCCTCAACAACCTCCGCCTCATCTGCCGCAGGCACAAACGCGTCGCGCTTAATAGACTTTTCAAGCCTCGTCTTGTTGCGGCGAATCTGACGATTGATAACATATTCAACCTTGTCCACCGCGTCAAGCAAATCAAGATTGCGCTCCTCCGCTCTGTATACAAGCCCGCCGGCAAAGATTGTTACCTCGACAATTTTGTCGTTTTTCTGAGAAGAGATTGTAACAACCGCCTCGGTGTCGTCATTGAAAAACTTAGCAAGCTTTCCTATCTTTTTTTCAATAAGATTTTTCTCTCTGTCCGTTATCTCCGTCTTACGGCACGCTATGGATATCTTCATACTTGTCTGCCTCCTTTATAGTTAAGAGCCTCCCAAACCAATAGCTCTCTGATTTAGGGAAGCACTGATTGATTACAGTGCGTATATCGCGCCGACGGATTTTTCGTCAGATTGTGCAAAAAGACCGAGCGAATACTTTGTGTATTCGGGAGGGCTTTTTGTGCGGTATGACGGAAAAGACGCAAGCGAGATACGTGCTGAGCCGTCAGGCGTTAATTAATCAGTGATTCCTTATCTATATTATACAAGTTTTTGAATTAAATTGCAATAGCTATACATCAATATTTACAAAAAATCAAAAATTACTCCTGTACTCAAAGACAGACCTTCCCTCAGACGACCGCATTGCCGCGTTTCATCCTGCTCCGCCGCAATTATCGTCGTAGGGCGGGCGGCTTGTCCCCCGCCGTCCCGCCCGCAGGCGATAATTTCAAATTTTGCTCCGCAAAATTTGTTCCTCTACTCCACACTTCACACTAATTACAGTTTATTCGCATGATACCTAAACGTCGAAACCGCCATACCGCACCGCCTCGCGGCTTCGGCGGCGGAAATTTCGCCCCGCCGCCACATCCGCCCCACCTCGTCAAAATTGTCCGGCAGCACGCGCGGAGCTCTGCCGCAGTGTACGCCTCTCTTTTTTGCGCGCTCAATCCCGTTCCTTTGGCGCAAAAGCTGCCTTTCGTGTTCGTCGTTCGCCGCGAATAAAAGTATTTCCGACACAACGTCCGCGACAAGAGAGCCCGTCAAATCCTTTCCTATCCTCGTGTCAATCAATGGCGACGCCAATACCGCAATGTCAATCCCCTTCTCCTTTGTCAATGCGCGCCACCGAATTAAAATCTCATGCACGTTTATCCCCAGCGCGTCAAGCGAATGAATGTACAGCGTGTCGCCCTTTCTCAAACGCCGCAGCAGCCTTTTCCACGCCGCCCCGCTCTCCCCCGCGTCGGCAAATATGTTTCCCTCCGCCACGCCCAGCTTTATAAACGCCGCTCTTTGCTTTTCGTCGTTTCCCGCCATGTACGCATATGCAGTCATTTCTGTTTCACCTCCCGCATCTTTAATGTAAAATGTATAATTTATAATTTAAAATGACGGAACAAATTTTGCTCCGCAAAATTTGATTAAACTCGCCTCAAGCGTCCCGCTTGACCGTCCCCGTTGTCGCGGTTGTACGGCCGCAACCCATAGTCTCAACCAAAACTTTACACACG
>JAJQCX010000169.1:0-1977 GCA_021202495.1 Clostridia bacterium | reverse complement strand
TTCCGTTGTAGGGCGGGGGCTCGTCCCCCGCCGCGGGTTACCAATCAACTAAAAATCAGCCTATTTTATATGAGTTTTTCGCCGTTTTCGTCGTAGGGTCAGGGCTGCCTCTCCGCCCGCTCTAACGTCCCTTGCTCGCTCCTTACAAAATTCACTCTGCCGCAATTACCGTTGTACGGGCGGGGTTCACCCCCGCCCACTCCTAACGGCTTCCGCTCGCTTCCGTTTCCGCCCACTCCGTAACGTCTCGGTCGTAGGGCGGGGGGCTTGCTCCCGCCGCGGTCTGCTGCCGCATTACCGTTCACTACCGCACTTTTCGTCTCCCGCGCGGCTGACGGAAGGGTCTCTAACGTCCCCCACTCTCTAACATTCCTTCCCGCTCCGTAACGTCACAATCGTAGGGTCAGGGCTGCCTCTCCGCCCACGGTCTCTCGCTTTCGCCGCGTCTCGCACTGTCTCCTCGTCCCCCCGCCGCCGGAAAATCTCCCGCCCAGATATCAATTCAAATTCCGCGGCGCGGTATTTGTTCCTTCATTGTTTATTTTTAATTTTAAATTCTTAATTGTTTCACACTTCACATTGACAAAAGTGATTCCGCCCAAATGGCGGAACCACCTCTGTCTCATAATTTCTCAATCACTCTGATAATTCAATTATTCGTCTCCGGCATCAACATCGTTGTCGCCGTCGCCGCTTGTTGTCGAAGCGGGAACCGTAATCACAATATTACCGTTCACAAGCTCAACATTTGCGCCGCTTATCGCACTTTCAAATGTCGAAGCGCTCGCGTTGTTTATTCTGAAATAATCAACCGCGTAATCATAGAATACCGCGCTGCTGCCATCCGTCGGCGTAAGCGTAAATACATAATTATCGCTGCTGTCCGTTTCGCTGGTAATCTCGAAGAACGCTTCCGCACCGTTCGCGTATGTAACGGCTGCCAAGCTGCTGCGATTGTTATCTGCGATCTCAACTCTCGCGCCGGTCTTATTAGTGTAAACGTTGAGCACGTTTGTGAGCGCATCACCGGTTGCGGTTTCGCTGTAATCGCCTTCGGTCTCGCTTCCGCTCAAAAGTATGCCCGACGCAACCTGATACGGCGTTCTTGCAACGGTAGCATCCCAGTTGTAATATGTATTGCCGCCAACCACAACATAAGGCACCGCAACGTAAATTCTGTTGTAATTCGACTCTTTGATGTTAGTGATTGCCGCCGTGAATACGGTTTCATTAATATCCTGATATGTGTCATCCGTTATCGTCGTAACCGGATCCGTTCCATCAAACGCTTGCTTAGCCGACTCTGCCGTTACCGCCGTCGTGTCAAATCCGCCGTCGAATATTGCAATGCCGATTTCAGTCGCAACCGCCGCCATCGTATTTTCCTTGTCAACTACCGCGATAAAACGAAGTCCGCTGTCGCCCAAAAGCTCCTGATAAGTTTCGGATTCGCTGTCGTCGTCCATTCCGTCGCCCACACGAATCTGCGCGCCCGCGTAAAGGTCAACGCCGTAATCCTTGTCGGAAACTCCAATCGCAATGTCGCTCGAAAGTCCGTACAAACCGATCGTACTTGTACCGATGATTACAACCGTTTCTCCCGCATACTGCAAAATATCTTCCGTGTCAAGCACGAATGAAACTTCTGTTGACGTCTTATCGTCGTCGTTGTAATCCGTCTTGTTATATGTCGCAATGCAGGTTGCATTCGCATAGAGATCCGCAATCGCGTCATTGTCCGAAACGTCAAGACTGTTGTAGTCGTCAATCGAAACAATGTAGAAATACGTGTTCAAATTACAATTGGAATCCGAATACGCGCGAAGCCTCGTCGCCGTAAGCTCATAATACTGCGTTGCGCTAACTTCATCATCCGGAACCGTCACAATCGCAAAACCGACACGGTCGGGAGAATCAACACTGCTGCCCCAGTTGTAAGCCGAGAACGCCGGGTTGCCGGAATCCGAACCCACTCCG
>JAJQCX010000200.1 GCA_021202495.1 Clostridia bacterium | reverse complement strand
GGATAAACCCCCGCCCTACGACCAAGACAGCGGGAAAATCGTGTAAGGCGGGTTGATTTTTGGATGAGTGGGAGGTGGCGGCGGGGATTGTGTGTGATTTAATTTTATAAAAAACAAATATTTTGTGAAGGAGTCGACAGAATGAAACGAGCGAAGGAATTATTGAGTTTTTTAATCGCGGTGGTAATGTGCGCGGGATTTATGCCAGGGGGTTACGCGATTACGGCATTTGCGGCGGACACAGATACAACATGGTATAATGACACGAAAACGAGCTTCACCCTTTACGATGCCGCCGACCTTGCGGGGCTTGCAAGTTTGGTCAATGCCGGAAACAATTTCGACGGCAAAATGATTGTATTGGGAAATTCTATCGACCTGAACAGTGAAGCATGGACGCCTATCGGGACAAACTCTACTCCGTTCAAAGGAACATTTGACGGTCAAGGGTCTACAGTTCAAAATTTGAGCGTTAGCGGTTTTACATATGCCGGTTTTTTTGGATATGCGGACGGGAGCGCTGTTATTAAAAATGTAACAATAACAGGCTCTGTTTCAGGAACGAGGTATGCAGGCGGCATCGTTGGGTATATAGCTTCAGGAGTGACGGTAGAAAATTGCACAAACACTGGTACGGTCGCAAACAGCGGCACCAGTTGCCGTACTGGCGGCGTGGTGGGCTTTATCTATGGTACGGTTTCCAACTGTACAAACACTGGCACGGTCGCAAGCGATAGCAGCGGAGGTCTTACTGGCGGCGTGGTGGGCTATAACCGTGGAAAGGTCTCAAACTGCTCCAATACCGGTAATGTAAGCAACAGTAGTAGCGGTGCCTACTATACCGGCGGTGTAGTGGGTCATAGCAATTCGGGTACGGTCTCCAATTGCTACAACAAAGGGGGCTGTTAGTGGTGGTGCTTCCATCGGAGGCATAGTTGGTAATAACGATGGAGGTACGGTCTCCAATTGCTACAATACAGGGTCAGTCAATAGCGGCAGCACCAACACTGGAGGTGTAGTAGGCGGAAATACTGCGAATGGTACAGTTTCTAATAGTTACAACATCGGCACAGTAAGCGGCGGCATCAGAACCGGCGGTGTAGTGGGTCGTAACAATTCGGGTACGGTTTCCAACTGCTACAACATTGGCTCGGTCAGTGGTGGCACCAATAACGGTGGTGTAGCTGGAGTGAACGAAAGCGGATGTTCTGTCATAAACTGCTACTATCTTGAAGGTTTGGCAAATGCGGCAATCGGGATTGATAATGGCACATCAACAAGCGTTGCGGTAAAGACATCCACTCAGTTCGCCTCCGGCGAAGTAGCGTATTTGCTCAATGGAAGCATTTCGGGCGGTACAACGTGGTATCAGAACCTTGACAACGGCGAGACGGTAGACAGCTACCCCGTATTGGATAGCACTCACGGCACGGCATACTATATCGCGCCATGTGGCAGCAGCCCTGCTTCTTACAGCAACAGTTTGTTTGACAGCCATGTGGGATATGATGCGGACGGCTTTTGCACCAACTGCGGCGGGTACAAACCGGCGGAGAGAAACAGCAGCGGTATTTATGAAATATCAAACGCGGGACAGCTTTTCTGGTTTGCGGCGCTTGTGAACGGCGACACGGAGCAGGTGAGCATAACGGCGGCGGATACGGGCGCGAGTGCGGTATTGACGGATGATATTGACCTTGACGGTAAGGAATGGACACCTATCGGTACAAAGGACGCGCCGTATGCGGGGACGTTTGACGGCGGAGAGTTTACTGTTTCGGGATTGTCGATAACAACCGCATCAGCTTATATGGGGCTTTTCGGCTACGTATCGGCGGGAACAGTTAAAAATCTCGCGGTATCGGGCGAGATTGACGTGAGCGGCAGCTCGCTCTATGCGGGCGGAATTGTCGGCACGGTAAAGAACGGGGTGCTCTCGAATCTGACATCCGATGTCAGTGTGACGGCGTATGACGGCAAAAAGGGCACGTTCGGCGGCGTTGCGGCGACTGTTGAGGACGGCTCGACAATGGAGCTTTGCGAAAATCTCGGCACTGTTACGGCGAGCGGGGTACTCGACTGTGTGGGCGGTATTGTCGGATATATGAACTCGGCGACGATAGAAAACTGCGCAAATTACGGCGCGGTTGACACGAGCGGCGGCACGGCGGCAGCGTCGGCGGGGATATACACCGGCGGCATCATCGCCTACATCAACAACGCAAGCGCGGTTGTGACAGGCTCTTTAAATACAGGCAAAATATCGGGCGTTTCGGGGAGCTCAATCGTAAGCTACACGGGCGCGATAGTCGGCAGGATCAACCAATACGTGAAAGAGGTCTCGAGCTGCTATTATCTGAGCACAAGCGCGGGCGCGGGCGTTGGCGGCAACGGCAGCAGCGTGACGGCGGAGACGGAGGCGAAGGACGCGGATGCGCTCGCGAGCGGCGAGGTTACATATTTGCTGACGGGCGGCGTGACGGACGGAACACAGGCGTGGCATCAGACGCTTAATGCGGACAGCTACCCCACATTGGACAGCAGTCACGGAACGGTGTACTACACCGCGCTGTGCGACGGCAGCGCCGTAACTTACAGCAACAGTGCGGCAGGGGGTCATGCGGGGTATGACGAAGACGGCTTTTGCACGGGCTGCGGCGGGTATGAGCCGGCGGAGCTCAATTCCAACGGCGAATATGAAATAGGAAACGCGGGACAGCTGTTTTGGTTTGCGGCGCTGGTAAACGGCGATACAACGCAAGCGAGCATCACGGCGGCGGCTCCCGACGCGGACGCGGTTTTGACGGATGACATCGACCTTGAAAGTAAGGAGTGGACGCCTATCGGAAATTACGGCGGATCGAGCGAGCTTTATTACTCCGGAACATTTGACGGAAAAGGATATAGCGTTTCGGGGCTTTACATCAACAGCACAAGCAACCGTCAGGGGCTGTTTGGGTATGTAAACGGCGGCACGGTGCAGAATGTCGCTATCGGCGGCAGCGTGACGGCGACGGGAAACCGGGCAGGCATTGCGGTCGGGCATAATGCCGGCACGGTAAAGAATATCACCGTCAGCGCCGCGATGACAGTCGGCGGCTACGCAGGCGGCGCGGTCGGGTATAATACCGGGACGGTTCAAAATGTCAGTGTCAGCGGCACGGTGACAAGCGACAATAACCGCATAGGCGGCGTAGTCGGCTTTAATGACGGCGGCAGTGTAGAAGGCTGCTACAGCAGCGCCACAGTCAGCAGCAGCTACATGAATGTGGGCGGCGTGGTCGGTTATAATAACGGCGCTGTCACAAATTGTTACAACAGCGGCAATGTCAGCGGCAGATACGTGGGCGGCGTAGTCGGATGGAACAACTCCGGCAGCGTAAGCAATTGCTACAGCACAGGCAGCATCAGCGGCGAAAGCAATGCAGGCGGCGTGGTGGGCTTGAACAATGACACTTCCGGCGGCACTGTCACAAACTGCTATTACCTGGAAGGTACGGCGGATCTGACAATCGGCGACGACCCCGACACATCAGCAGATGATGCGGTAAAAACCGCGGCGGAATTTGCAAGCGGCGAGGCGGCATACTTGCTGAACTCCGGCACGGCGGACGGCACGCAGGCGTGGTATCAGACGCTCGGCGAAGATAGCTACCCTATTTTGGACGGCAGTCACGGAACGGTATACCGCAGCAGCGTAATGTGCGACGATAGCTCCGCGACATACAGCAACAGTGCGGGCGACACGGCAACCATACATGTGGGCTATGACGCGGATGGATTTTGCACGGGCTGCGGCGGGTATGAGCCGGCGGAGCAAAACGGCGAGGGCGCGTATGAGATAGGAAACGCGGGACAGCTCTATTGGTTTGCGGCGTTGGTGAAGGGCGACGCGACGCAGGAGGGTATAACGGCGGCGGATACGGGCGCTGACGCGGTATTGACGGCAAATATTGACCTTGACGGCAGGGAGTGGGTGCCTATCGGCACAAAGTCCGCGCCGTATGCGGGGACGTTTGACGGAGGAAGCTATGCAATATCGGGCTTGTCAATCACAGAAGCTGCGGATTATATGGGGCTTTTCGGCTATGTTTCGGCGGGAGAGATAAAGAACCTCACGATATCGGGCGAGATTGATGTGAGCGGCAGCTCGCTCTACGCGGGCGGAATTGTCGGAACAGTGAAAAACGGGGTGCTCTTGAATTTGACATCGAATGTAAATGTGACGGCGTATGACGGCAAAAAGGGCACGTTCGGCGGCGTCGCGGCGACGGCGGAGGGCGACGACGCAGCGGCGTGCTCGACCGTTGAGAATTGTACATATAACGGTACTGTCAAGGCGAGCGGCGTGCTTGACTGCGTGGGCGGAATTGTCGGATATATGAACGCGGCGGCGATCGTGAACTGCGCGAACTACGGCACGGTTGACACGAGCGGCGGCACGGCGGCAGCGTCGGCGGGGATATACACTGGCGGCATTGTGAGTTATATCAACAACGAAAACGCGGTTGTGAAAAGCTGCCTTAATATCGGGAAGGTATCGGGAGTTTCCGACAGCTCAATTGTCACCTACACCGGCGCGATTGTCGGGAGAATCAGAGCACAGCTCGGCGAGATTACAAATACGTATTACTTGGACACAAGCGCGGACGCGGCTTACGGAGCGGATGAGAGCGGCGCGGAGCTCGGCATGACGGCGAAAACCGAGGCAGCACTTGCGAGCGGCGAGGCGGCATATCTTCTGCAAAACGTAGAGAGCGATTCCGTTTGGGGTCAGGATTTGGAAAACGACGCATATCCGATGCTTTTTGCGGCAAATGTGGTGAAGTTGACGTTTGTCGGCGGGGCGAGCGACATTGTGTGCTACGCAAATGTCGGCGTGGTATTTACGGATTATCCGACGGGTGCGTATGCGTTTTACACGGACAGCGCATTGACGGAAAAAATTGACACGAGCGTATACACCTTCACGGAGGACGCGACCTTATACATGGCGCAGATATATGCGGTGACGCAGAATTTGACGAATGTTGTAAGCGACAACACCGCGGCGGAAGCGACGGCGGGCGGCGAGTACGTTGTGAATTTGACGGCGGCGGACGGATATGTAATTGAGAGCGTCAGTGTGACAATGGGCGGCGCGGATATTACGGCTGCTGCGTATTCGGACGGCGCGGTGAAGATAACAGGCGTGAGCGGCGACATTGTTATCACAGCGACGGCGGCTGAAAAGGAGCTTAAAATAAACGGCGTGACGGTGAACGGAAATTGTGTCGATGTGGATATTACAAACACACTCGGAAAAAGCGGCGTTGTTATCGCGGCGGCATATGACGCGGACGGCGTGATGATTGGTATGGCGTCGGCGGAGCTTCCGACGGGCTCGGGCAGCGTGAGCGTGGAGATTGACGCGGCGAAGGCGGCGGAGGTTAAGGCGTTTGTGTGGGAGAGCGTTGAGACGATGGCGCCGCTGTGCGAGGGGTATGTAGAGTGTGGAGTGTGAAGTGTGGAGTGTGGAGTGTGGAGTGTGGAGTGTGGAGTGTGGAGTTGAGGAACAAATTCGGCGGAGCCGAATTTGAATTGAAGCGCCTGCGGCGCGGGCGGGCGGCAAGCGTGCCGCTTGAGCCGGATTCGCGCGGTAGTGTGGTGGGGAAATTTAATAAGTGGTCGCGGTTTGTAATGCGGTGGAAGACGCGGGCGGGGGCCACCCCCGCCCGTTCGGCTGGGTTTTCGGCGGGGGGGGGGAAAAACGGTAGGGAGTGGGTGACGTTAGGGCGGGCGGGGATGAACCCCGCCCGTACAACGGGAATTGCGGCGGAATGAGTTTGTGTCGGAAGTTTTGCCGATAAGCATATTTGAGGGGGTTTACTATGAAAAAAGCGGTATTGCATAATTTGATTGACATGTTAGATGAAACAGATACGGACACTATTTACAATGTTTTAATTCGCTTTATACCTGAAGCGATGCCTTTAGATGATGAAATACAGGCGATAGAAGAAGCGGAAAGGGACATTGAAGGCGGGAATGTGATGAATTTATCCGATGTGGATTGGGAAGCAATATGAAAATGCGAAAAGCGGCTTGGTGGGAGCCGCTTTTTGTTTGGGAATGAGATACAAAAAAGTTGGTTGAAATTATTGACAAGTTATTGACGTATAGGAGAAAATTTTGCTATAATATAGAGACATGAAAGATAAGCGGGTGATAAATTGATACGAGGATTCAGCGAGCCGGATGAAAGTTTGCAAAAAATAATGGATAGGTATTCGTTAAAGGAGCCTATTGCGGCGCTTTTGAGCGACATGAACGGAGAGGTCAGCTACGGCAGTGTGTGGGTTTTGGCGTATGAGGACAGGATTGTCACAGCCGAGCCCGATGGGGCGATGGTTACATATAAATATGAAGAAACGGAAGGGATTTATAATGAGGATTTTATAAATTCCGGCGTTATGATTGCGAAGGTGCGCGGAGCGGAAAGGGTTATTTGCAGCTACACAAACGCGGTGAGCCGCAGCGCGGCGCGGTTTGCGATGGTTGCGGAAAAGCTGAGAGACAATCGCGCGATTACGGATGAGGATTTTAAAACGACGGGCGATGAAAACATTTGCCCCTCGTGCGGAAGACCCTACAAAGACCCGCGCCGCAAAATCTGTCCGCACTGCATGAACAGAAAAGCCGTGCTTTTGAGAATTTTGGGGTATTTGCCGCGCTACAAGTGGTATGTGCTTTTGATGCTTCTGACGATGGCGGCGACGACGGTCATCGGAGTTCTGCGTCCGTATGTGAGCGGAACGACGTTTTACGACGAGGTTTTGACCGAGGGCGGAAAATATTACGGAAAAGTCATCGAGATTGTTTTGGCTCTTATAGGGCTGGAGCTTTTGAAGCTTTTGATGAACATTTTTAAAAGCAGAATTTCGGCGCACGTTTCGGCGCACATTGTTTTTGACATAAAATCGCAGGTTTTTGAGGCGATGCAGCGGCTTTCGATGAGCTTTTTCAATTCGCAGCACACGGGAAGCCTGATGAACAGAATTTCAACCGACGCGGAAAACGTGTGTACGTGCATATTGGGATATTTACCGGATTTCATTGTGAACGCGGTGACGATTATCGGCGTTGCGGGCGTGATGCTCGTGATAAACCCGGTTTTGGCGCTGATTGTGTTTATTCCGGTGCCGTTTGCGGTTTACATGATGAAGGTTGTGTTCCCGAAATTTCGCAAATACAAAAACGCATCCTGGCAGAAGCGCAGCAAGCTCAACAGCGTCATAAACGACGCGCTGTCGGGCGTGAGAGTTGTAAAGGCGTTCGGCAAGGAGGACAGCGAGATCGACCGCTTTAACAAGGCGAGCGGTGAGCTTTACGACGCGGCTGTGAGAGAGGGTATGCAGGGGGCGAAAACGTTCCCGATAATGGGATATATTACGCAGCTGGGCGGGCTTTTCGTGTGGGCTGTCGGCGGCGCGCAGGTGATGAGCGGAACGAACATGACGTTCGGTATGCTGATGACGTTTGTGGGCTACATGAGCACGATTATGAGCCCGATTGACTTTATGGTCAACAGCGTTGACTGGATAACAGAGGATTTGAACAGCGCGCACAGGATTTTTGAGATTATAGACAGAAAGACGGACGTTCCGCCTCCGATCGACGGGGTTAAAATGCCGGAGATGAGAGGCGAGATCAGCCTTAAAAACGTGACGTTCTCATATGAGCCGAACAAGCCCGTTTTGAAAAACATCAACCTTGAAATCAAGGCGGGCGAAATGATTGGGCTTGTGGGACATTCGGGCGCGGGAAAGAGCACGATAACGAATATTATTACGCGTCTTTACGACGTCGACGAGGGCGAGGGCGAGATTTTGATTGACGGCGTGAATGTGAAGAGGATTGACGCGAAGGATCTTCATTCGCACATCGGCATGGTTTTGCAGGAGACGCACCTTTTCGCGGGAAGTATTGCGGAAAACATCGCGTATGCGCGCCCGGACGCGACGATGGGCGAGATAATCCGCGCGGCAAAGCTTGCGAACGCGCACGACTTTATTATGAAGCTGCCGGACGGCTACGAAACGGTGCTCGGGAAAAAGGGCACGAACCTTTCGGGCGGCGAGAGGCAGAGGATAAACATTGCGCGCGCGATATTGCTCGACCCGAGGATATTGATACTTGACGAGGCGACGGCGAGCGTTGACACCGAGACGGAAATGCAAATTCAGCAGGCGATAAACACCCTGACGCGCGGCAGAACGACGATTGCGATTGCGCACAGACTCTCGACGCTCAAGAACGCCGACAGGCTCGTTGTTGTGGAACAGGGCGAATTTGCCGAAATGGGCACGCACGATGAGCTTGAGAAAAAGGGCGGCATTTATGCGGATATGCTCGGAAAGCAGAAGGAAGCGCTCGACATACGCGGCGTGTGAGGCGGAAAATTAAAAAAACATTGACACCAAATGTGACACCATGATATAATAATGACAGGAGGTATTCCGAATGTCCAAATGGGATAAACTTTTAGAGAGAATTCTCAGCTTGTCAAAGGGTTTGAGGTTTGATGAGCTTTGCAAGGTTTTAGAGAGCTATGGCTATGAAATGAATGCACCGAGAAGCGGCAGCAGTCATGTCACTTTTCGCAAGCAAGGTTGTCAACCCATTACCATACCGAAGCACGAACCAATAAAGAAAGTTTATGTCGAAATGGTGAAACAAGTCGTAGAGAGTGAGGCGAGGAACGATGAAGACATTGAATGATTATATGGAAATGCCCTATCGAATGGAAATTGTAGAGGATAAGGACGAGGGCGGATATGTTGTATCGTATCCGGATTTGCCCGGGTGTATTACTTGCGGAGAAACAATTGAATCGGCGGTGACAAATGCCGAGGACGCGAAGAAAACGTGGATAGAAGCGGCGATTGAAGACGGTGTGGAAATTCGGGAGCCTGATTCACTGGAAGATTATTCGGGTCAGTTTAAACTGAGGATTCCAAAAAGTCTGCATAAATCGCTTGCGGAGCATTCCAAAAGGGAAGGCATCAGTATGAATCAATATTGCGTGTATTTGCTGTCAAAAAATGATGCCGTTTACGCAAAGTGAGAAAATAAGTACGGAATGGGAGCGATGAGCGATGGAAAAGAGATTTGATGGCGGGAGACCGGGCGGAGGAAGACCGGAATTTATGCCGCACGGGGCGCCGGGGGAGGCGCCGGAGCGCGGGCAGTTTCGCGATGCGGCGGAGATAAGATACATTAAGCCCGATGAGATAAAATTTTACGAAACGGAGGGCGGACTTCCGGCGGCGGTTTTGGACGGGAAGGATTGGGGCAGAATATGCGCATACAGACTCTTTCCGATGCAGATGAAAGACAAATTTATTTCGATAAGAAGAATGTCGGAGGGGCACCGAGACCGCAACACGGAGCTCGGAATAATCGAGGATTTGGCTCCGTTCGGGGAAGAGGCGCGAAAGATAATCGACCGCGAGCTTGACAGGCGGTATTTTGTGCCGGAGATAGTAAAGGTCAAGAACGCCAAAGAGGAATTCGGGCAGACGTATTGGGAATGTGTGACGAGCGCGGGCGAGAGAAGCTTTACGACGAACGACATGAGCAGCGCTCTGACGAAAACGGGCGAATATTCGCTGATTTTGACCGACGTCGACGGCAGCCGCTATGAGATAAAGGACATTCGCAAGGTCGGCGACAAGGCGATGAAGATTTTGGATATTTGGCTGTAAGGGAAGTGCGGATAAGTGATTTTAAAGTACGATATGGACGAGGCAAGCGAAAGGGTCATCGAAAACGCCCGATTGGGCAACGTTTGCTACTGCGTACCGTTTGACGTTGACAGGACGGGGAAGTTCACGAACGGGTATTTCGTAATAACGGACAAAAACGTCGCTTCGATTGACAAGGGCGAGGTTGTGTTTGTGTTCCCCATCGACCGGATAACAAAGGCGGAGAGCTGCGAGCTGGTGGGCGGCGGAAGGCTTGAGATAAGAGCGGGGGACGAATATTACGTCGCGGCGGAATTTTCGGCGGAGCATATGCCCGTCTTTGCGATGATGGAGCGAATAATCGGCGAATACGTTGAGGGCGAAAGCGTCGTACATGAGAGCTTTGACGAATCGAAAAAATGCCCCAAGTGCGGAAGGAGATATTTGAAAAACACAAATATTTGTCCGCATTGCAGCGACAGGCTCGGCACGGCAAAGAGACTTGCTCATTTGGCGGCGCCGTGCAAAAATCTTTACATCATTATTTTGCTGCTCTTTTGGGCGAGCTCGGGCGTTATGCTCATTTCGCCCGTGATACAAAAGCATATGATAAACGACGCGATTATAAACCCGGAGGGGACAATCGGCGTGCTGCTCTTGTGCGTTGTTTTGACGGCGCTTTGCAACATGGCGTCAACGGGAATAAGCATTGCGCAAAAGGTTGTTTCGACAAAGGCGAGCAATTTGCTCGTGCGCGATTTGCGGCAGGCGGTTTACGCAAAGCTGCAGGGCATGGGCATTTCGAAGCTTGAGGGCAAAAAGACCGGCGACATGATGCAGAGGATAAATCACGACACGTCGAGAATAGGCAACTTTATTCAGAACACGGCGATAACGGCGATAAACGAGATTATTCTTTTTATCGGCGTGGGGATTATTCTTTTTGCCTATAACTGGAAGATGGCGCTGCTGATTTTGTTGCCTATTCCGTTTGTAATTGTGATTGTGAACAAGATGCGCCACGAGGTGAGGCGGAGATTTCGCACGGCGAGGCGCAGAGAGGACAAAATGACGAGCAAGCTCAACGACATTTTAAACGGCATGAGAGTCGTTAAGGCGTTCGGGCAGGAGGATCGGGCGATTGAGGAATTCCGCACCGTTGCGGGAGAGGTGCGCGAGCAGTCGGAATCGAACGAAAAATTTGCGGCTGTGCTGTGGCCGACGGTGAGGTTCTTGGTGGGCTTCGGCAGCTATTTAATCCTGATGTACGGCGGTTCGCTCGTCGTTGATGCAAAGCTGACGCTCGGAGAATTGATGCAGTTTTCGACGTATGCGTCGTATATTTATAACAGGCTCGACTGGTTCAGCAATCTGCCGAAAAATTTGTCGGAGGCGGCGACGAGCGCACAGAGAGTGTTTGAGGTGCTCGACGAGGAGCAGGGCGCGCTGACGGAAAATGAAACGAAGCCGGCTATCGGCGGAGACGTTAAGTTTAACAACGTGACGTTCGGCTACAAGAGCTACCAAAGTGTGGTAAAGAATTTCACTCTCGACGTGAAAAAGGGCGAAATGATTGGGCTTGTGGGTCACTCGGGCGCGGGCAAGAGCACGGTGATAAACCTTTTGATGCGCCTTTACGACGTTGACGAGGGTGAAATTTTGATTGACGGCATGAACATAAGAAGCATCGACAGCATGTATTACAAGCACAATTTGGGCATTGTTTTGCAGGAGAGTTATCTTTTCGCGGGGAGCATAATGTCAAACATTTGCTACGCAAAGCCCGACGCGACGGCGGACGACGTTATCCGCGCGGCGAAGATTGCGAACGCGCACGATTTTATAATGAGGCTGCCGAACGGGTACGATACATATGTCGGTGAAAAGGGTTACAGACTCTCCGGCGGCGAGCGGCAGAGAATTGCGATTGCGAGGGCGGTAATATCAGATCCCAAGATATTGATACTTGACGAGGCGACGGCGAGCGTCGACACCGAAACCGAAGCGCAGATACAGCAGGCGTTGGGACGGCTGATAAAGGGCAGAACGACGTTCGCGATTGCGCACCGCCTTTCGACACTGAAAAACGCGAACAGGCTCGTTGTGCTGGAGGAGGGCAGGATTGCCGAGGTCGGAACGCACAATGAATTGATGGAAAAGGACGGCATTTACGCCTCGCTCGTGCGCGCGCAGCGGACGATGAATGCGATAAGCTTCAATGCCGACGCGGGCGGCAAGGGACGCGGCCCGGGCGGACCGGGAGGTCCGGGAGGTCCGGGAGGCCCCGGCGGTCCTCCGGGACCGCCGCCGATGTAAGAGCGAGCGTGGCAATTGCCCGGCTTGCAGTGAACAGTGAATTGAAGCGAGAGGGCGATGAGGGGCTCTCTCGTTTTTTTATGATTATGCTTGACAAAGAGAGTGGGAAGAATTATAATTAACTTGAAAGTTAATTACTTTAGAGTTAATTAAAACGATGAGGGTGAGAATTGTGGAGTTTATAGGAAGAGAAAAGGAGCTTGACGAATTAAATAAATTATATTGTGAGGACGCGTTTCAATTATTCGTGCTTTACGGAAGAAGGCGAGTCGGAAAGACGACGCTGCTAAATGAATTTTGCAAGGGGAAGAGGGCGATTTTTTACTCGGCGGAGCAGAGCAACAGAAAGTTAAATCTTGAAAAGTTTTCGGAGAGGGTGTTTGAGTATTACGGCGAAAGTATGCTTGAGCCGTTTTCGTCGTGGACGAACGCCATTAGCTATATAGACAACCGTCAGCAAAACGAACGGCTGATTTTGGTTTTGGATGAATTTCCCTATCTTGTGAGAAAGGACAGGGCGCTTTTGTCGGAGCTGCAGCATTTGATTGACCACACTCTGCAAACGGGGCGGCTTTTTATTATACTTTGCGGAAGCTACATGGGATTCATGGAAAAAGAGGTTTTGGGGGCGAAAAGTCCGCTTTTCGGCAGGCGGACGGCGCAGCTGCACATGAAAACCTTTGATTACAAAACCGCGGCGAGCTTTATGCAAGGGTACACGAACGAGGAAAAGCTGATGCTTTACGGCGCGTTCGGAGGAACGCCGCTTTATTTAAATCAAATTCGGGCGGGAGAGTCTTTTGAGGAAAACGTCAGAAGGGCGTACCTCAATGTGACGGCGTATTTATATGAAGAACCGCTGCTGCTTTTGCGCCAAGAGGTGCAGGAGGTGGGAGTGTACAGCGCAGTCATTGAGGCAATTGCGGGCGGCGCGTCAAAAAGCAATGAAATATCGACAAAAATAGGTGAGGAAAGCGCGAAATGCCTGAAATACATCAATGCGCTTTGTGAGCTTGGGATTTTGTATAAAGAAGCGCCGTTCGGTGAAAAGCAGCCGTCGAGAAAGACGCTGTACGGAATTTCCGATTTTATGTTCAGATTTTGGTACAGATACGTCTTCCCCAACAGAACGCTGGTTGAAACGGGAGCGGACGAGGTTATTTGGAAAAAAAGGATTGAGGGAAATTACAGCGAATATATGGGCATTGTATTTGAGAAGGTATGCGGAGATTATTTATTGCGGAAAAACGCACTCGGTGAGCTGCCGATTTTATTTACCGACATCGGTAGGTGGTGGGGATCGAGCTCCGACGCGGCGGATAAAAATCAGGTGGAAATTGATCTTGTTGCAAAAGACGGGACGGACTATATGTTTTGCGAATGCAAATGGAAAAACGAAAAAACAGATTTGGCGGTTTTAAAGCGTCTGCAAGAAAAGGCTGATGTTTTCAGCAAAAAAAGAAACAGGAGCTTTTTTGTGTTGTTTTCAAAGAGCGGATTTACCGATGCCGTTTTGGAGGAGGCTGAAAAAAATCCTTCGGTTGTTTTGGTAGGATTGGATGATTTATTTTTGTGATGAAAACCGCCCCGCTTTTTGAAGCGGGGCGGCTGCGGTTATGTGTAATTTAAGATACCGATTGAATATTTGGGAAGATTGCGTAGGCGAGGTCGTCGCTTGAATCGACGTACCACACGTCGTCGGTGACGCGGACGGTGACGGTGACTGTTGCCTGAACCTGAGAAATGCTGTTTGTCTGAATATTATTATAGAAGGACTGCGCCACAAAGTCTCCGTCGGTGGACGTGCCGCTTTCAAGGGCAATCTCACGGTCTATTTGATACAGCTGGTCGATTTCCGCAAGGTCGATGGAGACGACGGTCACGTTGGAGCGAAATACGTTATCGCTCGATTCAACCGGATAGGTGAAAGCGTAGGTGACGCTCTGCGACTGGTAAAGCGCGCGCAAAAGAGCGCTGATGCCCGCGCCGTCAAGCGCAAACGCCGAGATTGCGATGTCGGAGCGGTTGATATATTCAATCATCGAAGTATAGTCTGAGAAAAATTCGGTCAGATATGTGTTGGCGTCCTCGGCTGTGTAATCCGTGCCGCCGAAATCGAACGAGCAGGCGGAAAGCAAAAAAAGCATGATTAGCGCAAGAAAAAGCGAAATATATTTTTTGGTCAATGTCATATTGTTGAACCTCATTTCATTGGTGAATAGGATTATTATAAAATAATATTGAGAAAATTTCAATAGAAAATATGATAATGTCGGAAGAAAAGTTTTTAAAGTAAAACCTATTAAACCTATTGATAAGGT
>JAJQCX010000201.1 GCA_021202495.1 Clostridia bacterium | reverse complement strand
GTAAACCATGTCCTCGGACATTTTGTAAACCATGTGCCCACACTATACAGCTTGCTCCGCCCGCGGTCTGCCACCATACTTCCGTCACCCGCGCTCTTTTCAGCAAGCATTTTCACACGATTTCAGTATTATAATGTACCTTCATGGTTATATTGTTTCTCATTTTATTTGTCATAAAGAAATAACGCCCACCGGCTAAAATGAGGCGTTATTTCAAATAACAAATCTTTTGGCATAACCGTTTAAGGTCTTGCCTTTTTCTATTATCATTATACCCACTCCGCCCCGTTTTGTCAACAGCAAAATATTTTTATTGCTTTTTGTTCGGATTGCTGATATAATTTTTATAATAAAAATTTTATTCTTCAGGAGGGATTTTCGATGGATATACTTTCAATTAAAAGCGACATCAAGGAGGGGCGCACGGCTCTTGGCATTGAGTTCGGCTCGACGCGCATCAAGGCGGTGCTCATAGGAAGCGACTATTCGCCCATCGCCTCCGGCAGTCACGATTGGGAAAACAAACTCGTTGACGGCGTGTGGACGTATGACCTTTCGTCCGTTTGGGAGGGCTTGCAGGACGCCTACGCCAAGCTTCGCGAATCGGTTGACGCGTCCTACGGTCTGCCGCTCACAAAGATTGGTTCAATCGGCTTTTCGGCAATGATGCACGGCTATCTCGTTTTTGACAAGGACGACAATCAGTTAGCCGAGTTCCGCACATGGCGCAACACAATGACCGGCGAGGCGGCTGACGCGCTCACAAAGCTTTTCAGTTTCAACATTCCGCAGCGCTGGAGCATTGCGCATCTCTATCAGGCAATTTTGAATAACGAGGCTCACGTGCCCTCAATTTCGTTTTTGACAACTCTCGCGGGCTACGTTCACTGGAAGCTCACCGGCAAAAAGGTTCTCGGCGTAGGCGAAGCGTCGGGCGTTTTCCCGATTGACAGCGAAACGTGTGATTACGACGGCACAATGGTCGACAAATTCAACGTTCTTTTGGCGCAGCGCAATCTGCCCTTTAAGCTGACCGACATTTTGCCCACGGTTTTAAACGCGGGCGACGACGCGGGCACTCTCACGCCCGAGGGCGCACTTTTGATTGACCCCACAGGCACGCTCGAAGCGGGCTCGCCGCTCGCGCCTCCCGAGGGCGACGCTGGCACCGGCATGGCGGCGACAAATTCCGTCGCTCCCCGCACCGGCAACGTTTCCGCGGGTACGTCCATTTTCTCAATGGTCGTTTTGGAAAAGCCGCTCGAGGGCGTCTATCCCGAAATTGACATGGTAACCACCCCCACCGGCAAGCCCGTCGCGATGGTTCACTGCAACAACTGCTGCTCCGACCTTGACAGTTGGGTTGCCCTCTTTAAAAACGTTATCGAGGCTGTCGGCGCAAAAGTTTCAACACCCGCGCTCTACGACGCTCTCTATTTTGCGGCTGAAAAAGGCGACGTTGACTGCGGAGGGCTTCTGAGCTTTAACAACCTCTCCGGCGAACCCGTCGCGGGGCTAGATTCGGGAAGACCCTTATTTGTCCGCAAGCCCGACGCGAAGGTTACTCTTTCCAACTTCATGCGTGCGCAGCTCTATGCCACAATGGCGACACTCAAAATTGGCATGGACATCCTTTTTGAAAAGGAAAACGTTACGCTTGACACCCTTTTGGGTCACGGCGGTCTCTTTAAAACGGAGCGCGTAGGTCAGCAGCTCATGGCAAACGCCATGAACACTCCCGTCACCGTCATGGCAACGGCAGGTGAAGGCGGCGCATGGGGCATGGCTCTCCTTGCGGCATACCGCCTCAACAAAGCCGACGGCGAAAAGCTCGAAGACTTCCTCGCAAATTCCGTCTTCGGTCAAAACGCAGGCTCCACGCTCGCCCCGATTGAAGAAGGCGTAAAGGGCTTTAACGACTATATGAAATCCTACAAAACCGCCCTCGCCATCGAAAAAGCGGCAACGGAAAGCTTTTAATTATTTAATTAGATTACATAATGAATTTCGGGCTGTATCAAATGCGATACAGCCCATTCTTCGCAAACAGCCTGTTATTTATTACTCATGACAAAAATTCATGCTTGACATTTTGTCTCAATAGGTATATAATGTCGACAGTGTTATTTTTTTCTCATGACAAAGGAGATGGTGTGGTTGAAACTCGGAGAGGCTGCTTTTGTCAGAAGTGGTTTGGTCTTGTCTCGCAAGCTTTCAAAAATGCCGACAAAATATCGTTATCAACTCATAAATTTGCGTTCTGTCAATCAAGACGGTTATATCGAAACCGAAAATCTTGATATATACGACGCGACAGAAGAATTAAGCGGTGAATATCTTACGCATACAGGCGATGTAGTGATCCGCCTTACCGCGCCGTATACGGCTGTACTGATTGATGAAACTACGTCGGGATTTGTCATTTCATCAAATTTTGTTGTTATTCGCCCAAACACAAGCTTAATTTTGTCGGAATATCTTTACTGGCTTTTGAACACATCCAATGTGAAACGCCGGATTTACGAAAACACAGCGAGCAATATGCTCGGCGCGGTTAAACCCCGCTATTTTGCCGACTTTGAAGTGAGCCCGCCGTCAATAGACGACCAAAGAAAGATTGCGGCGCTTAACTTTTTGGCGCATAAGGAAAGCCGACTTTTGAATGAGCTGGCAAAAGAAAAGGAAAGATACTATGCCTACATAACCGATAAAATACATAAACAAATGGAAAGAGGTACCTGCCATGACGACAAGAAGTGATATTGAACGAGTTTTGTGGAAGGCATGCGACAGCTTTCGCGGAAAGATAGACAGCTCGCGCTATAAAGACTACATTTTGTCCATGCTGTTTGTAAAATACTTAAGCGATGTAACAAAGGAAAAGCGTGCTCAATATATGGAGCAATATAACGGCGAAGAGCGCCGCGTAAAACGCGCCATGAGCCGCGAGCGTTTTTCCATCGACGAACAGTCCACGTTTGACTTTTTGTATGAAAACCGCAACGATAACGAGATCGGGCAAAAAATCAACGTGGCGCTCTCGCGTATCGAGGAACACAACAGCGGCAAGCTCCGCAATGTGTTCCGCGCAATTGATTTTAATTCACAAGTTGACTTCGGCGATGTAAAAGAAAAGAACTCCACCCTGCGCAATTTATTGGAGGATTTTCATGACCTTGACCTGCGCCCCTCACAATTGGACTCATCCGATATTATCGGCGACGCCTATGAATATATGATAGCAAACTTCGCCTCGGATGCCGGCAAAAAGGGCGGCGAGTTTTTCACTCCGAGCCGGGTTTCGGAGCTTGTTGCCCGGCTTGTCGCGCCGAAGGAGAATGACCGCATTTACGACCCGACCTGCGGCAGCGGAGGCTTGCTCTTAAAGGCTTATAAAAAGGTTCCGAGCGGGAAAGTCGCCGTCTATGGGCAGGAGCTTAACGCGCAGACATGGGCACTTTGTACAATGAACATGTTTTTGCATGGCGTGGATGACGCCCGCATTTGGCAGGGCGATACGCTCTCCAACCCGCAGAATATCGAAGGAGACAAGCTGATGAAATTTCAAGTGGTGGTGGCAAATCCGCCTTTCAGCCTGGACAAATGGGACAGCGGCTTTCTTTCCGATGCCGAATCGGACGCCAACGGCAAAAAGCAAGAGAAAATGACTGCATCTTTGGATGTGTGGAAACGCTTTGACTGGGGCGTACCGCCCTCTTCAAAAGGTGACTATGCGTTCGTTTTGCACATGCTGAACAGCTTGGACGCGGAAAGCGGACGCATGGCAGTGGTTCTCCCGCACGGCGTACTGTTTCGCGGAGCGTCAGAAGGCAAAATCCGTAAGCAATTGATTGAGATGAATTTGCTCGACGCCGTCATCAGTTTGCCCGCAAACCTTTTCTACGGTACGGGAATACCGGCGTGTATATTGGTATTCAAAAAGAACCGCGCCCGCGACGACGTGCTTTTCATCGACGCCTCCGGCGAGGGCAACTATGAAAAAGGGAAGAACAGAAATATCCTGCGCGACAGCGACATTGAAAAGATTGTCGCCACATATGAGGCGAGAGCGGAAAAGGTTGATAAATACAGCTATCTTGCAACCAAAGACGAAATTCGGGAGAATGACTATAACCTCAATATCCCCCGCTATGTTGATACCTTCGAAGAAGAGAAGATGATTGATATTGACGAAGTGAAGCAGAATATCGCCAACATTGAGGCGGAAATTGCCGAGGTTCAGGCGCAGATGAAGAAATATATGGAGGAATTGGGACTGTAAAAAACGATATGGATAATCTCTCTTAAAGGCTGAACTTGTAAGGATTGCTTACAAGTTTAAAATGAGGGTTCTGGTACTTATTCTCGCCACATCGCCGGTTGCCACCGCACTTGGTCGTAGGGCGGGGGTTTATCCCCCCCCCCGCCGCGGTCTACCACCCAACCGAAAATCATCCCGCTTTATGTGATTTTTTCGCCGTCTCGGTTGTAGGGGCGGGGCTTGCTCCGCCCGCAGTCTACCACCCACATTAAATCGCGGTCAACCATTAAATTTTCCCAACGCACTACCGCGCGAAAATGCCTCAAGCGGCACGCTTGCTCCGCCCGCGCTCTTTTCAGCAAGCTTTTTATAAAATTTCAGTATGATATGGTTTTTTATCCCTGAGGATATGAAAACAGAGAATTAAAAGTAAGGGTGAAATTATGACACCGGAAATAAAACAAAGAATTGAACAAATCCGGCATGGGATCGTTCCGGAAGGATATAAAAAAACATCCATAGTAGTTATCCCGAAGGAATGGGAGGCAATTCATTTCAAAGAAATGTTTTCACGACAAACTCGCAGAAACAGCGAGGGAAACACAAACGTCCTTACCATTTCTGCACGTTATGGTTTAATCAGTCAGGAAGATTTTTTCGGCAAAGGCATAGCAAGTGAAGACAAAAGCAATTATTTTCTTCTTTATAAGGGGGATTTTGCCTATAATAAGAGCTATTCGAATGGATATCCATATGGAGCAATTAAGGTTTTGGACAAGTATGAAAAAGGTATTGTTTCACCTTTGTACATTTGTTTTTCTGCTGCAAAAGAAAACGGTTGTCCTGAATACTATGTACAGTATTTTGAAAGCGGTCTGTTAAATCATGAAATTAATGCGTTTGCACAAGAAGGAGCGCGTAATCACGGGCTGCTTAATATTTCGGTAGATGATTTTTTTAATTCCCGCATACTTTATCCGCCAATTACCGAACAACGCAAGATTGCCGAAATTCTCACCACGCAGGACAAACTGATTGAATTACAACAATCGCAAATCAATGAACTCAAAAAGTTAAAAAAGCTTGTCTGAGAAAAATGTTTCCAAGGGATGGATGCAATGTGCCGGAAGTACGCTTTCCCGGATTTACCGAAGCTTGGGAACAGCGTAAGTTGGGGGATTGTTTTGACGAAAGGCAAGAACGCTCCGCAGAAGGAGAGTTGATTTCTGTTACAATAAACGAAGGAATTAAAAAATTTTCCGAGCTTGGCAGACACGACAATTCGAGTGAAAATAAGTCTCATTATAAAAAAGTTGAGGTCGGTGACATTGCTTATAATTCGATGAGAATGTGGCAAGGGGCGAGCGGGTATTCACCATATAGCGGCATTTTAAGCCCTGCATACACGGTTGCAATTCCTAAATGTGGGATTGATTCGCGTTTCTTTTCGTATGTATTTAAGCGACCGCAAATGATTCACACATTTCAAATTTGTTCACAGGGCATCACTTCCGACACTTGGAATTTGAAGTTCCCTGCGTTCAGTGAGATTGATACAATGGTGCCAAAAATCGAAGAACAACTTAAAATTTCTGAGTTTTTGACACACCTCGACAACCTTATCGCACTTCATCAGCGTAAGCTTGACGAGATGCAAAAATACAAAAAATCCCTGATGCAGCTTTTGCTGACGGGGATTGTGAGAATTTAAGGAGATGATTTTGTGGATAAAGACGCTTATTTGGAGATCAACGCAAGCCAAAAGCCGGCGATTGAACTTCTTGAGGCTATGGGGTACATCTACATTTCTCCGGAAAACTGCGAAATGCAGCGCGGGAGCCGTTACAAGGTGCTGCTGAGAGACATTCTGCGCGGTCAACTGCGGCGTTTGAACAGATATACTTACGCGGGAACGGAAAACGAGTTTTCCGCCGCCAATATCGAGCGCGCGATGGAGGATTTGGACGAACCGCTGACGGAAGGCTTGGGGCGCACGGGCGAAAAAGTTTACGACGCGCTGATGCTGGGAAAAAGCTACCCGGAAACTGTGGGCGAAGGGAAAATGCAAAGCTTTGACCTCAAATACATCGATTGGGATAATCCGCAAAACAATGTATTGCATGTGACGGAGGAATTTGCGGTTGAAAGCCGTGACAAGCAGCACAACGCCCGTCCTGATTTGGTGCTTTTTATAAACGGTATTCCCTTTGCGGTCATTGAGTGCAAAGCGCCGCAGGTATCGGTGGATCAGGCTGTGGAGCAGATGATACGCAATCAGCAGGATGATTATATTCCGCAACTTTTTAAGTACGCGCAAATTGTTTTGGCGACAAACAAGAACGCCGTAAAATACGCCACAGCAGGGACGCCCAAAAAGTTTTGGAACGTGTGGAAAGAGCAAGACGACGATTGGATGCAATTGAGGCTCAATGAGTTTATTTCGGACCGCACTCCGATGGAGCAGGACAAGAACATCATTTCGTTTTTCAGCCCCGAACGGGTATATGAAATAATACGCTATTTCATCCTCTTTGACGCCAATGTGAAAAAAATTTGCCGCTATCAGCAGTATTTTGGCGTTAAAGAGATAATGAAAACAATTGAAGAGCGCGACGAAAAGGGCAACCGCCAAAGCGGCGTAATCTGGCACACTCAGGGCAGCGGCAAAAGCCTGACAATGGTCATGCTGGCAAAGTATATTTTGCTGGAGCTCGCCTCTTTCCATCCGAAGGTAATTATCGTCACGGACAGAAGAGACTTGGACAGTCAGATTGCAAGGACTTTTGCCCATACGCATTTGAAGCCTGCCAGAGCCGCAAGCGGGAAGCATTTGGGCAAATTGGTCAACAACGACAAAGCGGACATAGTGACCTGCGTTATCAGCAAATTTAACATCGCCGAGAAGAATGAAACAAAAAACTTATCCCGCAATGTGTTTATGCTGGTTGACGAAAGCCACCGCTCCAACTACGGGCAAATGGCGGCAAGGATGCGCACCGTCTTCCCCAACGCCTGTTACATCGGTTTTACCGGAACTCCGCTGATGAAGAGAGAAAAGAACACAATGACAAGGTTCGGCAGGCTCATTCACAAATACACCATTAAAGACGGCGTTGACGACGGCGCGATCGTGCCGCTGATTTATGAGGGTCGTTTTGTGGAACAAAAGGTGGACGAAGAGAATATCGATCTGTGGTTCAGGCAGACAACGAGACGGCTGACAGATGATCAAAAAGAGGATTTGCGGCGAAAATGGAGCAGTATTCGCCGCCTTACCTCTACCGATGCCAGAATCAAGCGCATTGCATTGGATATCAGCGAGCATTTTACGGAAGGCTACAAAAACACAGGTTTTAAAGCAATGCTTGCCACAAACTACAAGCGGGACGCCATTCGCTATTTGGAATGTTTTGAAAAATTCGGTGATTTGACCTGCGCCGTCGTCATTTCTCCGCCCGACATACGAGAGGGCGTAAACGATGCCGACGAGGGAACGGACGACCTTGTTATTTCCTATTGGAATAAAATGATGAAGCGCTACGGCGACGCCGACACGTATGAAGAAGACATAAAAAACAAATTCTGCGACGGCGAAATTGACATTTTGATTGTCTGCAGCAAGCTTCTTGTCGGCTTTGACGCGCCGATTTGTCAGGTTTTATACATCGACAAGGAATTAAAGGAGCACGCTCTGCTGCAGGCTATCGCGCGTACAAATCGTCTGTACGAGGGCAAGGACTACGGCTTGATTGTGGATTACCGCGGATTGCTCAAAAATCTGGATACCGCCATGAATATGTACAGCGGCGCGGGACTGGAGAATTTCGACGGCGGAGATTTGAGCGGCATTGCCGTAGATGTGATGGAAGCTGTCGGTAAGCTGAGAGATGCTTATTCCCAATTGATAGAGCTTTTTGAGCCGTTAAGCGATATTCGGGATTCCGAAGCCGTGGAGATTTTTCTTGCCGATGAGAAAAAGCGAAAGGAGTTTTACAATCTTCTCTGCGCGTTCGGACGCGCACTGAATTTGGTCTTAAACGCGGAGCAGGCGTATAATGCCGTGCCGAAGGATGAGCGAAAAAAATATCAGGATACGTTTATATTCTTCGCAAAGGTTCGCCGCAGCGTCAAGATTAGATATTGTGACGCTATCGACAATAGCGAATACGAACCGCAGATGCAAAATCTTCTCGATACGCATTTGTCGGTGGCAGGACTCAAGAGGATTACCAACCCGATTGACATTCTGGACAAAGACGAATTTGAAAAGGAGCTCAAAGCGCTTGGATCTGCCCGTGCAAAAGCCGATGCGATAAAAAGCAGAATGACAAAAAGCATCAGCGAAAGAAGAGATGAGAACCCTGCCTATTACGACAGCTTTTCCAAACGGATTAAAGAAACTTTGGCACTCTATAAAGAAAGAGTGATTTCAGAGGCGGAGTATCTTGTAAAAATGCGCGAGATTATGGAGGACTACAATGCGGGGAAAAGCAATGTCACTTATCCCGAAAAAATCAAGGACAGTGTCCATGCGCAGGCGTTTTACGGCGTGTTGAGCGCAATTTTCGAGGAGGTTGAGGACAAACAGCTTACGCCCGATTTCGTTGCCGAAATCGCGGAAGAAATTACAAAGATTATCGCATCACACAGTCGGGTGGATTGGACAAACAACAAGACCATTCATGACCGCATTGCCCAGGACATTGACGACTTGTTTTACGAATATGAAAAAACGCACGGATTGAAGCTTTCTTTTGATGTGGTAGACAAGATTATAGAGAATGTCAAAACCGTTGCTCTGCGGAGGTTTTGAATATGAATTCGAGTTCACGCAAGGTTATATTTAACGGAAAAGAAATCACATATCAATTAGAACGAAAGCCTGTTAAAAATCTGAACCTGCGCATAAAAAAGGACGGCAGTATTTACGTTTCCGCAAACGAGCGTGTGTCATCTCAGATGATAGATGAATTTGTGGTGAGCAAAGGCGTATTTATCCTCTCTTCCTTGGAGCGTTTTCGTGAGCTGATGCAGTATGCTCCGCAGCCAAAGCAATATGTCAGCGGCGAAACGTTTTATATTTTGGGGCGCGGACTGCGCCTGAAAGTTTCCGAAGGCGCAAAAGAGAAAATCCATGATGACGGTGTGTATATTTATCTTGATGTGAAGGACATCACTGACACGGAACGAAAGAAACGCCTCATGACAAAATTTTTGGATTCCCGCTGCAAAGAAGTGTTCGGCGAAATCGTCGAGGAAATATATCCGATTTTTCGGAAATATAATGTTACGCATCCGACGCTTCGCATTCGCGATATGAATACGCGCTGGGGCTCCTGTATGCCCCAAAAGGGAATTATCACATTAAATAAACGCCTCCTGGAAGCCCCGCGAAGCTGTGTCGAATATGTTGTGATGCACGAGTTCTGCCATTTTATACATCCGAACCATTCAAAGCAGTTCTACAGCTTTCTCACGATGCTGATGCCCGATTGGAAAGAACGAAAAACTCTGCTCGATAGATACACATAAATAAACCAATCCCTCCGATCATCGTCAATCGGAGGGATTATTTTATTCGGTCTTTATCTTATAAATCTTCACGCCGTGCGTCGGAACGAGGGAATATATATGCTCGTCAAATTCGTATTTCTCTTTTGTGAAAAGCTCCTTTGCTTTTGCCTTCTCCGCGCCCAAGAGCGACAGCGGCGTTGAAATTATCATGTCCTTGTCCGCCGTGTTAAACTGCGCTATGTAGATAGTATTTTCTTCTTCCGCCTTTGCGTACCACACAATCGCGCCGCGTTCGTCACGATAGAACTCGCGGTTGTCGGAGGATTTTTTCAAAACCTCCAGCAAATCCTCATTCGTCATAAGATCCTCCGTCCACTCGTCATTTATCGTCATATCTCCGCCAAACATGAGCGGCGTGCGGAAAATGCACCACAGCGCCATGAGCGTCTTTTGCTCATCTCGCGTAAAATTCGTATCTCTGCCGCCGTCGCAAATGCATATCTTTCCGAGCGGCAGCATGTCGCAGTCGGGCCATGAGCCGACCGCACGCAGGTTCTGCCAGTTACGGCAGCGCTCGAACATGTCGTAAAGCTGTCTCCACGTGTCCCAAAAATCATCCGTCATGCGCCACATATTGGCGTTTTGCCCCAAATGCTCCGCAGCCGAGAGCGCCGCCGCGCCGGGAGAGAGCGAAAGCACCATTTCGCGCCCGCTTTTGTCAATCGCGCCTCTTATCAGCTCAACCTCGCCCGGGTGGTAAGGCCGCGCAATATCGTCCACCTTCACAAAATCCACGCCCCACGAAGCGTACATTTCAAAGAGCGAATTGTAATATTCTGCCGCCCCCTCCGCATTGGGGTTCACCCCATACATGTCGGGGTTCCATTCGCACACCGTTTCCAAGTCCGCAATGTCGAGCGCGCGCTTGTCCGTGCCCTTTATTGGCATATTTTTTTTCACACATTCCTTCGCAATTCCCCGCAGAATGTGTATGCCGAATTTAAGCCCAAGTGAATGTATAAAATCGCCGAGCGGGCGAAATCCCGCGCCGTCTTTCGCCGAAGGAAAGCGATTTTCTGCCGGAATAAGGCGCGAGTATTCGTCATAGCAAAGGTGCGCGTTTTGGTTATAGACAAAGTTTTTCGCCTCGGGCTCAAACCACTGTATGTCGACGACCACGTATTCCCAGCCGTATTGTTTTAAATTTTTCGCCATGTATTCGGCGTTTTTTCGCACAACGTCCTCTTTTACGGACGCGCCGTAGCAGTCCCAGCTGTTCCATCCCATCGGCGGCGTGGGACAAAGCGAATGATGCGGATAATATTTCACAGTAAAACCTCCCTAATTTTTTCTATCCAAGAGCTCTTCCGCAACCGCGCGTGACGCTCCGCTTTTGGCGTCGCCGCTTATAAGTCGGCTCAGCTCGTCAATTCTGCCGTCTCTGTCAAGCCGCGAAACCTTTGCGCGGAATATGTCAGACGATGTATCCTTTGAAACAAGATACTGCGCTCCCGCGACGGCTGCAATCTGCGGCAAATGCGTAATGCAGATTATCTGCCTCATCTCCGCAAGCTTTGACAATTTTTCCGCAATCTTGACCGCCGCGTGCCCTGAAACGCCCGCGTCTATCTCGTCAAAAATGAGCGTTCCAACGCCGTCATCGACGGCAAGCGCCGAGCGCAGCGCAAGCATAATGCGGCTTAATTCGCCGCCCGAGGCAATCTTTGAAAGCGGCTTTAGCCCCTCTGAGGGATTTGTAGCAAGCATAAATTCAGCGCTGCGAAGCCCGCTCGCCGAGGGCTCATGCTCCTCAAACGAGATCGCGAACTTTGCCTTCGGCATATCGAGAAAGCTCAATTCCGCGCAGACCGCGTCGGAAAGCTTTTTCGCGCCCTCCTCGCGGCTTTGCTCCAATTTTTCTCCCGCTTTAAGCATTTCATTCTTTAATTCTTCAACGTGCTTCACCATCTTTGCGGCGTTTTCCTCATATTGGTCGAGCATGTCAAATTCGTTCTGCCATTCTTCAAGCTTCATTAAAAGAGTATCTATATCGGCGGCGTATTTTTTCTTCAGCCGCGCGATAACGTCAAGGCGTTCTTCAATTTCGTCAAGCTCCGCGGGCGAAAAAACCGTCTCCGAGATGATTGACGAAAGCTGCATTGCAACGTCCTCGGCGTTATAATACAAATCGTTCAGCGCCTCCGAAACAGGCGCAAGCGATTTATCGTGTACCGCCGCGCCGTCAACTGCTTTCATCGCGCAGTAGAGCGCGTCCTTCGCTCCGCCCGCCGCGGATAGCGCTTCGTGCGCCGTATCGAGCGCCGCGCTGATCGCCGCAAAGTTGCGCAGCGCGTCACGCCGTTCGGCAAGATTTTCATCCTCGCCCGAGACGAGCGCCGCGCTGCTAACCTCTTCAATGCGAAACGCAAGCGCGTCCTTCCTCTGCGCCCGCTCGCTTTCGGACATGCTCAATTCCTCAAGCTCCTTTTTCGCGTTTTTATACGCCGCAAACTTTACGCGGTATTCTTCGAGCAGCGCCCCGTTTTTTGCAAATTCGTCAAGCAGCGGCAAATGCGACGCGGGCTTTAAAAGCGCCGTCCCGTCGTGCTGACCGTAGATTGAAACAAGTCTTTCCCCAACCGCACGCAAAACCGAAAGCGGCGTCGGCACGCCGTTTATTTTGCACACGCTTCTCCCGTCGGATGAAATGCGTCTACTTAGCAGCAGTCCGCCGTCCTCCTCGGGTTCGATTCCCAAATCTGACAAATCGGGCGAAGGCATAAAAAGCGCAGACACAGATGCGAACGCCGCCCCGCCGCGAATGAGCTCGCGGGAGGTGCGCATTCCGAGCACCATCGAAAGCGAATCAATCAAAAGCGACTTTCCCGCGCCGGTTTCGCCCGTAAGAGCGTTAAACCCGTTTTCAAATTCAATCTCCGCTTTCTCAATCACGGCAATATTCTCAATAGACAACGAAACCAACATAACCAATCCCTCCACCAACCTGCGGTTGGATCCTTCTCGCGCTCCAAAGTGCGGCATGATATTTAAATATCATGCACGCGTCTGAAATTGTGCGGGTGCCCGTCGTACACCGCTACATTATAAACCGCGACCACAAATTGAATTTCTATACCGCGCTGCCGCGCGAAAACGACTCAAGCGGCACGCTTGCGCCGCGGATTTTTCTCGTTACATATCCGTCATAGCTCTCAATTTATATACAAGCTTTCTCGCGCTTTCTTCGCTGCGGACAACCATCATCACGGTGTCGTCGCCGGCAATTGAGCCGACAACCTCGGGCAAATCCATCGCGTCAACCGCCGCGCCCGCTGCGCTGCCCATGCCGGGGAGCGTCTTGATTACAATGTTATTCACCGCGTATTCGATGGAAATAACCGAGTGACAAAAGACAATCTTTAAGCGGTTTTCCAAATCCGAGTCGTTTTCCGTCTCCGCGCCCTTTGAATAAATGCTCTTCCCGCCGGGCGTCTGCTTTTTCACAAGGCGCATTTCCTTAATGTCGCGCGAAACAGTCGCCTGCGTCACATTGAAACCCATTGCACTCAATGCGTCGCTTAATTCCGACTGCGTTTCAATCTCACGTTCGCCTATAAGTTTTAATATCGCGTTTTGTCTTTCAATTCTCATTTTGACCTCCTTAACTTGTGAGCTTCTGCCGAACCAAATTAAAAAAATCCTGTCCCTTCGGCGAAAGAAGCTTTGCCTTATAATCCGTTTTTGAAACCTTCACAACGTCGCCCTCTTTGAGAGGAAAATCCTCCTGCCCGTCGGCTGTCACAAAGACCTCGCTGCCGCGCACTCTGACCTCAACCGTTCCCTCGCTTGGTACAACCATCGGCCGCACTCCCAAAAGGTGCGGACAGATAGGCGTGATAAGGAACAAATCAAGCCCCGGAAAAACGAGCGGCGCACCGCATGAGAGCGAATATGCCGTTGACCCCGTCGGCGTTGAAACGATAATCCCGTCCGCGTTAAACTGCGCCACAAACTGCCCGTTTCTCGAAACCGAAAAATCCGACAGCCGCGCATAGGCGCTGCCTACAACAATGTCGTTTAACGCAACCGCAGAATATGCCTCTTGATCTTCACGCAAAACGCGCACTTTCAGCATTATTCTCTCGGTTAAATCGAGCTCTCCTTCGAGAAGCTCATCCGCGCCCCGCCCCGTCTCGTCCGCCGAAGCGCTTGAAAGAAAGCCCAAATGCCCCGTGTTGACGCCGAAAATGGGCACTCCGTAAGGCGCGGCACGCCTTGCCGCCGTCAAAATAGTGCCGTCCCCACCGAAAACAACCGCGACATCACACGAAGGGAAAAGCTCTTCATCCGCCATGTAAGGGCCTTCTCCCGCAACGCCGCAAAGCTCCAATCCAAAGGAAACCTCGCACCTTCCGCCCACCGCCGCAAGAAACCGCTCAATCGCCTCCGCCGGATTGACCCTGACGATGTTTGATATGACGGCAATTCTCAACTCAGGCACCCCCAAAAAATAAACTTTGTATAATTATACAACAAGCGCAAGAAAAAATCAACCGTTTTTGCATAAAAATAAAAAAATAAAGCACATATTATGTAACAATTCGGCAAAAAAATCGTTAAATTCAAACCAAACCTTTTGAATATTACAAAAT
>JAJQCX010000170.1 GCA_021202495.1 Clostridia bacterium | reverse complement strand
ATTTTAAATCGAATGATGAAAAGAGTGGAAATAAGTCTTGATTAGAAACGAAATCGGGTGTATAATACAGAAATATGAAGTGAATTTACGAGAGGATGATAAGCGTGACATACACATATCCGACAAAGGGAACATGCAGCGTTAAGATAACATTTGACCTTGACGGCGACAAGGTTTCCAACGTTTCGTTCACAGGTGGGTGCAACGGAAATTTAAAGGCAATTTCGCGCGTCGTTGACGGAATGAGCGTGGAGCAGATTGAAGGATATTTCCTGGGGCTGACGTGCCGCGACAAGGGCACAAGCTGCTCGGATCAGCTTGCGCACGCCGTAAGATGGGCGTATAACAAGAGCCAAGAAGCATAATTCTGATATATAATAAATTCGGGAGTGATATACAATGGAGAAATTGGGATTAAATGAGATAAGAGAGCGTTATTTGAGCTTTTTTGAGAGCAAGGGACATTTGAGATTGCCTTCGTTTCCGCTTGTTCCGCAAAATGACGACAGTTTGCTTTTGATAAACGCAGGCATGGCGCCGTTGAAGCCGTACTTTTTGGGAAAGGAAATCCCGCCGAGAAAAAGAGTTACGACATGTCAGAAGTGCATCCGTACGCCCGACATCGAAAGAGTGGGAAAGACGGCGCGTCACGGCACGTTTTTTGAAATGCTCGGTAACTTTTCGTTCGGCGATTATTTTAAGCACGAGGCAACCGCTTGGGCTTGGGAATTTATAACCGAGGATTTGAAGCTGCCGGAGGACAAGCTTTGGGTGACGGTTTACGAGGACGACGACGAGGCGATTGACATTTGGACAAAGGAAGTCGGAGTGAAGCCGGAGAGAATAAAGCGCATGGGTAAAGAGGACAACTTTTGGGAGATAGGTACAGGTCCGTGCGGTCCTTGCAGCGAGATTTATTTTGACCGCGGCGAGGAGCACGGCTGCGGAAAGCCGGATTGCTCGGTAGGATGTGACTGCGACAGATATGTTGAGTTCTGGAACCTTGTGTTCACGCAGTTTGATAAAGACGAAAACGGAAATTACAACCGCTTGGCAAAGCCCAACATCGACACGGGTATGGGGCTTGAAAGAATTGCGGCGATAATGCAGGGCGTGGAAAACCTCTTTGAGGTTGACACGGTGAGAAACATTATGCTTGAAATAAGCAAGATTGCGGGTATACATTACGGCGACGACGAAAAGACGGATGTGTCGCTCAGAGTTATAACCGACCACATCAGAAGCACGACGTTCCTTGTGTGCGACGGCGTGGGCCCGTCAAACGAGGGACGAGGATATGTTTTGAGAAGGCTCCTTCGCCGCGCGGCTCGTCACGGAAAGCTTCTCGGAATTGAAGGCACGTTTTTGTGGAAGGTTGCGGACACTGCTATAAACGAATCGAAGAACGCATATCCGCAGCTTGAGCAGAAGAGAGAATATATTAAAAAGGTTATAAGAATTGAGGAGGAGCGTTTTGCGCTGACGCTCGATTCGGGTCTTTCTATCTTGGAGGGCTATATTGCCGAGCTTGAAAAGAACGGAAAGACTACCCTTTCGGGAGAGGATGCGTTCAGACTCTATGACACATACGGCTTCCCGCTCGATTTGACGAATGATATATTGGAAGAAAAAGGTCTTGAGGTTGACACCATAGGCTTTGAAAAGGCAATGGAGGAGCAGAAAACCCGCGCACGCGAGCGCCGCAACGTAGGCGACGAGGTGGCTTGGAGCGAAGACGTCTACATGAAGATAGGAAAGGACGTTACGACGCAGTTTGACGGATATGAAAACGAGAGCGTGATGGGGCACATTACCGCGATTGTGAAGGACAATGAGATTGTGCAGAGCGTTTCGGACGGTGAAAACGCTGTTGTTATACTTGACAGAACGGCAATCTACGGCGAAAGCGGCGGACAAAAGGGCGACAAGGGCGTCATTGAAGCCGAGGGCATGAAGATGAGGGTTTCCGACGCAAAGAAGCTCGGCGACGGAAAGATACTGCATTTTGTTTATGTCGAGGAGGGCGCGGCGAGCGTAGGCGACGAGGTTGTGTCAAGCTACGACAAGGAAAAGAGACTTTCCACGGCGAGAAACCACTCGGCGACGCACCTTTTGCAGAAGGCATTGCAGGAGGTTTTGGGCAGCCACATCGAGCAGGCGGGCAGCTTCGTTGATGAAAACAGACTGCGCTTTGACTTTACGCATTATGAGGCGATCTCGCCCGAGGATTTGGCTGAGGTTGAAAGAAGAGTAAACGAAGCTATTTTGAAGGCAATGGCAATTGATGTTAAGGTGATGCCTATCGATGAGGCGAAAAAGCTCGGCGCGATGGCGCTGTTTGGTGAAAAGTACGGCGAAAATGTGCGCGTTGTCAACATGGGAGGCTATTCGATAGAATTCTGCGGCGGTACGCATTTGAAGAACACTGCGGAGGCAGGATTATTCAAAATACTTTCCGAGGGCGGAGTTGCCGCGGGCGTGAGAAGAATTGAGGCGACGACCGGCAAGGGCGTGCTTGAATATATCAAGAACAACGATGCGGTGATAAGAGTTGCGTCAAAGGTTCTTAAGACCAGCCCGACAGAGCTTTGTGCAAGAGCGGAAAGCATTGAGGCGGAGCTCAAGAGCACGCAGCATGAGATTGAAAAGCTGCGCGAAAAGATTGCAGCCGAGACGGCGAAGGGAATGCTCCGAGCTGTAAAGCGTGTCGGCGAGGTTGACATTTTGACCGCGCAGGTCAGCGACATGTCGGTCAACGAGGTTAAGTCGCTGACGGATAAGTTCAAGGAAAACGTTGAGTGCGGCGTTGCCGTTGTGGCGTCGGTTGCGGACGGGAAGATTTCGTTTGTTGCGGCGGCGACAAAGGCGGCAGTTGCAAAGGGCGTTCACTGCGGAAACATCATCAGAGAAGTGACGAAGATGACCGATGGCAAGGGCGGCGGCAAGCCCGACATGGCGCAGGGCGGCGGCAAGCTCATAAATAAGATAGACAACGCTCTTGCAATCGTGGATGAGATTGTGGAGAAGCAGACGGGAGGCGCAAAGTGATGGACTGCTTGTTTTGTAAGATAATAGCGGGGGAGATACCTTCAAGCAAGGTGTATGAGGACGAAAAGGTCTACGCATTTAACGACATTTCGCCCGCGGCGCCGTGTCATGTGCTGATTGTGCCCAAGGAGCACATCGAATCGGCAAACGATTTGAACGAGGAAAATGCCGATATTTTGAAAAATATATTTTTGACGGCGAAAATGATAGCCAAAGAAAAGGGAATTGCCGAAAAGGGATACAGAATTGTGAATAACTGCGGCGAGGACGGCGGTCAGAGTGTAAAGCATTTGCACTTTCATCTGCTCGGCGGCAGAAGCTTGGAGTGGCCTCCCGGCTGATTGGAAATTTTACAAAGGAGATGACAGCGATGCTTTTGGAAGGACAGAGCGTTAACGAAAAAAATCATTTGACAATAGGCGGATGCGACAGTGTGGAGCTTTGCGAAAAGTACGGAACGCCGCTTTATGTTATCGATGAGGATGTTGTGCGCGGGCACTGCAGATTATATAAGGGTGCGATTGACAAGTGCTACGACGGAAAGGGATTGATTTTCTTTGCGTCGAAGGCGCTTTGCGTGAAGGCTGTTGTGAAGATGGTGCAAAGCGAAGGGCTGGGAGTTGACGTTGTTTCGGGCGGAGAGCTCTACACGGCGCTTGCGGCAGGTATGGAGCCCGAAAAAATTTGCATGCACGGAAACAACAAGACGGATGATGAAATTGACTACGCGGTTAAAAGCGGCGTGGGAAGAATTGTCGTCGACAACGTGCCGGAGCTTGAAAAGATAGACAAAGCGGCGGCAAAATACGGCGTAAAGCAGAAAATACTTTTCAGAATAAAGCCCGGAATTGACGCGCATACGCATAATTTTATTATGACGGGGCAGATAGATTCAAAATTCGGCTTTGCGTTGGAAACGGGCGAGGCTGAGGACGCCGTTTTGAAAGTGCTCGAATATGAAAACCTCGTTGTGGGCGGCGTTCACTGCCACGTCGGTTCGCAGATTTTTGAATCGGAGCCTTTTAAAGAGGCGGCGAAGGTGCTGATTGACTTTATTGCGAATATAAAAGAGAAGTCAGGCTATGAGATGGCGGAGCTGAACTTGGGCGGCGGATACGGCGTGACATACACCGAAAAGGACGACCCGATACGCTTTGACAAATACATCGAAGAGGTCAGCGTCGTTGTAAAGGCGGTTTGCGAGGAAAAGGGAGTTGCGCTGCCGTTTATCATGATGGAGCCGGGCAGAAGCATTGTCGGCACGGCGGGCGTGACGCTTTACACAGTCGGCGCGGTGAAAGAGATACCCAACATTAGAAAATACGTTTCGGTAGACGGCGGAATGTGCGACAATCCGAGATATATTTTGTATCAGTCGGAATATACGGCGCTTGCGGCAAACAAGGCGGGCGACGAAAAGACCGAAAAGGTGACGATTGCGGGAAAATGCTGCGAATCAGGCGACCTTGTGGGCGAAAACATGGCTCTTCAGAGCGTTGAAGCGGGCGATATTATCGCTGTTCTGACGACGGGCGCGTATAATTATTCGATGGCGTCAAATTATAACAGAGTGTGCCGCGCGGCGATGGTCGCGGTGAAAAACGGGGAAAGCAGGCTCATTGTCAAAAGAGAATCGTATGAGGATTTGGTGAGAAATGATATTTAGCGGTTTGAGCATATCGGATTTGCTGCAAAATTTTATAGTGCTGTTTACGGCGATAACGTTTCACGAATATGCGCACGGGTGGGTTGCGAATAAATTGGGCGACCCGACGGCAAAAAACATGGGGAGACTGACGTTAAACCCCATTGCGCACCTTGACCCGATAGGTGCGCTGCTGATGATTTTCTGCAGATTTGGTTGGGCAAAGCCTGTGCCGGTAAATCCTTATTACTTTAAAGACCCGAAAAAGGATATGGCGCTTGTGGCGTTTGCGGGACCTATCGCAAATGTAATCGTGGCGTTTTTGGCGTGTACGATATATCCGCTTTTGTGGACGCTTTTTTATAGGATTGGCATAGTCGGAAACGTTGTCGCGGACTTTGTGCTGGAGCTTTTCATTTCGTGCGCGTCGCTCAACATTTGTTTTGCGATATTCAATCTCATTCCGTTTCCGCCGCTTGACGGCAGCAAAATTTTGTTTTCGGTTTTGCCAAATCATATTTACAACAAGCTTTTGCAATATGAAAGATACGGAATGATTGTGCTGATATTGCTCTCTCTTTCGGGGATATTGAGCAGGATTTTGGGCTATGTGATAAATCCGATAATGAGCGTTTTTAACGCTTGGATAAGCTTGATTTTCAATTTGATTTGGTGAGGCGCGATGAGCGAGGTTAAATTTAAAACGGCGGTGTTTGAAGGACCGCTTGACTTGCTGCTGCACCTTATCACGAAAAACAAGGTCAGCATTTACGACATTCCGATTGCGGAGATAACGGAGCAGTATTTTGAATATTTGTCCGAATGCGAGGCAATGGACATTGAGCTTTCGAGCGAATTTGCCGTTATGGCGGCGCAGCTTTTGCTGATAAAGTCGCGTATGCTTCTGCCCAAAGAGGCGGAAGAAGAGGAAGACCCGAGGGCAGAGCTTGTCGACAGGCTTGAGGAATACAGGCGATACAAAGCCGTGTCGGAGGAATTTGACAAAATGCAGCATGCGATGGACGAGAGCGTGTTCAAAGAGCCCGAAAAGCTTGACATTCCAAAGGTCGTCGTTCAAAATAAGCCGATGAAGCCGGAGGCGCTCTATGCGGCGTTTATGACGGTGATGGAGCGAAACTTGGCGAAAAAGCCGCTCACGCCGAAAAGCTTCGGCGGGATTATCGGCGAAAAAAAGGTTTCGGTGCCGCATCAATCGCGCTTTGTGATGAATGTGCTTAAGAAAAAGGGCAGTGTGCCATTTGAGGCGCTTTTTGACGGAATGTACACAAGAAGCGAGCTTGTGGCGGCGTTTATGGCGGTGCTTGAGCTCATTCGCGACGGGCACATGGTTGTAATTGAAAATGAGGAAGAGCTCATTTGTCGGAGATGTGATGATTTTGATGGATACAATGACAGTTCAGAGGACGGTTGAGGCCATTCTTTTTGCTATGGGCGACGCCGTTGCGTGCGAGGATATGGCGAAAAGCATGGAAATATCCGAGGACGAGGTAAGAAAAGCGTGCGAGGCGTTGGGCGAAAAATATAAAAACGAGGACTGCGGGATAAGGCTGATACAGATTGAGGACTATTATCAGCTTTCGTCAAATCCCGCGTGCTATGAATACATTAAAAAGATAAGCCAAATTAAAAAACAGGCGGGGCTCTCGAGCGCGGCAATGGAAACGCTGTCGATAATCGCGTACAATCAGCCGGTGACAAAGGGAACGGTGGAATTTATAAGAGGCGTCGATTCCTCGTATTCCGTAAACAGACTGATTGAGCGCGGATTTATCGACGAGCTTGGACGCGCCGAAACGCCCGGAAGACCTATTCTTTACGGAACGACGATGGAATTTTTGCGGACGTTCGGGTTAAAATCGTTGGAGGATTTGCCTGCACTGCCCGAAAAGAAGGAGAGCGGAGACGCGGAGGAGGACGCAAATTGACGGCGTGGATCATCGCGGGAATTATAATTTTCATATTGGCAATTGTGCTTTTTATACCGCTCGGAATAGGCGCGCGGTACGAAGAGGGCGTGTTTGTCATTGTGAAGATTGCGTTTTTCTCGGTGAAGCAGCCGTTTGAAATGAAGCCGAAGGATAAGGGCGGCGAAAAGAAGAAAAAGAAGGAAAAGAAACCGAAGGAAGAAAAAGAGCCGGGAAAAGAGCTTGAAAGAGGCGCTGTGGGGCTGGACTTCATATTGGAGCTTTTGGGCGATTTTAGGCGCTTTGTGAGGAAAAAAATCGCGCTTGAGGATTTTGAATTGACAATCGAAATTGGCACTTCCGACGCGGCGGCGACCGCGATTGGCACGGGCGCGCTGTGGGGATTGAGCTACAACCTTTTGGCGCTGCTTGATAAGCTCGTTGAGGTTAAAGAACCCAAGATTGACATAAAGCCAAGTTATAACGAGCTGACGTTTTCGATAGCGGCACAGGGTATAATTGTGACGAGGGCGGCGTATATTATAGCTGTGGCGGCGGTATTTGCTGTAAAATATTTAAGATACAGACACAAAAATAAGATGCAAAAGGGGGTTAAATAAATGGCTACACATCCGATAAATGAGATGATGGCAAGCGTTATGAACGGACTGCAGCAGATGGTTGACGTGAATACTGTTGTGGGAAATCCCGTGGAGACAAGCGACGGCACGACGATAATCCCAATTTCAAAAGTGGGATTTGGCTATGCAGCCGGCGGCAGCGATTTTGGCGGCGGCGAGGCTTCGGCGCATTTTGGCGGCGGCAGCGGCGCGGGTGCGACGATAACGCCGATGGGCTTTCTTGTTGTGGGCAACGACCAAATAAGAATGGTACCCGTTGAGGCGTCGGCGTCCGCGGTGGACAAGCTTGTCGACTACATTCCGACGGCAATCTCAAAGGTGAATGAGATTATCTCAAAGCGATCCAAAAAAGAAAACGACGAAGACTGACAAAATAAAAAATGCGGGATAAAAACTCCCGCATTTTTTATTCTTTTACTATCCGAGCAAGTCTGTAAGCCGAGTTCTGTCGAAAACGGTCATCTATCTACGCCGCACATTTCTGTGCGACTCAAGCCATCTTTCGGATATGAGCCGGACAGACTCTGCCTTGCGGCAATCCTTTCGATGTTGCACCGGGCGGGGTTTACAGAGCCTTCGAGGTTTCCCTCAAAGCGGTGGTCTCTTACACCGCCTTTCCACCCTTACCGCTTGCGCGGCGGTTTATTTCTGTTGCACTTTCCTTAGAGTCGCCTCCACCGGGAGTTACCCGGCGCCCTGTCCTGTTGGTGCTCGGACTTTCCTCATTGCGGCAAAAGCCGCCCCGCGACCGTTCAACTTGCTCGGAATGTACTTATAATACTCGAAAAATGTGGATTTGTCAAATGAAATTTGAAAGGATATTCAGCGCGATATAGTCGTGAAACCGTAACAAAATTGCAGGAGGCATTAAAAAACCACAAAATGCGATTGAAATATGTGCCGGTTTATGTTAGAATTGTTATAGGTCAAAAAAGCCCGTTTCGGATGAAACAGGCTTGGGGTTCAAAAATAAAAATAATCAACGCACTCCTGTGCAATCGGGATACCCGACGATTTGAAAAAATTTTTATTTGAACTCGGTAGTGTAGTTTTTTAGGGTAGAAAACTACTGTAAAACTATTATAGCAAACTTTTGGAGGGATGTCAATATGAAAAATTGCGAAAGCTACTATTTGGGACTTGATATCGGAACGGAATCTGTCGGCTATGCCGTGACGAGTGAGGATTATACGCCGTTAAAGCATGGCGGAGAAAATATGATTGGAACGCATGTTTTTCCCGAGCCGAATGAAGCGGCGGAGAGAAGAGGCTACAGAACGGCTCGCAGAAGGCTTGACAGGAGGCAGCAGAGAGTAAAGCTAATACAGGAGATTTTTGCGCCGGAGATTGCGAAGGTTGATGAAAATTTCTTTATCAGAATTAATGAGAGCGCCCTTTGGCGCGAGGACAGGACGAACCCGAAAGAGGTAAATACATATTTTACGGACAAGGATTTTGACGACAAGGCTTATTACAAAAAATACCCGACGATACATCACTTGCTTTGTGCGCTGATGAACGATACAGAAAAGCATGATGTGAGAGAGGTATATATTGCGTGTGCGTACTTGGCGGCACACAGGGGACATTTTTTGATTGACGCCGACAAGGACAATATTGACGCTGTCTTGGATTTTAATGAGGTTTATAAGGGATTTTTGGGCTTTTTTAAAGAGCGGGAAATTTCATTACCGTGGAATTGCGAATCGGAAAAAATAGCGGAAATATTGAAAAAGCGTGTGGGGGTTACGGCAAAAGAGAAGGCGCTTACCGCACTGCTTTTTGGCGGAAAGATACCGAAAGATGACGAATATCCCTATGCAAAAAAGCAGATGGTGAAGCTTTTTGCGGGAGGAACGGTATCGAAAGTTAAGGATTTATTTTTGAATGACGCCTATGAAGAAATGGGTAAGGTATCGCTTTCGTGCAATGAAGAAGATTTTGAAAGTGCGATTTCACAATTGGAGAGCGATGACAGCGAGCTTCTTATTCTTATGCGAAAGATCTACGATTGGAGCACGCTGAGCGATATTGTGGGGGATTTTGCGTCGCTTTCCGAGGGGAAGGTAAATGTATATGAAACACACAACCGTGATTTGAATAATTTAAAGGACTTTGTGAAAAAATATTTGCCGGAAAAATATGATGAGATTTTCAGAGCGGCTGACAGCAAATTGAATAATTACACCGCTTATTCAAATAATTTCAGATGGGTAAAAGATGTTGAAGCAAAAGAGCTTCCGGGCAAAATAACGTGTGAGGATTTTTGCAAATACTTAAAAAAGATTGTGTCGGGAGTTAAGGTGGAGGCGGCGGATAGCGAATTTTATGCCGATATGATGGAAAGAATCGAATCAAATTCGTTTATGCCAAAGCAAGTAGACGGGGCGAACAGAGTTATTCCTTATCAGCTTTATTATACGGAATTAAAAGCGATCTTAAAAAAGGCGGAAGGGTATTTGCCGTTTTTAGGCAAAAAGGATGAGGACAATCTTACGCCGAGCGAAAAGATACTTTCGATTTTCTTGTTTAAAGTGCCGTATTATGTCGGACCTTTGAGAATTGACAATTCTCAATTCGCGTGGATTGAACGAAAGGCGGAAGGCAAAATATATCCGTGGAATTTTACGGAGAAGGTCGATTGCGACAGGAGCGAACAGGCGTTTATTGACAGAATGACGTGCAGCTGTACATATTTGGCGGGCGAAAGCGTGCTGCCGAAAAATTCGTTGCTCTATTCAAAATATGTTGTGTTAAATGAGATAAACACAATCAAGATAAACGACAAGCTCATTGAGGTTGAAGTGAAGCAGAAATTATACACGGAGCTCTTTGAAAAACACGCGAGAGTTACCCCAAAGAGCATAAAGAATTATCTTGTTTCAAACGGATATATGACAGAAGGCGATGAAATGAGCGGGCTTGACGTGACGGTGAAAGCGTCGCTTGCGTCATATCACGCGTTTAAAAGGCTGCTTGACGCGGGGGTGCTGAGTGAAGGCGACGTGGAAAGGATAATAGAGCGCAAGGCATATACCGAGGACAAGGTGCGGCTTGAAAAATGGCTCAAAGATGAATATCCTCAGATTGCAATAAAGGACGTGCAATACATCGTCGGGCTGAAGCTGAAGGACTTCGGGCGGCTTTCAAAGAAGCTGCTTTGCGGTGTGGTCGGCTGCGAAGTCGAAACAGGCGAGGAATTCACCGTGATGGAGGCACTGTGGAAAACGCAGAAAAATTTAATGCAGTTAATTGCGTCAGACGGTTTTACTTTTAAAGAAAAAATAGAGGAGGCGTGCAAAGAATATTACGCGGCAAATCCGCGTTCGCTGACGGACAGGCTTGATGAAATGTATATTTCCGGGGCGGTGAGACGCTCGATAATTCGGACGCTCGACATTGCGAAGGAGATAAGAAAAATCAAAGGCGAGCCGAAAAAGATATTTATTGAAATGACGCGCGGCACGATTGAAGATCAAAAGGGCAAGAGGACAAAGAGCCGCAGAGACAGTATTAAAGATTTTTACGCGTCATTTCCTGTTGAAGAAACGCGGGAGCTCGCGAAAGAGCTTGAAAGTAAGGATGACAGGCAACTGCAGAGCAAGAGATTGTTTTTGTATTTTATGCAGCTCGGAAAATGCATGTACAGCGGGGAAACGATAAATCTTGAAGAATTAAATACGAAAAGATATGACATAGATCATATTTTTCCGCAGAGTTTGGTGAAGGATGACAGCATTGACAATACTGTGTTGGTGCGATCTGAGCTTAATGGAAAGAAAGGCGACAACTATCCCATAGATGAGGCTATAAGAAAAGAGCGGGCACCGTTTTGGGAAATGCTGCACAAGCAGGGATTGATAAGTGACAAAAAGCTTGCACGTTTGACGCGCTCGACGCCGTTTGACGAAAATGAAAAATGGGGCTTTATAAACAGGCAGCTTACGGAAACGAGCCAGGCGACAAAGGCTGTGGCGACGCTTTTGAAAGAGCTTTTCCCCGACAGTGAAATTGTGTATGTAAAGGCGGGGCTTGTTTCGGAATTCAGGCATGAATTTGAGCTGCCGAAATCGCGAACGGTGAATGATTTGCACCATGCAAAGGACGCATATTTGAATATCGTTGTAGGAAATGTGTATCATTCGTATTTCTCAAAGATGAACCGTGCGTTTAATATAAATAAATATACGGTAAATGCGAAAAAATTGTTCAATCGTGAATTGAAATTCGGAGACAGAGTGCTTTGGTATGGTGAGGAGGATTTAGAGAAGGTAAAGAGGATAATGGAGAATGATCATATACATTATACGATTTATCCGATTTGCAAGAAAGGCGAGTTGTTTAAACAGCAGCCGCTTAAGGCGGGCGCGGCAAATGACCTTGTGCCGCGAAAGAAAGGGCTCGACGTTACGAAATACGGAGGATATACAAAGACTGCGGCGTCGTATTTTGTTCTTGTGAAATATAATACAAAAAAAGGCAGTGACGTTATATTTATGCCGGTGCAGTTGTTGTTTGCGAAAAAATTTGAAACAAATGAAGAATTTGCGGTGCAATACGCAAAAGAGGTTATCGGCGAAATCGCAAATGATGAGGTTAAGAGCGTAGAGTTCCCGCTCGGAATGAGAAAGATAAAAATAAATACAGTGATTTCGTTGGACGGATTTTTGGCATATATACGAGGTAAAGGTAACGGTGGAGCTCGCGTGTTGCTTTCTTCAATGAATCCGCTGCGCGTGGGAAAAGAAACAGAACAATACATTTGCCGACTGGAGTCGTTTGACAAAAAGCAGAAGAAAGCAAAGGAACAAAATAAGAACGCGGCAATAAACATATCGGAAGAACACGATAAGATAACAAGAGAGCAAAACATTCAACTATATGACGTTTACCGCGAAAAGCTGAACAATAAGCCGTTTTCTATCTGCTTTGAAAATATAGCGGGTATAGTGGAAAAGGGGAGAGAACGATTTTTGGCGCTTTCCACAGAGGAACAGGTTGAGTGCCTGCTGCACATTGGCGAAGCACTTAAAACCGGTCGAAGCGGAGGCTGTGATATGACGTTGTTAGGTGAAAGCAAAAATGCCGGTGCATTTTATATAAATACGCGTCTTTCAAATGTGACCAAAACCTATAAAGATTTGAGAATCATAGATGTATCCGCGGCGGGGCTTTATGTTAAATGCAGTGAAAATCTGCTTGAATTGTTATGAGTTGGCGTACGGCAATTATATCGGAAAGATGCAAGCTCGATTACAAGATGGGCTATATGGTCGTGAGGAGTGAGGAAACAAAGCGTCTCTTTTTGGACGAGGTGGCAATGCTGATAATTGAGAATACGGCTGTTTCGCTGACGTGCTGTCTTTTGGAGGAGCTTGTCAAAAGAAAGATAAAAGTGATTTTCTGCGACGCGCAGCGAAATCCTCATTCCGAGCTTGTGCCGATGTACGGCAGTCACGATTGTTCGCTCAAGCTCAAAATGCAGCTTGGGTGGAGCGAGGGAATAAAGGGAGCCGTGTGGACGGAGATTGTGGCGGAAAAGATACGAAACCAGGCAATGCTGCTGAGTGAGATTGGGAAAAGCGCCGAAGCGGAGATGCTGCGAGGCTATTTGACGGAGCTTGAATTTAACGACGCAACAAACCGTGAGGGACACGCGGCGAAGGTATATTTCAACGCAGTGTTCGGCATGGATTTTACTCGCGGCGACGCGGAAAATCCAATCAATGCGGCGTTAAATTACGGCTACAGCCTCATTTTGTCGGCAGTTAACCGCGAGATTGCGGCAAACGGCTATTTGACGCAAATCGGGCTTTCCCACGACAATCAATTTAATCAGTTCAATTTGGGCTGCGATTTGATGGAGCCGTTTAGGGTAAATGTAGACGCGTTCGTGCGGAAAAACGAATACAAAGCGTTTGGAAAGGATGAAAAGTACGCCCTTTTGGAGGTGCTGCACGAAAGTGTTTTGATAGACGGCGCGAATCAGACGACACTCAATGCGATAAAAATTTATTGTCGAAGCGTTTTTACGGCGCTAAACGACAGGGACACTTCGCTGATAAAATTTGCAAGGAGAAAGGCATGAGCTACAGATTTATGCGTATTTTGGTTCTCTTTGACCTACCGACGGAAACGGCGGAGGACAGAAAAAATTACAGACATTTTAGAAAAGCGCTGATAAAAAACGGATTTATGATGTGGCAGGAATCGGTATATTGCCGCATGGTTTTGAACGCGAGTGTTGAAAAATCGGTTGTGGAAATGCTGAGGAAAATCAGACCGCCGCGCGGCGTTGTGTCGGTGCTGTCGGTTACGGAAAAGCAGTTTGCGAAAGCCGAGTACATAACGGGTAATTTCCACAGCGACATAATAGACAGCGATGAACGGATTGTGATTTTATGAACAGCGTGGGGAGGGATTATTTTGATAAAGCTTGTTCACCCTCAGATTGAAAGAAAAATAATCTTTGAGGAAAATACATTCACGGGGATTGTTGTTGAAAATCAAAAATTATTTTATCGGCTGATGTGCGATTTTGTATCTCAATGCGGAGGGAGCGGGGGAGGGTTTGTACTTTCGGAAAACGACGCGCCGATTGAAATGTCGAAAAACGCGGAAATCGTTTCGCAGTTTGTCCCATTTGAGATAAATCGTAAAACGCTGCTCAATAAGATATATTCCGCGTTTGAAAAAACAGCGGTGAACGAGGCGTATTATATAAAAACACAGGAATTGATTTCCGAGGTTGAGCGGTACGTTATGGATTTATCCTATGAATTTTCGGCGGATTTTATCTGCGATAAGATAGGCGCGGCAAATATTATTAAGGCTGCGGGGCTGCGGCTTAATGAGGATTACGATTCGATAATCGAAAAGATCATCGACTATATGGAAGTTGTGCGCGAATTTGAAACGGAGAGGATGTATGTTTTTATAAATATGCGGAGCTATTTTGACGATGACGAAATGAGCGAATTTGCGAAAACCGCGATGAATCACAAATTTAAGTTTATGCTGCTCGATTCCTCCGAAAGAAAAATTTTGCCGCATGAAAAAAGAATTACAATTGATGTGGATTTGTGCGAAATATGATTGATTTTTCGGAGATTAAGTGATATTATAATTATGGACATGTTTTAATGCCCTAAGAAACGGCATTGCTGCCGTATTTACACGGAGGGTCGGTAGCCCTTTTTCTCGAATTTGAGGTTTGAGAGTAGTGTAAAATCTTAGGGTAGCAAAACGGAAGAAACGACAAAGACGACCCGGCGAACGTTTGAGAGTCTTTAAAATATAAACATAAGAAACAGACGACGAATGCTTACCAG
>JAJQCX010000166.1 GCA_021202495.1 Clostridia bacterium | reverse complement strand
CGGCTTGGGAGATGCGGAAAATGAAAGATAAAATTGCGTGGATGGTTTTGGCTAAAGGGTGCAAAAACGCCAAGAAGCTTAAGCAGTTGGCGGATAGCTTCGACAAAAGAAAAAAGGATGTGGACTTTACCGAAAAGGACGCGCTTGACGCGATGGACGAGCTTGAAAGGGCGAAGGTGTGCGGGAGCGGCGTTGTGACGTATCGGGAAAAGGAATATCCCGAATATTTGAGGCATATATCAAACCCGCCGGCATATCTCTATTTCAAGGGAAACGTGAAGGCGTTAAATCATCCGCTGAAGGCGGCGATTGTCGGAAGCAGGGAGGCGAGCCTCTACGGGATAAATACGGCGACGAATTTTGCCTATGAGCTTTCGGCAAACAATGTGGCGGTTATCTCGGGCGGGGCGCGCGGCATTGACAGCGCCGCGCTAAACGGAGCGCTGCGGGGAAGAGCGCCGGCGATATGCGTTGTGGGAACGGGAATTGACGTTACGTATCCGCGCGAAAACGAAAAGCTCTTTGAGCGCGTTGCGGAAAAGGGCGTTGTCATTTCGGAGCTTCCGTTGGGCTCACCGCCGATGGCGAAAAATTTTCCCGTGCGAAACAGGCTGATGACTGCGCTTTGCGATACACTGGTCGTAGTTGAGGCGGCGAAAAAGAGCGGAGCGTTGATAACGGCGTCGTATGCGGGAGATTACGGCAAAACGCTCTTCGCGGTGCCGGGCAACATCGACAGTCCGACGAGCGAGGGCACGAACGCGCTTTTGCAGGACGGGGCGTTGTGGGCGCTTTCGGGCAGCGACATTTTGTATGAAATGATGGAGCGGATGCCCGCGTCATACCGTCGCGCGATGAAAAAAGATGAGAAAATTGAAGAGGATATTTTCACCGAGCCGTCGAATAATGCTTTGACGCAGGAGCTGAAAGCCGCGGAGGAACCGAAGAAGGAAAACGTATCAAACGGAATTGAGAGAGCGGTTTTGAACGCGATAGGCGAGGGAAAGCGGGATTACGATTCAATTCTTGAATATTGCGCGTGCGATGCGGCAAGACTGAATTCGGTTTTGACGCTTATGCAAATAAAGGGCATGATAAAAAGAAGCGTCGGAAACGCTTACGAAAAGATAGACTGAGAGATCAGAAAACGAAAGGACATGGGTGCATGGCAGAGAAATGTCTTGTAATTGTGGAGTCGCCGGCAAAGGCGAAAAACATAAATAAATATTTGGGAAAAAATTATACGGTAATGGCGTCGATGGGGCACGTTCGGGATTTGCCGAAAAGCTCGCTCGGAATTGACATTGAAAACGACTTTGCGCCGAAATATATCACAATACGCGGCAAGGGCGACTTGATTGCCAAGATGAAAAAGGCGGCAAAGAGCGCGGACAAGGTTTTGCTCGCAGCCGACCCCGACCGCGAGGGAGAGGCGATAAGCTGGCATTTGGCGCAGATTTTGGGAATTGACGAAAAATCGCCGTGCAGAATTACGTTTAATGAGGTTACGAAAAGCGCAGTTGTGGCGTCGCTTAAGGACGCGAGGGCGATAGACATAGATTTGGTGAACGCGCAGCAGGCGCGCCGCGAGCTTGACAGAATAGTGGGCTATCAGATAAGTCCGCTTTTGTGGCGCAAGGTGAAAAAGGGGCTGAGCGCGGGCAGAGTGCAAAGCTCGGTTACGAAGATGATTGTCGACCGTGAAAAGGAAATAGAGGATTTTGTGCCCAAGGAATACTGGAGCATAACGGCAATACTGACCGACGAGAGCGGAAAGCACCCGATGGAGGCGCGTTATTGGGGCGTGAACGGCAAAAAGAAGGAGCTTGGGAGCGCCGAGGACGCAAAGAAAGTGCTTTCTATGATTGACGGCGCGGAATTTGTTGTGACAAAAGCCGTTTACAGCGAAAAAAAGAAGCACCCGACGCCGCCCTTTACGACAAGCACAATGCAGCAGGAGGCGAGCCGAAAATTAGGCATGACATCGGCAAGGACGATGAGCGCGGCACAGGGGCTCTATGAGGGCGTGAACGTGCCGGGGCACGGTACGCGCGGACTTATAACATACATGAGAACCGACTCGCAGAGAATCGCAAGTGAGGCGTTAAGCGCGGTGAGAGCGTTTATCGGCGAAAAGTACGGCGCGGCATATTTGCCCGAAAAGCCGAACTTTTACAGAACGAGCAAGGCGGCGCAGGACGCGCACGAGGCGATAAGACCGACCGACTGCAACATTTTGCCCGAAATGATAAAGGGCAGCGTGACGAATGACCAATACAAGCTCTATAAATTGATTTGGGAAAGATTTGTCGCGTGCCAGATGAAAAGCGCGCTTTACGACGCGGTTTCGGCGGACATCGTCGCTAACGGCGTGACGTTTAAGGCGTCGGGCAGCGCGATTAAATTTGACGGCTACAGAGCGGTGTACGTTGAGGGCAGCGACGGCGCGGAGGAAAAGGACGCAAAGCGGCTGATACACCCCGAAGAGGGGCAGAAGCTCAAGGCGAAGGAGATAAATCCCGAACAGCACTTCACCGAGCCGCCCGCGCGGTTCACCGAGGCTACGCTGATAAAGACGATGGAGGAAAACGGCATAGGCAGACCCAGCACATATACGCCGACGATTTCGACGATAATAAGCCGCGGGTATGTCGTTCGTGAAAAGAAGATGCTAAAGCCGACCGAGCTTGGGCGCATTGTGAACGACATTATGCAGGAAAATTTTGAGGATATTGTCGACGTTGAATTCACGGCGGACATGGAGAGAAGGCTCGACTGCGTTGAAAGCGGAGAGCAAAATTGGGTTGACCTTTTGCGCGATTTTTACAATCCGTTTGAAAAGACGCTTGAAAAGGCGGAAGAAAACATTGACAAGGTGAAGCTTGCGGAAGAGGTTTCGGACGAAATTTGCGAAAAATGCGGACGCAACATGGTTGTGAAGATGAGCAGGTACGGCAAATTCTTGGCGTGCCCGGGCTTTCCCGAGTGCAGAAACACAAAGCCGATAATGAAGGATACGGGTGTGAAATGCCCCAAGTGCGGCGCGAGAATTGTGGAGAAAAAGAGCAAGAGGGGCAAAAAATACTTTTCGTGCGAGAAAGCGCCGGAGTGCGATTTTGTGCTGTGGGATGCGCCGCTTAAGACGCCGTGCCCGAAATGCGGCGGGATAATGGTGAAAAAATACTACAAAAAGGGCAGCAAAACGGTGTGCTCAAATCCAGACTGCGAATCAAACCGAAAAATCACGAAGGAAAAAGAAAATGGAAAAGCTTAGAATTATAGGCGGCGGCTTTGCGGGGTGCGAGGCGGCATGGCAGGCGGCAAAGCGCGGAATTGAGGTTGAATTGTGGGAAATGAAGCCGGTGAAGTTTTCACCGGCTCATTCGAGTGGAAATTTGTGCGAGATTGTCTGCTCAAATTCGTTCAAGGGAAATTCAATCGACAATGCCTGCGGACTTTTGAAGGAGGAAATGCGGCGCGTGGGGTCGCTTGTGATGGAATGTGCGGATGCGACCGCTGTGCCCGCGGGCGGTGCGCTGGCGGTTGACCGCGAAAAATTCGCAGAAACAGTGACAGAGAGGATAGAGGCGTGCCCGAATATTACAATAAGGCGGGAGCTTGCGGATTTTATCGATGAAAACGAATACACGATAATCGCGACGGGACCTCTTTCGGATGAGGCGCTCGATGGGGAAATTGCGCGGCTTACGGGAAAAGAATTTCTCTCGTTTTACGACGCGGCGGCGCCTGTCGTTTTGACGGAGAGCATAGATTTTGACAAGGTTTATAAAAAGGCGCGCTACGACAAGGGCGACGCGGATTATATAAACTGCCCGATGGAAAAGGAAGAATATGAGGCGTTTTACGAGGCGTTAATCGGAGCCGAGACCGCGCCGCTGCACGAGGAAATTGACAAGCCATCAGTTTTTGAGGGCTGTATGCCGATTGAGGTTATGGCAAAGCGCGGAGTTGACACAATGCGCTACGGTCCATTGAAGCCCAAAGGACTGACAAACCCCAAGACGGGAAAAATGCCCTATGCGGTTGTGCAGCTGCGGCAGGATAACCGCGAGGGAACAATGTATAACCTTGTGGGGTTTCAGACTAATTTGAAATTCGGCGAACAAAAAAGAGTGTTCTCGATGATTCCGGGGCTTGAAAACGCGCAGTTTTTGCGCCTTGGCGTGATGCACAGGAATACATATATAAATTCGCCGCATCTTTTGGATGCGACGTTCGCGATGAAAAAATACCCGAAAATTTATTTTGCCGGGCAGATAACCGGCGTTGAGGGATATGTGGAATCGGCGGCGTCGGGAATGGCGGCGGGAATAAACGCCGCGCGGCGCATGACGGGCGAAGAGGACGTTATTTTCCCGCAGAACACCATGACGGGGGCGCTTGCCGCATACGTTTCGGAGGGCGCGGTGAAGGGTGCGTTTCAGCCGATGAACGCAAATTTCGGAATAATAAAAAGCTCCGTCGGAAGAATAAGGAGCAAAAAAGAGCGCTACGGCGCGATTGCGGCGGAAGCGCTGGGAAGTATTGAGGAAGTTATAAAGTGTATTTAAAGCGGGGGCATCGATTGTGGCGCTCCTTCATAACCGGCGTTGACGAGGATGATGTCATCGCCGATTTTTGATATTCGCCTCCATTCGATGACGATGTCGTCAGTCGGCGGCAAAAGACCGAAAAAGCGGCGTTTGCCGGGAATTATGACGGAAAGAACGACGCCCTTTTCAAGATCTATCTCAACGTCGGTTATGTAGCCGAGGCGTTTGCCGTCGGATATGTCTATCACTTCCTTGCGTCTGAAATCGGACGCGCGGTCGGAGCGGTTGATCATGTTTGGATCCTCCATAAGCAGACTTCAAGAGTTTTCTGAAAAAAAGACTGTACATTTTGGCTTTGTTGTTATATAATGAATAAACGGGTTAATATAGGTTATGCGAAACCGGGGTGTATAATGAACAGGAAAACGCAGATTGTGAATTTAACATTGAAGCACAAGGCGGTTATTTACTGCGCGATTGTGATGATTTTGGGAGTGGGAGTGTGTATTGTAAGTCTTCCGCTCGGTTTGGCGTTGGAAATTGTGTCGCTTGTGATGGTGAGCGGGAGTCTGTTCGATATGGCGGCGGCGATAAAATCGAGCGAGGCGTATTACGCGAAAATGGACGCCGGCGAGGGACGTTTTGACATAACAAAGGGCGTGACGCTGCCGATGGCGGCAATCGGAACCGACGGGAAAATAACGTGGTGGAACGAGGCGTTCGCGAAAATTTGCCCGCACATTGTCATGCATGAGGGCATTACCGATGTTTTTGACACGCTCACGGTGGATATTCTTCTTTCGATGAAAAAGGAGACGCGAAAGCTTATCTATGAGGATAGGACTTATGAAATGAAGTGCGTGCAGTTTAAGGCGCAGAACGCGTCGGACAGCGCGTTTGTGATAACGCTGCGCGATATGACGGATTTTGAAAAGGCGAAGGAAGAGGCGGACAATTCCAGAACCGTTATAGCGCAGATTTTGATTGACAATTACGACGAGGTTTTCGGCGATGTGGGCGACGATGTGTCCTATCAGACGGAAAAGGCGATTGACGCGATAATTTTTGAATGGGCAAAGGAGCTCGGTGGCAGCGCGAAGCATTTTGACAAAGAGAGATATTTTTGCGTTTTTAACGCGAAAATGCTTTCCGAAATGAAAAAGAGGCGCTTTGACGTGCTCGATAAGGTCAAGGAGATTGAAACGGGGATTTCCATTCAGCCGACGCTGTCGATGGGAATAGGTGTTGACGGGGCTGACATTTACGAGGTGGATATGTTCGCGAAAGCGGCGCTCGACATGGCGCTCGGACGCGGAGGCGACCAGGCTGTTATAAAGGACGCGGAAAACTTCAGCTATTACGGCGGGAAAAACCGAGAGACAGAAAAGCGTGCGAGGGTTAAGGCGAGAGTTAAGGCGCAGGCGCTTGTGCGGCTGATTGAGCAGAGCGAAAACGTGCTTGTGATGGGGCACACTTATGCGGACACGGACGCGTTCGGCGCGGCGACGGCGCTCGCCGTGGCGGCGATGGCGCGCGGGAAGCAGGCGAAGGTCATTATGGAGTCATACGATTCGACCGTGCGGGCGACGCTGAAAAATTTTGAGAAAAACAAGACGCATTTCGGGCTTTTTATAACAAGGCAGCAGGCGAGGGAGCTTTTGAATGACAAAACGCTTGTCATTGTGTGCGACACGCACCGCCGTTCGCTTACTGCGGCGCCGGAGATTGTCGACGATGCGAAAACGATTGTATTGATAGACCATCACAGACGGAGTGAGGAATTTATAACCAACACCGATTTGCTCTACCATGAGCCGTCGGCGTCGTCGAGCTGCGAAATGGTGACGGAAATGCTGCAATACATGGGTAGAAGCGGCATCGACGCGGAGATTGCGGAGGCAATGTATGCGGGCATTTTGGTTGATACGAACAACTTTGTGTTTAAGACGGCGGCAAGGACGTTTGAAGCGGCGGCATATTTAAAGAGGCTCGGCGCGGACACGATAAGAGTGCAGAGCATTTTCAAGGAGAGCATGACAAGCTACACCGAAAGGGCGCAGATTGTCTCGGATGCGCAAATGTATCGCGAAAACATGGCGATAAGCAAGGTATATTCAAACACGGTGAGCAGCGAGATAATCGCGAAGGCGGCAAACGACCTTTTGGAAATAGAGGGCGTTTCGGCGTCGTTCGTTGTGGCAAAGACGCAAGGGGCGACAACTCGCATAAGCGGACGTTCGCTCGGCTCGGTAAACATACAGATGATAATGGAAAAGCTGGGCGGCGGCGGGCATATGCTGCAGGGAGCGGCGCAGCTTGAGGACGTGTATGTTGACGAAGCGGAGACGCGGCTTAAGGCTGCGATAGACTCATATATGCAAAACAGATAGAAAGGATTTGAAAAAGATGAAAGTACTTCTTTTGGCGGATGTTAAAGGTCACGGAAAAAAGGGCGAGGTTGTGGAGGCGTCGGACGGATACGCGAGAAATTTCCTTTTGCCCAGAGGCTTGGCGCGTGAGGCGACAAAGGGCGTTTTGAGCGAGGTTAAGGGAAAGACAGAGGCTGCGGCGTACCACAAAGAGCAGGAAAAAATAGCCGCGGCGGAAACAAAGGCGAAGCTTGACGGCGCAAAGGTGACGATTACGGCAAAGGCGGGCGAAAACGGCAAGCTTTTCGGAAAAGTGACAAATCAGAACATTGCGGACGCTGTAAAATACCAGCTTCACATTGTTGTGGATAAGCGGAAGGTGCAGCTGCCCGATGCGATAAAATCCATCGGCTCACACGAGGTTGAAATAAAAATTTATCCTGAAATAAGCGCAAAAATAACGGTTGAGGTTGCTGCGGAATAAATGGAGGGAAAGCTATATGGCGGAGCTTCCTGTCGGAAAAACTATGCCGTATAATATTGAGGCGGAGCAGGCGGTTTTGGGGAGCATGATTTTTGACGAATCGGCTCTCACGACCGCGATGGAGGCGCTTTCGGCGGATGATTTTTACACGACGGCGCACAAAACGATATATACGGCAATCGAGGCTTTGTTTACGGAAGGTATTCCGGTTGACATTGTCACGCTTTCGGATAAGCTCGGAGGGGACATCGACAATGTGGGCGGAATAGGCTACATTACGAATATTGTGCAGAACGTTCTCTCCACGGAAAATTTGTCGCACTACATTGCGATTGTTGAGGGAAAGAGCATTTTGCGCCGTCTTGTGAACGCGGCGAGCGAGATAATCGACATATCGACGAAGGATGAGGACGAGGTTTCGGCGATTTTGGATCGAAGCGAGCAGCTTATTTTCAATATCCTCGACAAGCGCGGAGCGAAGGGCTTTTATCACATAAGCGAGGTTGTGAAAAGCTCGATGGCGCTTTTGGAGGAGCTAAAAAAGCGCGGCTCGTCGGTGACGGGTGTGCCGACGGGATTTACGGCGCTCGATTCGCTGACTGCGGGACTGCAGAAAAGCACGCTTGTTATCGTTGCGGCGCGTCCGGGTGTGGGTAAGACGAGCTTTGCGTTAAACATTGCGGAAAACGCGGCGATAAGGCACAAAATCCCGGTTGCGATATTCAGCCTCGAAATGAGCAAGGAAGAGCTTGTAAACAGAGTTCTTTCAAGCGAGGCTTTGGTGCCGAGCGATAAAATGAGAATAGGCGATTTGAACGCGACGGAGATGAGCAAGCTTGCACATTCTCTGCCGGGCATTATTAACGCGCCTGTATATATTGACGATACGCCGGGCATTTCCGCCTCGGAAATAAGGGCAAAATGCAGAAGAATGAAGCTTGAGAAAAACATCGGGCTTGTTGTGATTGACTATTTGCAGCTGATGGAGGGCAAATCTCGCTCTGACAACCGCGCGCAGGAGATTGCCGAAATTTCGCGTTCGCTGAAAATAATGTCAAAGGAGCTTGAAATACCGGTTATTACGCTGTCGCAGCTCAATCGTATGAGCGAGTCGAGGCGCGACAAACGCCCGCAGATTTCGGATTTGCGCGAGAGCGGCGCGATTGAGCAGGATGCGGACATTGTTATGCTTTTGTACAACCCCGACACGGCGGAAGAGAGCGAAGAAGCGCAAAAAAGCAACATAATTGAATGTATTGTCGCAAAGCACCGCGGGGGCGAATGCAGAACGATTAACCTTGCATGGCGCGGAGAATATACGAAGTTTATGAATTTGGACAACAGAAATTAGGTGGCGGTATGATTGAAAAGGTGAAAAAGACCATAAAGACGCACAATATGTTATCCTGCGGCGACAGAGTGATTGTTGCGCTTTCGGGCGGCGCGGATTCGGTGGGGCTTCTCTATATTCTTTCGGAATTAAGGGAAGAATTGGGGATTGAGATTTACGCGGCAAATCTTAACCATAAGATTAGAGGAGCAGAGGGAGACTCCGACAGCGAATTTGTGAAGGAACTTTGCAAAAGGCTTAATATACGGCTTTTTTACCGTGAATGCGACGTTAAAAAAATGACAAAAAATGAAAAAATAGGAGAGGAAGAATGTGGAAGGCGGGAAAGATACCGCCTTTTTAACGATGCGGCGGCACAATTGGGCGGGGCGCGCATTGCGACGGCGCACCATTTGGACGATAATGCCGAGACTTTTTTACTGCACCTGGTGCGCGGAAGCGGGGCAAAGGGGCTCGGGGGGATCCCTTACGTGAGAGGCAATGTGATTCGCCCTTTGCTTGACGTGAAAAAGAGCGAAATTGAGGAATATTTGGAGGGTAAAACAGAGTGGCGAACGGACGCGACAAATTTTGACGTGAGCTATGCCAGAAATCGCATAAGGCACAATATTTTGCCCGAAATGAGGGAGATTTGCGACAAAGCGGAAGAAAATATTGTGAGGGCTGCGGGGATTTTGAGGACAGATGAGGAGTTTTTGAGAGAAATTGTAGATAATTGCGGAGCATTTGTAGATGGAATGATTGACGCGGAGAAGCTCAAAGGTTTACACGAGAGTATAAGACGGAGAGTTATAATCACGGCGCTCAAAGAGTGGGGCGCGGAGGAAATTGATTTTGAAAAAATATCGGCGGTTGAGGACGTGGCATTCGGTCGCAGCGGTCGGCGGCGAAGCTTGGGCGGGCTTGTGATTGAAAACGAGTACGGAAAGGTGAAGCCGTATATTGAAAGTGAGCCGAAGGAATTTTCACGTATTGTGAAAAAGGGTGAAAACGTGACAATTGAGGCTTTGGGGTACGCTATTAAAGTAAAAACTGTTGACAAAAGTGAAAAAATGAGCGATAATAATATGACAGCGGTATTTGATGCCGATTTGTTGGGCGACTTTGAGATACGAACAAGAAAAGACGGAGATTTCATGCGCCCGAAGGGAATGAAAGGAAGAAAAAAGCTGAAGGAGCTTTTTATTGACATAAAGCTGCCGCGAAAGTTGCGCGAGAGCATTGTGACGGTGGCAAAGGGCGGCGAGATTTTGTTTGTTCCGGGAATAAGAAAATCGGCGTCGTTTATGCCGAGCACGGAGACAGAAAGGCTCGCTGTGATTTCATTTGAAAAGAGAAAGGACGATGAGAATTGAACGAGGATATTACGGATGTTATCGAGGAAGTGCTGATTTCGGAGGATGAAATAAAGAGCCGTATAGCCGAAATGGCGGAGGAAATAGGGCGCGATTATCACGGGAAGGATTTGTGCGTTTTAAGCGTTTTGTCGGGAAGCTTTATCTTTGCGGCGGACATGGTTCGCGCGCTCAAAATTCCGGTGAAGGTGAGCTTTATTTTCGCGTCGAGCTACGGCGCGGGAACGGAATCGTCGGGAAAGGTTGACATAATAAAGGGCAAGGGCTTTGACCCGAAGGGCTTGGACATATTGATACTTGAGGACATAGTTGACACGGGCAGAACGCTGACGGCGATAAAGAAGCTCCTTTTGGAGGAGGGCGCAAAGAGCGTTGAGATATGCACATTTTTAGACAAGCCCGAGCGCAGAGTTGTGGATTTGCATCCGAAGTATGTCGGCTTTGTGATACCCAATAAATTTGTGGCGGGGTACGGACTCGATTACGAATATCGCTATCGTCAATTCCCGTTTGTGGGGATTTTGAAGCCCGAAATGTATGAGCAAAGGGGGAGTTGTGTTGAAGAAGGGAATTAAAAACATCGGTTTTTACGTGGCATTTCTCATTGTGGTGATGCTTATTATAAGTATGTTTACGTCGCGTCCGGAAATTGAGGTTGAGGAATATAATTTTTCGGATCTTGTGCTGGCGGTGAAAAACGGCGAGGTTAAAGAGCTGGAGCTGAGCGACACGCAGGCGACGGTGACGTTTAAGGACGCCGACAGATCTTCTGTTGTGGTTGACATACCGGGAAGGACGTTCCTCTATTCGGTTTTGCAGGATGAAATTGACGAGCAGATGAGCGATCCGGACGACCCGCTTATTATATCCACGCCGAAGCCCGAATCGGTTTCGTGGTGGGTTTCGATGCTGCCGAGCGCGATTATGCTCATTTTGCTCATTGCGTTGTGGGTGTTCTTTTACCGTCAGTCACAGGGCGGCGGAAAAGGCTTGGGCGGATTTGGCAAGAGCAAGGCGAAAGCGCCCGAGGAGCAGGGCAGGAGAGTGACGTTTGACGACGTTGCGGGCGTTGACGAGGAAAAGAGAGAGCTCTCCGAAATTGTGGACTTTTTGAAAAATCCGAAGCAGTTTACCGAGCTTGGGGCGAGAATTCCCAAGGGCGTGCTTTTGGTGGGACCTCCCGGAACGGGTAAGACACTTCTTGCAAAGGCGATTGCGGGCGAGGCAAATGTGCCTTTTTATTCGATGTCGGGCAGCGACTTTGTGGAAATGTTTGTCGGCGTGGGCGCGTCGAGAGTGAGAGATTTGTTTGACCAGGCAAGAAAGAATTTGCCGGCGATAATATTTATAGATGAAATCGACGCTGTGGGACGACAGAGAGGCACGGGGCTCGGAGGCGGACATGACGAGCGCGAGCAGACGTTAAATCAGCTTCTTGTTGAAATGGACGGCTTCGGTACAAATTCGGGCATTATTATAATCGCGGCGACAAACCGCCCCGACATACTTGACCCCGCTCTTTTAAGACCCGGCAGGTTTGACAGGCAGGTTGTTGTAAATTACCCCGACCAAAAGGGGCGCGAAGCGATATTAAAAATACACTCGAAAAATAAGCCCTTGGCAAAGAGCGTGTCGCTTGAAAAGATTGCGAAATCGACATACGGCTTTACGGGCGCGGACTTGGAAAACGTGTTAAACGAAGCGGCAATCTTGGCGGCGAGAGCGAAAAAGAGCGAGATTGCGGAATCGGAAATCGACGAAGCAATTTTGAAGGTTGTGATGGGTCCCGAAAAGAAGAACAAGGTGACAAAGGAAAAGGACAAGAGACAGACGGCGTACCACGAGGCGGGGCACGCGGTGGCGGCAAAGCTGCTGCCGACGCAGGACGCGGTGCATCAGGTTTCGATAATTCCGCGCGGAAGGGCGGGCGGATTTACGCTGAGCTTGCCGGATACGGATAAGTCATATATATCAAAGCAGGAAATGCTTGAGGATATTGTTATGATGATGGCGGGCAGAGTGGCGGAGAAAATTGTGTTCAATGAGATAAACACGGGCGCTTCGAGCGACATTGAACGCGCGACGAAAACCGCGCGCAAGATGGTTATGCAGTACGGCATGAGCGACGCTTTGGGCTCGATGACGTTTACGTCGGAGGAGCACGAGGTATTCCTGGGAAGAGACTTTGCACAGGGGAATAACTACAGTCAGGAGACGGCGGCGGAGATTGACCGCGAGATAAAGAAGATAATCGACGAGTGCTACGCACAGTGCGAGAAGCTTTTGCGCGATAATATTGACAAGCTCGAAAACGTGGCAAACGCGCTCTATGAGCATGAAAAGCTTGACGCGGACGAATTTGAAGCGGCGTTTGAAGGAAAATTCGGCGTTGAAGGCGGGGAGGATGAAGAAGCATGAAAAGCATGACGGGTTACGGCAGCGCGGAGGCGGTTTGTGCCGGAAAGAAAATTTCCGTTGAGATAAAATCGGTGAACAGCCGTTACAGTGATATTAGCGTGAAAACGCCGCGCCTGTATGCGTTTTTGGAAGCGCCGCTGAAAAAGGCTGTCGGGAAATATACATCCCGCGGAAAGATCGACGTTTTTGTGAATGTGGACGCCTCTGAGGATGAGACGAAGAGCGTTGCGGTGAACGTGAGCCTGGCGAAAGCGTATAAAGAAGCGATTGACAAAATTGCGTCGGAGACGGGAGCGGAAAGCGGCGCGGTTAGGGCGATTGACATTGCGCGGCTGCCTGACGTTTTGAGCGTCGATGCGGCGGAAACCGAGAGCGAGGAAATGACAAACGCGGCGCTTGGGGCGCTCGATGAAGCGGCGGCGGGATATGACGCGATGCGTGTGAGCGAGGGCGAAAATATGCGCGCGGTGCTTGAAGGGCATCTCGACGCGGTTGAGGTCGTTGTGGCGCAGATTGAAAAGGCGGCGCCTGAAATTGTGGTAAATTACCGTGCGAGAATTGAGGCGCGGATGAAGGAGATTTTAGGCAGCGTGCCCTATGACGAGGGGCGGCTTTTGACGGAGGTCGCGCTCTTTGCGGACAAGGTTGATGTGAATGAGGAGATTGCGCGGTTAAAGAGCCACATTTCGCAGATGAGAGAAATGTTTTGCGATAGCGAGCCCGTGGGAAGAAAGCTTGATTTTCTTTTGCAGGAAATGAACAGGGAAATAAATACTACGGGGTCAAAGTGCAACAATTTGGATATTGCGAAGGACGTTATCGAGGTTAAGACGCTGCTTGAAAAGCTGCGCGAGCAGGTGCAGAATATAGAGTAACAAAGAACGCGCTGCGGCGCGGGCGGAATTTAAAAGTTTATGGAATAGTCGGGCGCGAAGGAGGATCCAACCGCAGGTTGGCAAGCGTGCCGCTTGAGCCTATTTCGCGCGGTGGTATGGTGTGGAATTTTACTATGTGGTCGCGGTTTAAATGTGGGTGGGAGACCGCGGGCGGGGGGCGAGCCCCGCCCCTACGACCAAGATAGCGAGAAAATTACGTAAAGTGGGTTGATTTTTGGTTGGATGGGAGACCGCGGCGGGAGCAAGCCCCCGCCCTACGACGGAGACAGTGTAAAATCATTAAAAATATAGTGAAAGGGGAAAAGGCGCGGTGAAGCTGATAAACATCGGGTTTGGAAATTTGGTGTCGGACATTAAGATTGTGAGCATTGTGTCGCCGGATTCGGCGCCGATAAAGCGGCTTGTGCATGACGCGCAGGACGAGGGAAGGCTGATAGACGCGTCGTTCGGAAGAAGGACGCGGAGCGTCATAATAACGGATTCGGGGCATGTTGTGCTTTCGGCGCTCACGGCGGAAACGCTGAGAGAGAGAAATGAGGGAGATGAAAAAGCGGACAGCGAGGACGAGGGGGAGGAATAAAGATGGAAAGACGCGGAACGCTGCTTGTGCTGTCGGGCCCTTCGGGAAGCGGCAAGGGTACTATTTTAAAGGAATATACCGATAAGCACGGGGAGGTTTATGTGTCCGTTTCGGCGACGACGCGCGATCCGCGCGAGGGCGAGCGTTACGGCGTGAGCTATTACTACATGACGGATGAGGAATTTAAGGCAAAAATCGAAGAAGGCGGCTTTTTGGAATACGCATACTTTTGCGACCATTATTACGGAACGCCGAGAAAGCAGGTTGAGGAAAGGCTTGCGGAGGGCGTTGACGTGGTGCTGGAGATAGACGTGCAGGGTGCGTTTTCGGTGAGGGAAAATTGCCCCGAGGCGGTGCTGGTGTTCACGGCTCCGCCGTCATATGAGGTGCTGAAGGAGCGGCTGATAAATCGCGGAACGGAGAGCCGCGACGTTATAAAAAAGCGGCTTGCTATGGCGGTTGAGGAAATGAAAGAGGCGCATAAATACGACTATATAATCATAAATGATGAAATTGAGGCTGCGGCAAAGCAGCTTGAATCCGTTTTTGCGGCGGAAAAATGCAAGGCAGATAACAATGAAGATTTTATAAACGAATTTTTGGAAGGAGTGCATGACAATGATGTTATATCCTGAAATCTCAAAGCTTATGGAGGGGATGCCCTCTCGCTATTCGCTCGTTATAGTGACGGCAAAGCGCGCGAGACAGATTGCGGAAGAGAGTAACGGCGTTACCGATAAGCCCGTTTCGATGGCGGTGAAGGAGATCGCCGAGGGGCACGTGAAGATTAGGGAAGAGGACGAGATATAATTAAGAATTAAAAATTAAGAAT
>JAJQCX010000160.1 GCA_021202495.1 Clostridia bacterium | reverse complement strand
CAACACTTGGGGAAAAGCGGAGCTTGTCCCCGTGTTCAGCCGCGAAGCGGCTGAAGTTTTAGGCGGTGAAGACATGACGTTGATGGAATTTTTTGACGGGGAGACGATGGACAACGTGCTCGGGACGCTGATGCTGCAGCCCGAGACGACGGTGTTTTTGTGGGACGAAAGAAGTGCGGAACAGTTTGCGCGGCGGTTTGAAAATCTATTGCGCCGGCGTGGGGTGAGGACGCGCTTTCTTTGCGAGAGGATAAATACGGCAAATGTTTCATCCGCGTATGAAAAAATAGAGGAATGCATAATGAAATACTCCGACTGCGATTTTGACATCACGGGCGGGGCGGAAACGGCGATTGCGGCCGTGGGAATGGCGGCGGATCGTTACGGTGTGCCGCTGCACACGATAGATGCAGCATCGGGCAGAGCGGTTTCGGCGAAGGGGAAAGAATACAAGGTGAAAAAGCCTTTTTTGACGGTGCGGGAAATGATTGAGCTGCACGGCGGCGAGGTTCGCGAAGGAAAGCGCGACGATGAGGCGCGTCTTTGGCGCAGAAACGAGGACGCGGAGCGCGACATTGAAAAGGTGTGGGAAGTTTGTCGCAGCGACTGCGGAGCGTGGAACGCGGCGCTCGGCACGGCGGCGGGCTACCGCGCGGACAAGCGCGGGGTGATGTCGCTCATTTGGCAGAAGCTGCGCGCGGCGGACATTGTGAAGCGCGGAGAAAACGGCGTGAGGTATAAAAATAAGCTTGCGGCGTATCTTTTGGGAAGGCAAGGCACGGCGCTTGAAATGCACACCTTTGCGGCGGCGAAAAGCGCGGTCGACAAGGCGGGAAAGCCGTTTTTTGACGACGGGGAAAGCGGAATTGAACTGCTCTGGAAGGACGGGCGGTGCGTTGTAAACGAGATGGACGTGTTTTTGACGCGCGGCGCGGTGGGATATTTTATCTCGTGTAAAAACGGCAGCGTGACGAGCGACGAGCTCTATAAGCTCGACGTTGTGAGCCGCCGTTTCGGCGGCAGATTCGCGAAAAAGGCGCTTGTGCTGTCGTATTTTGAGCCCGACAAAAGCTTTATGGAAAGGGCGGACGAGCTTGGGATAAAGGTGATAAAAAACGCGCGGAGCATGAGCAAGAGAGCGCTGGCGAAGAGACTGACGGAAGCGTAAAAAAGTGTGGAGTGTTGAGAGTGGAGTGTGGAGTTGAGAAAAAATTTTGCTCCGCAAAATTTTTAATTGGAGCGCCTGCGGGCGCAGATTGGTTAAAAAAATTTAAAAAAGGTGTTGACAAGAGGGGGAAGAAGTCGTATAATAGGTTTTGTCAAGGGAGACATATGTACGCGGTGCGCGTACCTGTGTTTCTTTTTTTGTTTTATACAGCTTAGGAATGACATCAAGCATCTTTGGGAACGACAAAAGACAACTTTGGAGCGACAGAAAGCATCTTAGGAACGACGTAAGACATCTTGGGAACGACGTAAATGACAGCTTAGGAATGACACAGTGAAATGAAAAGAAATCTCAAAGGAGGTTTCTTTTTCATTTTGTGCGAAAAAAATTTACATTTAGGCGAAACTTTTTACAAGTTCAGACTGTATCACATTTGAGGAAAAATAATGCTTGACTTTGACGGTGCGGTGAGATAATATATTATAGAATGGGGTCTATGGGGGAGATAGATTCTCTTTGCATGTGTATTTGAACTGATTTAGGATGAGGCGTTCGGAGCGAAAGGGCTGAGTAAACGAGGATGAACGTAAAGAGGTATTTGGCGATAGTGGGCGTATCGACGCTGGTGTTTGTGCTTTTTGCATTCGGCATCGTGGCATATAATTTCTTAAATACGGAGTGGGGCGAGTTTTCAAATATGCCGGACGGGACATATGACGAATATGTCGAGGGCATTGACGAGGTGGAAGCGAGCCAGCCTTATAATATACTTGTGTTGGGCATTGACGTGGAGGCGCATTTGACGGACGTTATAATGCTCTGCCAAATAGATACGATAGAGCATGAGATGAACATGCTTTCAATTCCGCGCGACACGAGAGTGAGTGTCAACGGCACGATGATGAAGATAAATTCGGCGTATAACCACGGCGGCGTGGAGCAGACGATTAAAACCGTGAAGGAGCTGACGGGGCTGCCGGTACACTATTACTTTTTGATAAACACGCAGGCGTTCAGAGACGTGATAGACGCGCTTGACGGCGTGGATTTCGATGTGCCGCAGGACATGGATTACGAAGACCCGCTGCAGGATTTGTATATACATTTAAAGGCGGGCTATCAGCACCTTGATGGCGACAAAGCGGAGCAGCTTGTGCGTTTCCGCCGCTACGCAAACGGCGATTTGGGCAGAATAGAGGTTCAGCACAACTTCTTTATGGCGATTGTCGATCAGAAGCTTTCGGCAAAATACGTTTTGAAGATACCGGAGGTTTATTCGATAATTTCGGAAAATTCTTCGACTAATATGACGGGAGCGAATATGCTTTCGGCGGGAAAGAACCTTCTTTCGATAGATAAGGAAAATTACAACACATATACCGTGCCGGGCGAGGGAAAATATATAGGCGAGGTTTCGTATTATGTCTATTATGAGAACGAGCTTAAGACGATGATAGACACAATATTCACGAATACAAGCATAGACGGTCAATAAAAAGTGAATTTTTATTAAAAAAGACCAAAAAGTGCTTGAAAATATATCAAATCATGGGTATAATAGGAAAAGGAGACAAAGAGGCATGAAAAAAATTTTTGCACTTATGCTTTCGGGAGCGCTGGCGTTTTGCATGACGGGCTGCGGCGGAAGCACAAATGAGGAAGAGCCGACAGAGGCGGCGAGCGACGCCGTTCAGGAGGCGGAGAACGACTGGGAAGAGGGTGATACTGTGATAGCTGTTATTGAAATGGAATCGGGCGGCGAAATTACCCTTGAGCTTTATCCCGATGTTGCGCCGATAACGGTGGAGAACTTTGTGAACCTCGCAAACGAGGGCTTTTATGACGGCTTGACGTTCCACCGCATTATTTCGGGCTTTATGATACAGGGCGGCGATCCGCTGGGCAACGGCACGGGCGGTCCGGGCTATACGATAAAGGGCGAATTTTCGGAAAACGGCGTTGAAAACAATATTTCACATGAGCGCGGCGTTATTTCGATGGCAAGAAGCCTCGACTACGACAGCGCGGGAAGCCAGTTCTTCATCATGCACGAGGACGGCACATATCTTGACGGACAGTATGCCGCATTCGGCAGAGTTATAGACGGTATGGACGTTGTCGACGAGATTGCGGAAACCCCCGTTTCGGCGGAAGACGGACAAACCCCGATAGACCCGCCGGCAATTAAGACGATAAGAATAGTAGATACGGAAGAATAAAAACATTGGGCGGAGCGAAAGCCGCCCAATTAATGCCGCGTGCGTCTAATTCTGAGATTATCACAATCTTGAGTGCGCGAAGGCGGATCCAACAGCATGTTGGTAATAGGGGCGAGAGCCGTTATTATATAAATTATGCATAATTTTTTATAGGAGGTCATTATCATGGCAGTTAAAGTTGCAATCAATGGTTTCGGCCGTATAGGCCGTCTCGCGTTCAGACAGATGTTTGGCGCAGAGGGGTATGAGGTAGTGGCAATCAACGATCTTACAGATCCCAAGATGCTCGCTCACCTTTTGAAGTATGACACGGCGCAGGGCGGTTACTGCGGCAAGATAGGCGAGGGCGCACATACGGTTGAGGCTAAAGAGGGCGCTATCGTTGTTGACGGCAAGGAAATCACTATTTACAGTGAGAAGAACGCGGCAGACCTTCCCTGGGGAGAGATTGGCGTTGACGTTGTTCTTGAGTGCACAGGCTTCTATACCTCTAAGGAAAAGAGCATGGCTCACATTCAGGCAGGCGCAAAGAAGGTTGTTATTTCCGCTCCGGCAGGCAACGACCTTAAGACAATCGTGTTCAGCGTAAACGAGAAGACGCTTACACCTGAGGATCAGATTATTTCCGCTGCATCCTGCACGACAAACTGCTTGGCTCCCATGGCTAAGGCTCTTAACGACTACGCTCCCATTCAGTCGGGTATTATGTCCACAATCCACGCTTACACAGGCGACCAGATGATCCTTGACGGTCCGCACAGAAAGGGCGACCTTCGCCGTGCTCGCGCAGGCGCTGCAAACATCGTTCCCAACTCGACAGGCGCAGCTAAGGCTATCGGTCTTGTTATTCCCGAACTTAACGGCAAGCTCATCGGCTCGGCTCAGAGAGTTCCCGTTCCGACAGGCTCGACAACATTACTTACGGCTGTTGTTAAGGGCGCTGACGTTACGAAGGAAGGCATCAACGCGGCTATGAAGGCTGCAGCTTCGGCTTCGTTTGGCTACAACGAGGATCCTATCGTTTCCTCCGACGTTATCGGCATGAGATACGGCTCGCTCTTTGACGCTACTCAGACAATGGTAGCTAAGATTGCCGACGACCTCTATGAGGTTCAGGTTGTTTCGTGGTACGACAACGAGAACAGCTACACCAGCCAGATGGTTAGAACCATTAAGTACTTTGCAGAACTCGGCTAATAAAGTGGCTTCGCCGCACGGGGACAGCGCGGAGCGTTGTGTTCGTCAATTGATTAAAACCATATAAAAAACCGCCTCTCTGTCAGAGAAAAACAGAGGGGCGATTTTTAACATTCAGAGGTGGGGAGCAATATGAAAATTATACATTGTGCGGATTTGCATTTGGATTCTAAAATGGAGTCGAATTTGCCGCAGGATAAGGCAAGGGAGCGGGGAAACGAGCTTTGCGCAGCGTTTTTGAGAATGGTCGATTACGCAAAGGAAAACGGCGTGATGGTCGTCATGATTGCGGGCGATATGTTTGACACGGAAAGAGTGAGCACGCAAACGGCGGGCGTTGTGCTTGACGCGGTTAAAGGAGCGGAGGAGATTGACTTTTTGTATCTGCGCGGCAATCACGACGAGAGCAAAAGGGCGTTTTTTGGGCGCGAGCTGCCGAAAAATTTGAAGCTGTTTTCTGAGGATTGGACGTATTATACATATGATGACGTTACGATTGCGGGCGCGGAAGCGTGCGAAGAGGAAGCATACCACGCATTGAAGCTTGACGAAAAAAGTACAAACATCGTAATGCTGCACGGGCAGGTTTCAACCCGGAGTGGGGAGGACTTGGTTTGCCTGCCGCTCTTGAAAGGGAAAAACATCGATTATCTCGCGCTCGGGCATTTGCACAGCTATGCGAAGGAAAAGCTTGACGACAGGGGCATTTATTGCTACTGCGGCTGCTTGGAGGGGCGCGGGTTTGACGAGTGCGGCGAAAAGGGATTTGTCATGCTTAAAGCGGAAAAGGGAAAGGTTTTGTCGGAATTTGTGCCGTTCGCGAAAAGAAAGCTGTATGACATAGCGGTTGATATTACAGGTTTGGTGACGGTGAGCGAAATTTCGGCGGCGATGGAAAGCGCGGCGGAGGGCGTGCCCAAGGATAGCCTTGTGAAATTTACGCTCACGGGCTTTTATACGCCCGAAACGCAGAAAGATTTACGCTTTCTGCGCCGGAGCGTGGAGGAGAAATTCTATTTTGTCAAGATAAAGGACGAAAGCAGACTTGAAATTGAGAAAAAGACCTATGAGAATGACATTTCGCTGAAGGGTGAATTTGTGAGAAAAGTTTTGAGCGCGGATTTGGATGCGGAAGAGAAAGATAAAATAATCATGTGCGGAATTAAAGCGCTGACGGGGGAGGAGGTTACGCTGTGAAGCTGATACGCTGTCATATTGACAATTTCGGCGGACTTTCCGATTATTCGCTCGAAGTTGACGAGGGACTGACCACAATAATGGAGGCGAACGGGTTTGGCAAAACGACGCTCGCGGAATTTATACGGGCTATGTTTTACGGATTTCCCAAGGCGAGAGGGACGATTGAAAAGAATAAGCGCAAAAAATACCTCCCGTGGCAGGGCGGGCGCTGCGGCGGAAACCTTGTCTTTGAATATGAGGGCGATGTGTTTCGCATAGAGCGCACGTTCGGAGCGACGCCTAAAGGCGACAAATTTGCGCTTTATGATGAAAGGACAAATTTGAAGTGCGAAAAATACTGTGAAAATATCGGAGATGAAATATTCGGACTTGACGCGGATTCGTTTGAGAGGAGCGTCTACATGCCGCAGGTGCGCGACGGGGAGACGTTTAAAACGCCGAACATTGAGGCAAAGCTGACGGACTTGGTGGAGGACGCGAACGACATAAATAATTTTGACAACGCAATCGCGGCGCTTGAAAAAAAGCGTAAGGAATTGAAGCTCTTTCGCGGCGAGGGCGGCTCGGTTGCCGAGGTGCAGGGAAAAATATCGCAGTTGGAATCGGAATTAAGCGAATGCGGAGATCCGTTTTCCGATTTGGAGGCGATAAACCGCCGTATTGCGGCGTTTGAAGAGGAAAAATGTGCCGATGAAGCAAAGCTTGAAGAGGTGCGCGGGAGGATAACGCGCGCAGCGGAGGCGACGGCACGAAAGGCGGCGGCAAAGCAATACGGCAAATTAAAAGAGGAAAGCCGCACTTTGCGGGAAAGGTGCGCGGAGTATGACGTGAAATTTCCGCACGGCGTTCCGAAAGAGGCGGAAATTGAGGCGATTGAGCCGCTTTTTGACGAGGCGGCGGCGCTGCGCGGGCAGGAAAGGGAAGCGGGCGATTGTGCCGCGGCGAAAAAAATAATCGAGAAAGAAGAGCATAGGTTCGGCAAAGGCGTGCCGGACGATGAATTCATAAACGAATGCAGAAAAAAGCAGAACGAGCTGACGGAAATCGAGGGCGAAAAAAAGGCATATGTGCTTTCGGAGGATGAAATGCGTCGGCTTTCCGAGGGTAAAAGAGTTTTTGTGGACGGAGTACCGACCGATGCGGAGATTGCGGAAAAGGAAAGGGAGTTAATTCGCATAGGCGAATTAAAGGCGGCACCTGCGTCAGACGCGCGGAGCGAGAAAACGAAAAAAAGCCGTCTGCCGTTCATTTTGGCGGCGGTGGGCATTGCCGCGGCAATCGGCGGAGTTGCGCTTTTGATAAACAGGCTTTACATTGCGGGAGCGCTGCTTGACGCACTCGGCGTGCTGCTATTTATCCTTGCGGCTTATTTGGGCGTAAACGCGGCGATTTCACGGGACAAGGCAGACGGGGCGCGCAGTGCGGAAAATGAAAGAGAGATTGAAGCGCTTGAAAGGAAGCTTTACGAATTTGCCGCAAAATATGAAGCGCGAGATGTGCGCGAGGTGCGGGAAAAGAGAGATACATATTTAAAACTCAAAGAAAAGCGCGCAAGGCTTGAAACGCTGCAAAATGAGGCAGCCGCGGCGGCGAAATGGCTGAAAGAGCGCTTTGCGCCCTATTTCGGTGAAGAGGCTGATAATACAATCGGACTTTCCGAAAGGCTCAAGGAGGAGCGCGACGCATATCAGCGCGCGAAGGAAGCGGTTGAAAAGCTTGATCGCGAGAGCGCACAAAGGGCGAAAAGGCTTGACGAGGCGCGGGAAAAGGTGCGGCAATTCAATGAAAAATACGCAGTTTCGATTGATTTGGACGCGCGCGGAACGTTAAACGCGCTGCGTAGCGACGTGCGCGAAGGAGAAAGAACAAAAAGGGAGTTCGAGGCAAAGCTTGCCGAGACGGAAAAATTTTATGCGGAAAATAAAGATGCGGTTGAAAATGCGCAAGGTGAAAATGAGGACAATCTTGAAGCGCTGAAAGAAAACGAGGGGGAATTGCACGATAAAATTTCCGCACTTGAAAGTGAGAAAAACCGTGAGCTGCAAGCGGCGAATGAGCTGCGCAAAAAGGCGGACGAAATCCCGCGGAAGAGGGACGAGCTTGAAGGATTGAAGGAGAGGCTTTCAAAGGAGCTGCGCGACGTTGAAACTCTCGACAAGACGAAAGCGTTTCTTGAAGAGGCGCGGCAGAGCCTGTCGGAAAGGTATCTTGACAGCGTAAGGAAAAGCTTTGACGGCTATATTGCCTCGTTGAGCGGCTCGTCCGAGAGGGTTTTGATGGATTCCGAAATGAACGTCTGCATCGACCGCGGCGGCGCGTCGCGCGAGCTGGGTTTTTTCAGCGTGGGGCAGACGGACATTGTGATGATTTGTATGCGCCTTGCGCTCTCCGATGCGCTTTTTAAAGACGTGAAGCCGTTTATAATTTTGGACGATCCGTTTGTCAATTTGGACGATGAGCACACGAGGGAAGCCCTTGCGCTTTTGGGAAAACTCGCGGAGGAAAGGCAGATAATTTATCTTGTGTGCAATACAAGCCGCGCAAGCGTGCCGCTTGAGCCATATTCGCGGGTAGGGATGGCTGAAAAAAATTAATGCAGTGGTCGCGGATTTTAATGCTGCGGAAAATCGTGAGCGGCAAGCGTGCCGCTTGAGCCATATTCGCGGGTCGAGGCGGCGGAAGAATTTAATATGTAAACAAAAAAGCCACCGTAGAAACGGCGGCATTTTTGTTTACAGAATAGCCTTTACAATCGTGTCAAGCGGGAATGGATCGGCATCCTCAACTTTGCCCTCGTCGCATTTTTGCGCAAATGAGGGGTCGATGGGGAGCGACGCGTGAGCTTCTATGCCGTAGGATGCGGCGACATCTTCAATGCGGCTTTCGCCGAAGACGTTGATGCGCTTTCCGCAGTCGGGACATGTGAGATAGCTCATGTTTTCGACAATGCCTTTGACGGGAATGTTCATAAGGCGCGCCATGTTGACGCTCTTTTCGACAATCATCGAAACAAGGCTTTGCGGAGAGGTGACGATGACCGCGCCGTTAACTGGGATTGACTGAAAGACGGTGAGCGGAACGTCGCCGGTTCCGGGGGGCATGTCGATGAACATGTAGTCGATATCGCCCCAATAGACATCCGTCCAAAACTGCTTTACCGTGCCGCCGATGATGGGCCCGCGCCATACGACGGGGTCGGTTTCGTTCGGAAGCAGCATATTTAAGCTCATAATTTTAATTCCGTCTCTCGAAACGGCGGGAATGATGCCGTAGTCGCACGCCTCGGCGCGTTCGGTAATGCCGAACGCCTTGGGAACTGAAGGACCTGTTATATCCGCGTCGAGCACGGCGACGTTTTTGCCTTGTTTGTTCACGGCGTTAGTCAAAAGCGCGGTGACGGAGGACTTGCCCACGCCGCCCTTGCCGCTGATAACGGCGATGACTTTTTTAACGCTGCTGTGGCTGTTGACAGCCTCCAAAAGAGACTGAGGTGAATTTCTATCCGCGCAGTCGGATGCGCAGGAGGAACAATCGTGATTACAATCTGCCATGTGGAACACTTCTTTCGTCTGTGATGATTTGATTATAATGTTTTAAGTGCGATTTGTCAAGATGCTGCCGGTGAGCTTACATAAACTCAGTTATATGTCGTCTATACTTTTTGGGGAGCATTTGGGTTTGGAGGCGTTCGTTCTTGCGCTCGTTTATCGTAAGCGCACGGTAAAATTCGCGCCAAAGGGTGCGGAAATTCTTTTCGTCGGGTGAAAGCGCGGGCGGTGTTATGCCTTTTGCATCGGTTATGAACCATTCATGAGTATCGTAGACGGAGGCTTTTTCCCGCTTTTTGTCGTGAATGATAAAAGGGATTGAGCGGAGGCGGTCGGCAAAATGAATCGTGATCGGGGATAAAATGTCGTGGTCGGGTTCAAATACGGCGTATTCGACGCCGCCCTCCATGACGGAAAAGCGCAGAAACCCCTTCATGCGGTCAAGCTCTCGCGAGACGGCGTCAGCAAGCTTATAGACGGCGAAAATGTCGGGATTTGAGAGATAATTTGATGTTTGCTTTTTGTATTTGAACGCGTACATGAGATATTTATAGGCGGCTGTGGGGGCGTTGGGGTCGGAATTTAAAAAAGCGAGGTAGACGCGCTTAAAACCGTCGTAACCAATGGCGTTTGTGATTGCGCGGCGCACAACGTCGGCTGACGCGGAATCGGTTTCAACATGCATTACCTCTGCGTCAAGCATGAGCTGCGCGTACTCTTTGCCGCATACCTGCACGGGGCGGAAGCGTTCGCGCACTACGCGGAAGATGACGGAGAGAAAGCCGTCGAAAGTGGAATCGAAGGTGCAGATTATTGTATCAGGCATAGTTTATTATCATCTCCGTTTGGGTGAAAAAGCGACATTTGGCGTGGAGCGGGTGTAGCTTCGGGAGGCGCGGAAGCCACAAGAGAGGAGTAAATAAAAGAATAGTCGTATTTTAGCGAGCTGTACATATATTTTCCCTTACAAGTGATGAAATATGCGGCGCGTTTGAGAACTGCGCCGAGGCGTTTTAAATCGGCAAAGTCCAAGCTGTGACCGCGGCGGGCGGCGACAATGCGTTTGGCGCTTGTGACGCCGATGCCGGGAACGCGCAAGAGCGTTTCATACGTGGCGGTGTTGACCTCAACGGGGAAGAGCTCCAAATGATTGAGCGCCCACGCGGATTTTGGGTCGAGAAGCATATCGAGCGCAGGGTGTTCCTCCGAAAGAAGCTCGTTTGCCGAAAAATGATAAAAGCGGAGCAGCCAATCCGCCTGATAGAGCCGATACTCGCGAAGAAGCGGCGGGCGCTCTGAGGGAAGGGAGGGGTGCGTGCCTATCGGCACATATGCCGAAAAATAGACGCGCTTCAGGTTATATGTTTTGTAGAGCGCTTCGGAAAGACGCAGAATTTTATAGTCCGAATCGGGCGTCGCGCCGACAATCATCTGCGTAGTTTGTCCTGCGGGGACGAAGGAGGGGGCGTGGCGAAAAAGCGTGAGCTCCTCTTTGCGTTGGGTTATGCCGTTTTGGATGCTGCGCATGGGAGCAAGCACTTTTTCACGCGATTTTTGCGGGGCTAAGAGCTTGAGGCTTTCCTCCGATGGGAGCTCGATATTGACGCTCATGCGGTCAGCCAAAAGACCGAGAGAATATATCAGCTGCGAATCAGCGCCGGGGATGGCTTTGACGTGAATGTAGCCGCCGAAGCCGTATTCGCGGCGAATGATGGTGAGAGTCTCCAAAAGAAGCTCGGCGGTGTAGTCCGGCGAGCGGATGATGCCCGAGGAGAGGAAAAGTCCCTCGACGTAATTGCGGCGGTAGAAATTGATGAAAAGTTCCGCCAGCTCTCGCGGCGTGAACGCGGCGCGGGGAATGTCGTTTGACGAGCGGCAGGCGCAGTATTTGCAGTCGTTTATGCAGTAATTTGTGAAAAGGATTTTAAACAGCGAAACGCACCGCCCGTCCTCGGTGAAGCTGTGGCAGCAGCCGGGCGCCATGGCGCTGCCGATAACGCCGCCGCTGCACTTTGAACCCGAGGATGAGCAGGAAACGTCGTATTTTGCGCTGTCGGCAAGTATTTGTAATTTTTCGATAAGCTCCACCCAAAATCACCTCACTTAAAATGATTATAGCACAGTGGAAATAAAAATGCAAACATTTGTTCGCGTTTTTTAAAAAGTGGGAGACAAAAAGGGAGTGGGTGAGGGAAATGCGGTGGTAGACCGCGGCGGGAGCAAGCCCCCGCCCTACAACGAAGATAGCGAAAAAAAATCAGGTTTTTTTGCTGAATATTAGTATGAACTATTACAGGGTAATAAAAAATTAACAATTGGATGTATTGACTTTACGGAGGAGAGTGCGTATAATAACATTCGACCGACCGTCAGTCGAATAATTGAGGAGGATAACAAAATGCGCGTTACGAAAAGCGCCGATGTGCGCAAAAGTGAAATATTGGACATAGCGGAAGTCCTTTTTAATGAAAAGGGATATAATGAAGCGACTGTTGAAGATATTTTGAAGAAAAGCGGCATTGCAAAGGGGACGCTTTATTATCATTTTAAGAATAAAGAGGATATTCTTTTGGCAATGATTGAACGCCAGATTGAACAGAGGGAGCAATCCCTGCGCCAAATTGCGGAGGACGAGGAAATCTCCTCAGCCGAGAAACTGTTTCGGGTAATAACGCTGTTATCGAAAAGCGGATTTTTGGCTGAAAGTCTGCACGAAACGGAAAACGCCGAGCTGCACCAAAAAAGCTTTACACGCAGTCTTATGCGGTTTGCGCCGATACTTACCGAAATGGTTGAGCATGGAATTGAAAAAAGCGATTTTTCCACTCCATATCCGAAGGAAAGTGTGGAATTGCTGTTTTGCGCGTCACAGCTTCACGATCCGGGGGTGTTTGTATGGACAGATGAAGAGCGCCGCCGCAAGGTTGAAGCCTTCTATTGGATGCTTGAAGTGACGCTCGGCATTTCAGACGATGCAAAAAAAGAATTATATCGTTTGGCGGGACTGTCAAAGGAGGCGCCGAAGAATGAGTAAAACAAAAGAGAAAAGCTCGCTCACTACCGGGGAGATTTACCGTCCGATGATGTTATTTATGCTTCCGGTTATGGCGGCGACGTTTTTGCAGGCGATGTACGCGGCGGCGGATTTACTTGTTATTGGGCAGTTTGTATCTCCTGACGCGACAATAACGCAAAACGCGACCGCAGCCGTCGGAACGGGCGGCATGATTATGACGCTCATTACCTACGTCATTCAGGGCTTGACGACAGGTATTACCGTTACGTTGGGCAGATTTATCGGCGCAAAGGACAGAGACGGCGCGACAAAAACCGTGGGCTCCGCAATCTGCATTTTTGCCGTTATGGCTGTGGTATTGACGTTGATTATGGAAATAGGAGCACCATATTTTGCGAAATGGATGAACGCGCCCGATGAGGGATTGATGACGCTGTATCTCAGGATTTGCGGCGCGGGGCTCATCTTCATTACCGCATATAACGGTATAAGCGGGTTATTTAAGGGTATAGGCAATTCCAATTTGCCGCTTGTTTTTGTCGGCATTGCCTGTGTTGTCAATATCGCTTTGGATTTGATTTTGGTAATCGTTGTCGGGCTCGGTGTGGCGGGCGTTGCAATTGCCACAATCAGTGCACAGGCAGTCAGCGTGGTGCCTTCTTTAATTATCATCAGCCGCAAAAAGCTGCCCTTTGATGTAAATCGCAAAAGCATTCGTTTTCATCGGGGTGAAACAAAATCCATCCTTTTGGCGGGCGTTCCGCTTGCGGCACAGGACTTTTTGACAAACTTCTCATTTGTTGTTATCAACTCGGTGGCAAATCAATTGGGGAATGATCCGACAGTTTGGTCGGCAATCGCGTCCGGATATTCCGTCGACAACAAGCTGACAGCGTTTACGATGGCGATTCCCGTGGCATTTTTGCAATCAATGTCGGTCTTTACCGCGCAGAACGTGGGAGCAAAGCAGCCGGAGCGAATCAAAAAAGGTCTTCGCTACATGATATTCACGGCTATCGGAGCGGGCATATTGCTTTCTCTCTTGTGCTATTTCGGCGGCAGCATGATGGCGCGTGTATTCACTTCCGATGCGCAGTCAATCTATTACGCGGCGGAATACCTGAGAGGATATGCGGCGGATGCGCTGGTGGCTTGTCTGCTTTTGATGATTACGGGATATTTCAACGGGCAGGGGCACTCGACGTTTTCCATGACGCAGGGGTTAATCGGCGCTTTTTGCGTTCGTATTCCGTTAATATTGGCTATTTCAAGAATGGCGAACGCGACGCTGTTTAAGATTGGATTTTGCGGAGCTATGGCTACTTATACACAGCTTATCATATGTATTTGCTTCTACTTTGTATTCAAAAAGAAGGACAGCAGGAAATTTGAGGCGGTGGGATATAATGAATTGTAAGACAAAGCGGAATTTGAGATCTATGAGGGTGAGAATATGGAATTAAAGAAGCTCAATGAAAATTTTTCGGTATGCCGGGTTGAGGATTATTCGCTTGTAAATTTGGACGCAGAATATTGCTTTATAGGAAAAACCGATGAGGAAAAATCGCTTGTGTGTATTACCGAAGACGTCCCTTTGAATACGCTTAAGCGCGACGACGGTTGGAAAGGTTTTCGCATCCGGGGCGTTTTGGATTTTTCTTTGGTAGGGATATTGTCCGAAATTTCAAAAATTTTAGCTGATAACGGCATTGCGATTTTTGCGCTGTCCACATATAATACGGACTACGTTTTAATAAAAGAGGAGAATTATCAAAGAGCGTTGGAGGTTTTGGAATGGTCGGGATATAGAATTACGGATGAGAGTTTAAAAGAACAAAAACGCGAGCAATTTGACACATTGATGAAAGAAGCAGCGGCGGATAACGCGTTTCTTGAAAGAACATATATTTGTGAAGAGGATTTTAAATATCCGGACGGTGAAAACATAGGGAGAGGTAAATAACTTTTGGTTTCAGTTCAGACGCTTTTTCACAGACAGATGAAAATGGCTGTTGACAAATATCGCATCCATAATTATAATATAATTATGGATGCGATTACATTTGAATGGGATGAAGCAAAAAATGAGATTAACAAAGTGAAGCATAAGGTATCTTTTGAGGAGGCTCAAACGGTATTTTATGATGAAGAGGCGCTGTTGATTGATGACCCGGAGCACTCGCGGGAGGAGGACAGATTTATTATTTTGGGAATCAGCAAAAAGGCAAACTTGCTTGTCGTGTGTCACTGCTACAGGGCTTCCGAAACGGTAATACGGATAATATCCGCAAGAAAAGCAACAAAAATCGAGGAAAACCAATATATTAACGGAGGTGAATTAGCATGATGGAGGAATATGATTTTTCCAATGCGAGAAAAAATCCATATGCAAAGAGCTTGAAGAAGCAAATTACAATAAACATTGATTCGGACACTATTGAGTATTTTAAAAATTTGGCTGCCGCGTCGGGAATTGGCTATCAAACGCTGATAAATCTCTATTTGAGCGACTGTGCGCATCAAAAAAAGGAATTACAGCTTTCGTGGAAATGAAAAGTTGTTACAGTTCGGTCATATAACGTGAAATCACTCGTCGGAAAGAGCGTCGAGAAAACGCTTCGCGTTGTCTCGACGGAGGGGGAGCGGGGGAGGAAATGCCCCCGCGTAAAATCGTCAAAAACCAAAGC
>JAJQCX010000181.1 GCA_021202495.1 Clostridia bacterium | reverse complement strand
ATACTATACTTCCGCAGAACGTGGCGGAGAACGGTGTGTTGAAAGGCTGCATCTTTGTCGGAGCAAATGCTTCGGGCAAGTCGAATATTTTGCTTGCGGTGAAGCTGTTGCTTGATTTTCTTTTCTCGGAGAGAAATATCAATTCCGGATTCTTTCGCTGCATGTTCAGTGACTTTCTTTCTTATTCTATTTCTTATGAATTTCTGATTGATAATAAAAGAGTACGCTACTTTTTTGAGTTTGATGTGAGAACGTCTATGCTTTCGGAGGAACTTTTTGTTGATAATAAGCTGCTGCTTACAAGAATGGGGCTTTCGGCAAAATCCTATATAGCCGAATCCGGCGGGATCAGCTATGATGAAAGTGATGTAAGCCGAGACACTTTGTTTTTGAGAACGCTGTATTTTAATACGAAATTTGCGTCAAATCCTGTTCTCAGCGAGTGGATGGAATTTCTGAAAAAATCAGTTTACATCAATATGTTTGAGAAAAAAATTGTTTTTTACGGAAAAACAGAGCTTGCCATAGAGCGTTATCTTGATAACAGCGGATGTCATGATATTAACAGCTTTTTTAATGAATACAATTTTGAACAAAATATTGAGTATGGACACAGCAGCAGGGGCGGTAATGTTAAATTTGTTGTTGGCGGTGATGATGAAAATAAGAAGGACATTTTCTTCAAACGTAAAGGCATTGAGGTTCCGATTCCTTTTGCGGAGGAATCTCTCGGAAATCAAAATTTACTTCTTATATTGCCGTCTTTCCTCAGTGTAGCTGAAAACGGCGGGATGCTTTTGATTGATGAATTTTCGAGCGGCTTTCATAATGAGCTTGAAAATCTTTTGGTACGTTACTTTATGGAAAAAGCCAATAAGGCGCAGATGATCTTTGTTTCACATTCGACAAATCTTCTCAGCAATTCCATTCTTCGTCCGGATCAGGAGTATTCGGTTGAGTTTCGTAAGGGAGAGGGCAGCTCGGTCAGGCGTTTTTCGTCCGAACAGCCGAGATCTGCGCAAAATATTGAAAAGATGTATGTGAGCGGCGTTTTTGGCGGACTTCCCGAATACAGAGAGGCAGACAAATGAGGCTTAATAAGGATAAGCATATAGGCAGAGTGCTCTTTATTGTGGAAGGCAGTAAAACCGAGTTTGTTATTTTGCAGCGAATCTTTCAGAATATTTTAGGGTACAGCTACATTGCAAAAAAGAGAAATACGCCTGACTATTATATAAGCGAGCGGGATCGTTTTTCGCGCGTTGCGGTTATCAATACCCGTGACAGCAATATTCGGGACATCAGTGATGACAAATACTTGGACGATGTTTTTGATGTGCTGCGTGAAAAGTATCAATTTCCGACAGACCAATCCGCAATTTATTATCTGTTTGACCGTGACCCGCAATCTAATACCAATTCGGAGATGATTGAAAATTATATTCGCTTTTTAGCAAATCCGTATGACAATGAGGACTACTACAAAGCGGGACAGCTTCTTTTGAGTTATCCGAGCATTGAAAGCTACATTATCTCAAATTTCAAGGACGACAGCAGATCTCTTCGTTTTAAACTCGGCAAGGATGCAAAGGCATTTATCGGAGAAAACAGGGATATTCAGACAAATAAAATTTCGGATGCGACAATTATTAAAGCTGCCAATGAATTTTTAAAGTATTTGGAAAGCGAAAATGTTGAGTTTGATATTGATGAGTTTGCTCCCGCAAGTCATGCTGTTTTCACGAAGCAGGAGGCGGAATATTTATCGGGAGAGGGATTCAGGCTGTTTTCTATGATGACGCTGGCACTGCTGCAGATGGGAATTTTGGAGATTGAATAAATATTGCTTGGCGAATATTCGGATATGATGCAAAGACTTGCGGATATGGATGAGACGTTTGATGAATGGGAAAATGATGATTTGAACACTGCTGAACTTAAGTATTATCTTGAAGTTAACTGCAGAGTACTGCAAAAGCTGGCTGATGCAGCAGAGTAGGCTAATATGAATTCTACTTAATATTGAAATTCAATAAAAACGCTTGCTGAAAAGGGCATGGGTGATGGAAGTGCGGTGGCAGACCGTGGGCGGGGACAAGCCCCGCCCGTACAGCCAAGTGCGGCGGAAAACATCAGGTCATCGTTATCGGACGCAATTGGGAAGGTAAGATTTTTTGGAATAAATAAAGGCAAAAAAACAGCGCAGCGGCCGGTTGGGCTGCTGCGCCGAGTGGGGGTCACGAAAAAGGTGACCTCTTTTTTGTTTATTCTTCGGAGCCTTGTGTTACGTCGGCTACTTTTGTTTTTGTGAGGGGAATCATGTTGTCAAGTCCTTCCCAGCAGAAAACGCGGACTTCGGAGATTGTGCTGCCTGTGAGAGAGGCGGAGCCGTCGGAGACGTAGGTGAAATCTACAAGCTCGCCCGATTCGTCGTAGCCTGCGGCAATGAGCTTCGCGTCGGGGTAGGCGTCGATGCTGTATGTGACGTCAACGTCCACCGTTTCACCGTTTGCCGTGGCGGTGAGGGCTGTTACAAGCGCCTTTTGAACCGTCTCGAACGAGAGTTCTGTGAGAGAAATATCGTCGATATAGAAGGTATTCGCTTCGCCCCATGCGTATGCTATCATAATATATTTTGCGTCGGGAGTGTCGGTTGTGTCAAAAATGTAGCTGCGCTCCGTCCAGCCGACCGAATAGCTGTTGTCGCGCGGGGAAACACCGTGGCTGTTATTGTACCATGACGAGAAGCCGCCGCAGTCCATTATTTCAATTCCCGAGCCGAGCGCGCCTATGTCGCTGACAACGGCAAACGCGCTCATTCTGCCGTAGCCTGAGGTATTGGAAACGGTTGAATATTCCCAAAGAGAAAGATTGTAGGTCTTTCCCGCCTCGATGGGGATAAACGTGCAGAAGTTTATATCGGACGCACCCGCGCCGGAGCCGACCTGCTTTAATGAATAGGAGCCGTCGTGTGCATAATCTGTTGAACGAACCCATCCGCTTGAGGAGAGAGCCTGTATTGTGCCGTTGTTGTTATTCGTCCAGCCGTCGGTCGTCTCTTCAAAGGAATAATTGTCGATAAGGTTTTCACCCTGAACATAGACCGAGAGTGAGCCGAGACGCTCCGCGAAATTAAATTCGACAATGTCGTCGTGACCTGTGCCGGTCATGTAATTTACGTCGAAGAAGGTTTTTTCATCGTCGGAAAGTGTTGCGACATAGGGCGAAAATGTTGTGAGATGAATTTGGTTGTTCGCTTCGTCAAATTCCGCAAACTTGAAGAGGGCGTTGCCGCCGTTATAGGAGAACTGATAATCGGCAAGCACGCTGAAAACCTTGTGACCGTAGGAGTTTTCAAGCTCTAAAACGCCGTAGCCGTGGCTGTGGCCGCCGACCATCATAAACACGTTGTCATAATCCTTGACGATATTCCACAAAATCGTGCCTTTATCGCTGAGCTTTGTGTCGTTGGGGGCTGTGTCGGAGCAGTTTTGTATGTCGTGGCTGACAAGGATAACGGGATTTTGAGAATATTTCAAAAGCTGAGATTTGAGCCACGAAACGTCGGTGCCGTCGGCGAGCTTATACATGTCTATCGTTATGACTTTGTAGTCGAAGCTGCCCGCGGGAACGTCCATAACATAGCCTGTGCCCGAGGGCGAGGAGCACTCCGCGTAGTCGGAAATGAGCGCCTGAAAATCGCTGTCGGGACCGAAGTATTTATCGAAGTACCAATAATTTGCTCCGTCGTTGGTGTCGTGGTTGCCCGGCTGGACAAGAGTTTTGACGCCGCCCTCCGCCATGATGCTCATGTCGGCGACGATGTTTTCCCACTGCGCGGTGTCGTAATAGTCCTGCACGTTGTCGCCGAGGCTGACAACGGCGGCGATATTCGCCTCGTCTTTATTTTCAACAATCCAGTTTGCCGCGATTTCAAGGACGTCGTTTTTGAATTTCGTCGCGTTCTGCATGTCGGGCAGGAAAACAAAGTTGTAGCTGTCGCCTTCGGGCATGTCGAACGGGCGGTCGTCGCCGTATTCACCCACGTAGTCCTCGGGGTTGGGGACAAGCCAATCCTCACGGTCGAGCGCCTTGTCGGAAAGACGGATTTCCTGAATGTAGCCGCGTGTGAAGCGGTAGGGAGTGCCGCTCTTAACGCGCGAGCCGATGCGGAAGCGACCGTCGTTGGGGTCGGCATATAAGCCCTGCATATCGCTTGCGTCGATGTTGCGGAAGGAATCCGCGCCGTTGATATATGTTTTAAAGGTGTTGTTGTCATATGTAATGACAATGGAGTACCAGTTTTCGGCCTTATCCATCGCGATTGACCAAACGTCGCTCGAAAGCGAGGACTTGTTGTTTTGGTTTGCGGGGATAAACTGAATTTCCTTACAGTTGGAGACATGGATGACGCTCGTGACGTCCTCTCCTTCGTCATCTATTGTGCCGTTGGAAGAGCCGAGACGGGAGAGAAGGCTTGTCCAGCGGTCAGCCGTCGTCCAGTCGTCGGGCATTTTGTAGATGATTTCAATCGTATAGCCGTTGGGGAACGTCTCGGAATTTATCGGAGCGCCGTCAATTGTGACAAAGTCGATGCCGCCGGTGGAGGCGTCGCCGTTTAAGAAAATGCTGCCCGCGTCGCCTTCAAGCGATTCATCGGTAAAATACGCCGTGTCTGAATATGACCCGTAGGTGCGCATTTCGAGGTCGTTGCCGTTGCCGGAGGCGTCGGTAATGACCATTTGCCCGGATTCAATCGAGCCGGAAGCAACCTGCGATTGGGTAAACTTCCAATCCGCCTTTACATAGTCGCTTTCGGCGGCATGTACGGAAAGCGGAACGATTGCCATCAGCATGAGCGCGGAGGCTGTGACAAGCTTTTTGAATGAGAACATAAATATCCCTCCTGAAGAATATTGATTATGATTCATTATACAATAATTTCGGAAGGATTGCAACCGAAAATAAAAATAATGTTAAAACACTGTTAGCATTTTGTTAAAGGAAGTGCGGAAAATAATATAAATGCAGTCGAAGAAAAAATTTCGCTTGAATATTGCGGGGATGTGTGCTAGAATAGTAAATGAGAATAAATTGCATTTAGTAAACGGGTTTATGGAGGGGGTAGGAGATGCGAAAGAAGAGTAAACACAGAGACGCTATAATGGACATATTACATTCGGACATTTCGCATCCGACGGCTGAGGAAATATTCGATGTGCTGCGTGAGGATTTTCCGAATGTGTCGCCCGCAACGGTTTACCGAAATTTAAAAAAGCTTGAAGACGCGGGCGAGGTGCGGGAGATTCTTACCGGCGATTCGTCGCATTTTGACGGCGATGTCAGCGAGCATTATCATTTTATCTGCAACAGGTGCGGAGCTATTATCGACGTTATGCCGCAGCGCGACATGCCGGAGATTGATACTCTTGAAGAAAAGGGTTTTGAGGTTGAAAATTACGCACTGACGATATACGGCGTATGCGGAAAATGCAGGGAGGCGGAAAAACTTGAAAAAGCTTCTTGTAACTGCGTTTGACGCATTCGGCGGCGACGAGACAAACGCATCTTCGATTGTGCTTAAAAAGCTGCCGGAGAAGATAGGCGATGTTGAAATAATCAAGCTCGTTGTGCCGACGGTTTATAAAAAATGCGCCGAAATTGCGTGGCAAAAGGCGAAAGATGAAAACGCCGAAGCCGTGCTCGCACTCGGGCAGGCTGGAGGAAGATGCGCAATAACGCCAGAGAAGAGGGGCGTTAATTACGCAAATGCCGAAATGTGCGACAACGCGGGGGTGCGCCTCAAGAGCGCAAAGCTTTGCGAGGGCGGCGAGGAAGAATATTTTTCGACGCTGCCTGTTCAGAAAATGGCGGACGCTGTTAAAGGGTGCGGCGTTGAGGCATATGTGAGCGACAACGCGGGCGGGTTTGTGTGCAACAGTATGCTTTATCTTTTGCTCAAATTTGCAAGCGAAGACAATTGCGGCGTGAGATGTGCGTTTATGCATTTGCCCTATGCGTCGGAGCAGAGAAAGAACGGCTTTTCGCTTGAGAGTGACATCATGGCAAAATGCGTCGAGGCTGCGATTGACGCTGCTGCGGGGAATACAATTATATTATAAATTTATTATATAATATGGAAGGGTGACGGTTATGTGCGGAATAGTCGGGTACATAGGAAAAGAGGAGGCGGCTCCGATACTGCTTGAGGGGCTGTCGAAGCTGGAGTACCGCGGATATGACAGCGCGGGGCTGGCGGTTTTTGCGCCGAGCGGAGACATTGTGATTAAAAAGGCAGTCGGCAAGCTTGAAAATCTGTATCAAAAGACCGAGAACGGGAGCGCGGTGCAGGGCGTGTGCGGCATAGGACACACTCGCTGGGCGACGCACGGCAAGCCGACGGAGGACAATGCGCATCCGCACGAGGGCGGCAGATTTGTGCTTGTACATAACGGCATTGTTGAAAATGAGGAATTTTTGAGGAATAAATATCTTTCGGATGTGGAATTTAAATCGGAGACGGACACGGAGGTTATTGCGTGGCTGCTCGATAAATTTACATCTTCGGGAGAAGATCCGGAGATGGCGATACGCCACATAATGGCGGAAATACAGGGCTCGTATGCGTTGGCGATACTTGATAAGACAAACCCCGACGTTATCTACGCTGCGAAAAACAAGTCGCCCATGCTTATCGGCAAGGGCGAGGGCTTTAACATGATAGGCAGCGATTCGATGGCGATGATTGCGCACACGAACATGTTTTATGAGATTAACGACGGCGAATACGTCGTTGTAACGAAGGACGGCGTTGAAATTTACACGGAGTACGGCAAAAAGATGGAGCGTGAGCCGTTTAAGGCGGAGCTTGATTTGTCGGACACGGAGAAGGGCACATATCCTCACTTTATGTTAAAGGAAATTGAGGAACAGCCCTCGGTTATAAGAAGAATTATTCAGCAGTATACCGATGACGACGGCGAAATGTTCATAGATGAAAATATAATTAATGATATAAATGAGAGCGACAAGGTATATATTATCGCGTGCGGCACGAGCTATCACGCGGGGCTTGTCGGTAAGCAATTTTTTGAAAAAATGGCTAAAAAGCCGACGGATGCGTATATTGCGAGCGAATTTGTACACAATATGCCGCTTTTGACCGAAAAGCCGTTCTTTATATTTATTTCGCAGAGCGGCGAAACCGCGGATTCGCGCAGCGTAATGGTTAAGGTTAAGGAGATGGGCTATAAAACGCTGACGCTGACAAATGTGAAGGGCTCCACGCTTTCGCGTGAGGCGACATATACGCTGCTGTTGTATGCGGGCCCCGAGATTGCGGTTGCGTCGACAAAGGCTTATACGGCGCAGCTTGCGGTGCTCGCGATTTTGGCGTCGAAGGTCGGAAAAGAATACGATATAAATTTGAAATATGAGCTTTCTGTTGCGGCAAATGTTATTGAGACAATTTGCGGCGAGAGAGAAAATTATAAGTATTTGGCGGAAAAATATTTGAAGGATTCGCGCAACGCGTTTTACATCGGACGCGGTGCGGATTATTATGTTTGCCTTGAGGCGGCGCTGAAACTGAAGGAAATTTCGTATATTCAGGCTGAAGGCTTTGCGGCGGGCGAGCTGAAGCACGGTACGATTGCGCTGATTGAAAAGGATACGCCGGTTATAGCCGTTATAACGCAGGAAAATATAAACCTCAACACGCGCAGCAACATCAAAGAGGTGAGGGCGAGAGGCGCGAAGGTGCTTGTCATTTCAATGCGTTCGCTCAGTCTGCACAGAGATAAAATTGTGATAAACGACGTGCATGAGCTTTTGACGCCGCTTGTGAGCGTTGTCCCGACGCAGTATATTGCGTATTATGCCGCACTTTCACGCGGAAGAGACATTGATAAGCCGAGGAATTTGGCAAAGTCGGTTACGGTGGAGTAAAGCGAAGCAGCGGAGTTGGATTATAAAAAATTTGAAACGTTAGAGCGGGCGGGGGCGAGCCCCGCCCGTACAACGTTTAGCGGATGAGGAAGAGCTAATAATAAAATAATTTGCGGAAACAATAAATATGTGCTTGAATATAGTATATTGAGGTGAATTTTTCGGTGCATTTTTTGCTGTTTTCGGGAGGGGCTGTTTTCGGGGCGGTAATTATGGCTTTAATTGCAGCTTCGGGAAAATGAAAAAAATTTATCAAAAAACTTGACAAAGATGAAAACGTTTGCTATAATACTACCTGTCGCTTGACTTTGGCAAGCGAATAAATTTGCGGGTGTAGTTCAATGGTAGAATTCCAGCCTTCCAAGCTGGTTACGTGGGTTCGATTCCCATCACCCGCTCCAATAAACGTGCCTGTAGCTCAGTTGGATAGAGCAACTGCCTTCTAAGCAGTAGGTCCCGGGTTCGAATCCCCGCAGGCACGCCATTTTATTTGGTGGGTATAGCTCAGCCGGTTAGAGCGCCAGATTGTGGCTCTGGAGGCCATCGGTTCGAATCCGATTACCCACCCCATTTATAAAAAAGTACCGGAAAACGTATTTAAAAACGCGTTGTGTCAGGGCGGCGGTGTTTTCCGCAGAGGAAAGATCGGAAAAACAGGAGAGTGTTTTGCAGCAATGGGTCCGGAGCGCGGGACACGCTCTTTTATTTTGGACCGTAGCCAAGCGGTAAGGCACCGGACTTTGACTCCGGTATTCGTGGGTTCAAATCCCGCCGGTCCAGCCATATGGGACACTAGCTCAGTCGGTAGAGCACTTGACTTTTAATCAAGTTGTCGCGGGTTCGATTCCCGCGTGTCTCACCAAAAAATGCTTTGCAAATTTTTGCAAAGCATTTTTTGTTAGTGTGGAGTGTGGAGAGTGGAGTGTGGAGAGTGGAGTGTGGAGAGTGGAGTGTGGAGAGTGGAGTTGAGGTACAAATTTTGCTGTGCAAAATTTGAATTTAAGCGCCTGCGGCGCAGGCGGCGGGGGATAAACCCCCGCCCTACAACCGAGGAGGTGCGTAATTGACAGGTTGTGCGCCGATTTATTTTATGATTTTCGGGCAATAGGATGAGGCGGGGCAGGCGGCGCATTTGGGTTTTCGGGCGGAGCAGGTGTCTCTGCCGAAAAGGACAATGCGGTGACAAAAACCCGACTGCATTTCGCGGGGGAAAAGCTTTTCCGTATCGAACTCAATTTTGACGGGGTCGTCAAATTCGGTCAAGCCCATGCGGTTTAAAATGCGCTTGGCGTGGGTATCTATCACCATTCCGCCTTGGTTATAGATGTCGCCCAAAACAAGGTTTGCCGTTTTGCGTCCGACGCCGGCGAGTGTTAAAAGATCGTCCATATTGTCGGGAACGTTACCGCCGTAGACCTCCTCGATACGCTTGGCGCAGGCGATGAGGTTTTTCGCTTTATTATGATAAAAGCCGCAGGGCTTTATGATTTCCTCAAGTTCGGAAAGGTCTGCGTCTGCCATTTCCGCAGAAGAAGGGTAACGCTCAAAAAGCGCGGGAGTGACTAGGTTGACGCGCGCGTCGGTACACTGTGCGGAAAGCTGAACCGCGCAGAGCAGACGAAACGGCGTTTCGTAATCGAGCGAGCAGACGGCGTCGGGATATATTTCATTTAAAGTTTGCGCGAAGCGGAGGGCGCGTTCTTTTTTATCCATAAGAATTTCTCCTGTGATAGATTTTGTTTGAGTGTGTAGTGTTGAGAGTGGAGTGTGGAGTTAAGGAACAAATTTTGCAAAGCAAAATTTGAATATATGCGCCTGCGGGCGCGGGGAATTGTGATTGCGGCGGAGTGGAATTTGTAAGTAAAGAGTGGGAAACGTCAGGAGTGGGCGGAGATAAGCCCCGCCCGTACAACGGCAACAGTGGGACGCTTGAAAATATGATTTATTTTATCATAAAAGTCTTGCTTATGAAAGAGAAAATGTGTATAATATATTAAGATTTTTTTGGACGGAGGTTTGATTATGTTGAATTTTGATAAGGTACGCGAGGTTGACAATGACGTATATGAGGCTATGATGTCAGAGCTTGGACGGCAGAGAAATAAGCTGGAGCTCATTGCGTCGGAAAATCTTGTGAGCGAGGCTGTTATGCAGGCGATGGGAAGTCCGCTGACAAATAAATATGCCGAAGGGTACCCGGGGAAGAGATATTACGGCGGCTGCGAATATGTGGACGTTGTTGAAAATTTGGCAATTGAGAGGGCGAAGGAGCTTTTCGGGGCGGAGCACGCGAACGTTCAGCCGCACAGCGGCGCGCAGGCTAACATGGCGGTGTTTTTCGCTGCATTGCAGCCCGGTGACACGGTGCTTTCGATGAGCTTGGCGCACGGCGGTCATCTGTCGCACGGAAGCCCGGTGAACATGAGCGGAAAATATTTTAACATTGTGCCCTACGGCGTGACCGAGGCGGAGCAGGTTATAGATTACGATGAAGTAAGAAGAATTGCTCTTGAGTGCAAGCCCAAGCTCATTTTGGCGGGCGCGAGCGCATATCCGAGAACGATTGATTTTGAAAAATTCGCGGAGATTGCAAAAGAGGTCGGCGCGTATTTCATGGTTGACATGGCGCACATTGCGGGACTTGTTGCGGCGGGGCTGCATCCGTCGCCTGTGCCGTATGCGGATTTTGTGACGACGACGACGCATAAGACGCTGCGCGGCCCGAGAGGCGGACTTATCCTTTGCAAGGAAGAACACGCGAAAATGATAAACAAAGCGGTATTCCCGGGCATTCAGGGAGGACCGTTGATGCACGTTATCGCGGCGAAAGCCGTTTGCTTTAAGGAAGCGCTGACCGATGAATTTAAGGCGTATCAGGCGCAGATTGTGAAGAATGCGAGCGTGCTGTCAAAGACGCTGTTGGAAAAGGGCTTTGACCTGGTTTCCGGCGGAACGGACAACCATTTGATGCTTGTTGATTTGAGACCGTTTAAGATAAGCGGCAAGGAAGCGGAGCACCGTCTTGACGAGGTGGGCATCACCGTCAACAAGAACGCGATTCCGTTTGACCCGGAAAAGCCGAGCATTGCGAGCGGAATAAGAATAGGAACGCCGGCGTTAACATCGCGCGGAATGGTTGAAGAGGATATGATAGAGATCGGCGATTTGATTTATCTTACGATTGCGGATTATGAAAATTCGGCGGACGCGGTGAGAGAAAGAGTTGCGAAGCTTTGCGCGAAATACCCTTTATATGAATAAAATTATGGGGCTGCCGGAAGCGGCGGCTCCTTTATTTAAAGTGGGTGAAGATTATGCAGCCGTTGGCGGACAGGATAAGACCGGACGATTTGTCGTTTGTGGTCGGGCAAAAGCACCTTTTGGGCGAAGGGAAGATTTTGTCGAGCATTTTAAATTCGGGGCAAATTCCGAACATGATTTTTTACGGACCGAGTGGCGTGGGAAAGACGACGGTGGCGAACATTGCGGCAAAGAGGGCGAACAAGGCGCTCTACAAGCTGAACGCGACGAACGCCTCCGTTGCGGACGTGAAAGCGGTCGTCAATGAGTCGCAGTCGATATTGGGCGCGAACGGGGTGCTGCTTTATTTGGACGAGATACAGAATTTCAACAAAAAGCAGCAGCAGAGCTTGTTGGAATGCATTGAAAACGGACGCGTGACGCTGATTGCCTCGACGACGGAAAATCCGTATTTTTACGTTTATAACGCCATTTTGTCGCGCTGCACGGTATTTGAATTTAAGAGCGTGGAGCCCTGCGACATTGCGGAGGCACTGGAGCGGGCGGTGAAGAGCCTCAACGAAAACGCTGAGATAGTTTTGACCGATGAGGCGAAGGAGCACATTGCAAATTCGTCGTCGGGTGATGTGAGAAAGGCGTTAAATGCGCTTGAGGTCGCGGCGCTTTCGGCAAAGAGCGACGAAAAGGGAGTAAAAACGATTACGCTTGAGCTTGCGGAGGAGACGACGGGGAAAAAGTCGTTTCGGCACGACCGCGACGGCGACGACCATTACGACGTTTTGAGCGCGTTTCAAAAATCGGTGCGCGGGAGCGACGCGGACGCTGCTGTGCATTATATGTCGCGGCTTTTAACGGTGGGCGATTTGCAGAGCGTTTGCAGGCGAATCCTCGTCATGGCGGCGGAGGACGTGGGGCTTGCGTATCCGCAGGCGATTGTGATAACAAAGGCGTGCGTCGATGCGGCGCTGCAGCTGGGTCTGCCGGAGGCGAGAATCCCGCTTGCGGAGGCTGTGATAATGTTGGCGACGTTGCCAAAATCGAACAGCGCGATTGAGGCGGTCGACGCGGCGATGGGCGACATTGCGTCGGGCGACACGGGCGAGGTGCCGCAGCATTTGAGAGATACGCACTATGGCGGCGCGGAAAAGCTGGGGCACGGCGAGGGGTATAAATATCCCCACAGCTACCCGAACCACTATGTTGAGCAGCAGTATTTGCCGGATAGGATAAAGGACAGAAAATACTATAAGCCGGGGGAAAACAAGGTTGAGACGGCAACGGCGGAATATTGGAAAAAGATAAAGGGATAACAAAGCTCCCGCAGAGGTTAAATCTGCGGGAGTTTTTTCACACTTTTTTCATGCCGAAGATGGTGCGGGTGATGCCGGCTAAGAATTTGGGCATTTTAAAGACGAGTATTTTCAAGTTAAACTACACTCTCCTTTTACATTAAAAGAGGATGCCTGTCACTTTCGGCAGCAGGATATTCCGAAGATAATTATAATCAAGCCCTCTATTGCGGCGATAAGCCACAGGGGGAAAACAAGCGCGGTGAAAACTCCGGTAACGAAGAACAGGCATCCCAGACCAATGGGGCGGCGGTTTTTATACATATGAATTAAAAGCCTCCCAACGTGCGGGTATCTTCTGGTATATAGTACGCGGGGAGGGAGAAATGTGTGAATCAGTGTGGAGTGTGAAGTGTGAAGTGTGAAGCTGAGGAAAAATTCCGCGGAGCGGAATTTAATTTGAGGCGCCTGCGGGCGCAGGACGGCGGGAGCAAGCCCCCCGCCCTACGACTGAGACAGCGAATAATTGTGAAGATTGTGTATAGATTGTTAAAAATGTGGGAGAAATACGGCATATTTGGGGTGTGAGGTTATTGAAGCGACAAAATGTCGGGCGGGTGTTGTGAAAGCAAAAAATTTTACAAAATTGACTGTTGAAAAAGTATATTTGAGACAGTAATATATTGGGCAGAAAGGAAGTGCTTTGGATGGAGCTTTACAAGAAGTATTGTGATGAAAAATTTGACGAAAACGGGGTTCTCTGCGATTTTACGCTGAAATACCCGAAGAATTTTAATTTCGGATATGACGTTGTTGACGAAATGGCGCGTCTTGCGCCGAAGGAGCGCGCGGTTATGTGGTGCGACGTTTCGGGAAACGAGAGAAAATTCACATTTGAAGATATAAGTAAATTGAGCAGCAAGGCGGCAAACGTATTTACAGAGCAGGGGATAAAGCGCGGCGATCGTGTGCTTGTGATATTAAAGCGCAATTACGAATACTGGTACGTTGCGCCGGCGCTGCACAAGATTGGCGCGATTATCATTCCCGCAACGCATATGCTGACGGTTGAGGACATGGTTTACAGAATAAACGCCGTTGGGGTGCGTCACGCGGTTTGTACGTTGGAATCGGGCGCTGCGGAAAAGCTGATGCAGGCAAAGGAAAAGTGCCCGACGTTGGAGGCTGTCTTAACGCCTAAGGGCAGGCTCAACGGAAGCATCGATTTTACGGCGGAGGTTGACAAGGCGTCGGATAAATTTGAAAGAGTTGAAACAAAGGCGAGTGACGCGATGATTCTCTATTTTACCTCCGGCACGACGGGGTACCCCAAGGCTGTTATGCACGATTTTACCTATCCTTTGGCGCACATCATCACGGCGAAGCGCTGGCAGTGCGTTAAAGAGGGCGGACTTCACTTGAGCGTCGCGGAGACGGGCTGGGGCAAGGCGTCGTGGGGCAAAATATACGGGCAATGGCTGTGCGGCTGCGCGGTTATGGTCTATGATTTTGACAACTTTACACCCGACGGAATGCTGGCGGTTATCGAAAAATACCGCGTGACGACGTTTTGCGCACCGCCGACGGTTTACCGCTATTTCATAAAGCGCGACATGACAAAGTATGATTTGTCGAGCCTGACACATATTACGACGGCGGGCGAGGCGTTAAATCCGGAGGTGTTTAAAAAGATATACGAAATGACGGGGCTTGAAATTTTTGAGGGCTTCGGGCAGACGGAGAGCGTGCTCATGGTAGGAAATTTGGAGCATACGCGCCCCAAGGCGGGATCGATAGGAAAGCCGTCTCCGCTTTATAACATCGGCATTGTGCGCGAGGACGGAAGCGCGGCGGACGCGGAAGAGATTGGCGAGCTGGTCGCGTTTCCGAAGGAGGACGGGTCGCACCACGGCGTGTTTATGGGCTACTGCGGAGACGACAAGCAGTATGAATATGTATGGCGCGGTGGTTTTTACCACACCGGCGACACTGTTTACCGCGACGAGGAGGGCTACATTTTCTTCGTAGGCAGAGCGGACGATTTGATAAAGAGCAGCGGATTTCGGGTGAGCCCGTTTGAGATTGAGAGCATTCTGATGGAGCATCCGGCGGTTTTGGAATGCGCGGCGACGGGCATTCCCGACAAAAACCGCGGGCAGGCGATAAAGGCGACGGTCGTGTTAAACGAGGGCTTTGAAGCATCGGAGCAGCTTAAAAAGGAGCTGCAGACGTTTTCAAATTCGCGCACGGCGGTTTATAAGCACATAAGAAAGGTCGAATTTATCGGCGAAATGAGCAAGACGATAAGCGGGAAAATTAAACACATGGATTTCCGCGAAAAGGCGATCGAGCCCTACAAGCGCAGCGTGAATTATTACGAGACGGACAAGATGAACGTCGTTCACAATTCAAACTACACGCGCTATTTTGAAGAGGCGCGAATAGACTTTATGGAGAAGACGGACTGCTCGTGCTTTGAAGAGGAAAAGAAGCACATTATGATTCCGACGGTCAAGCTTGAGGCGGAATATCTCCATCCGCTGCACTACGGCGACACATTTGAAATTGAGACGAGGCTCAAGGAATTTAACGGGGTTAAGCTGAAGTTTGAGTACGTTGTAAAATGCGGAAGCAGGATTATGTGCAAGGGAAAGTCGACGCACTGCTTTGTGAATGAGGAATTTAAAGCGGTAAATTTAAAAAGGGCGGACGAGGAATTTTTCAAAAGGTTAAAAGCCGCGTCAATGATGAAATGAGAAAATGAAGAAATCCCAAAGCGAACGATTACTTTGGGATTTTTTTTGAAAATATGTTTGCTATTTGAGAAATATGTGTTATAC
>JAJQCX010000168.1 GCA_021202495.1 Clostridia bacterium | reverse complement strand
CTGGCGCCCGCGGGGGGGTATGTGGGGGGATACGAGCCCCGCCCGTACAATTGTAATTGCGGCGGGGTGGTGTTAATATTTGGTTTTTTATGGTAAAGGGGTTTAAAATTCTTTTTTGTATGTTATAATAAAATGTATCGGGGGGAGGGGTATAATAGATGAATATAGCGATTTGCGACGATGAAATGTCGTCGGTTGAGTTGATGGACGAAAAGATAAGAAAATACATGGACGAGACGTTGAAAGGGGAGAAGCCGTACAGAATAGATGTTTTCGGCGACGGGGAGAGCCTGATTAAAGAATTTGAGGCGGGAAATTACGCCGATGTTGTGCTGCTTGACATTGATATGCCGGGGATGGACGGGTTTGAGGCGGCGTCGCACATTCAGCGCATACGGGAGGAAACGCTCATCTTATTTGTGACAAATTATGAGGACAAGGTTTATCAATCCTACGAATACCATCCGTTTTGGTTCATCCGCAAAAGCCGCCCGGAGGATCTGGACGGGGTTTTGCCGAAAATCGTGCGAAAGATTGAGGCGGAAAACGAAAAGAAAAACCATGTAATTGAGCTGAGAGCGGATAACGAAACAATAAGAATCGACATTAACCGCGTAATTTATATAACATCATTTAAGCACGATATTATCATAAAGGACAGCGAAAAGGGAGATCTGCAGGTGAGGTGCAAAATATCGGGCATTGAAAACGAGCTGCAGCCTTTTAACATTATCAGAATACAACGCGGGGTCTTGGTCAATTGCAAATATATTTCAAAAATAACAAGCAGAGAGGTTATTCTCACAACGGGCGAGCGTTTCGGATTGAGCCGTTCTTGCGCCGAATATGTAAAAAATGAATATCACAACTATATAAGGAGCAGCTTGATATGACAGAGGCGGTTTTTGAAATATGCGTGAATATAATTGAGGCGTTGATTTCAGTTGACTTTATTACGCGGTATTTGGGCTGCAGGTTCAGCGGAAAGAAAAAATATGCCGCGTTTATAATTTGCTGGGTAATCGCAGCTTTTGAGACGACGGTAATGAATTACATGACAGAGTTTGAAACGTTCGGCGCGTACATACCGATAATTATTTCCGCGTGCTATGCGTTGGTCGCGCTTCAAGGCAGCGTGCCGCTGAAAATATTGATTGCGGTACTGACTAATTTGATACCGTATGGCATAGCGCTTTTCGTAAACCTTTTGATGTGCAATATTATCGGCTACGACCCGTATGAGCTGATAACGGTTTTGAATTCCACAAGGGTGACGGCTATTGTTATTGCGAAGCTGTTGCAGTTTTACGTCACAAGGATTATTTTGAGAATGAAGCAGAGAAACCCCATTGAGGGGCGCAGATGGATGATGATTTTAATCATTCCCGTCATATCGGTAATATCGGTCGGCGCATTGATGAAGGCGGCGCTGATTGACAGCGATATTTCGGTTTATAATTTGGTGGGAATGATATGTATAATTTTGGCGAATATTATGGTGTATTGGTTTTTTGTCGAAATCGACAGGGATTATGAGACGAGGATGAAAGCGGCGCTGTTGGAGCAGCAGAATGAAAATTTGAAAAACAACATTGCGGACAACGAGGCTTTTGTGCGGGAAATGAAAACCGTGAGGCACGACATTAAGCATCAGCTTTTGACTATTTTGAAATATATTGAGGACGGGGATTGTGCCGCAGCGAAAAAATACATAGATGTTATCACGAATAATTACATGCCGAACATTTTGACCTATATTCACACCGACAATGCGGCGTTTGACGCGGCGGTAAATTCAAAAATTGCGGTGTGCAATCAAAAGGGAATTTTCATGGAGGTCGCAGTAAAGCAAGGAACAAAGATAAATTTGCCGCAGAACGAAGCGGTGATTTTGTTCGGAAATTTGCTTGACAATGCTATAGAAGCCGCCGAAAAGACGGAGGCAAAAAGAATAATGCTCGACATAAGGACGAGCGGGAGCTATTTGGTGATAGCCGTGAGAAACAGCATTGCAAAATCCGTTTTGACGGAAAATGCCGATTTTAAGACGTCGAAGAAAAATAAAGAGCTGCACGGGATAGGGATGAAGTCGATCCGCGACATTGCGGAAAGGCATAACGGCATGATAAAGTTTTATGAGGAAGAAAATGAATTTTGCTGCCATATTATGATTGACGCGGAATGAAATATGGTGTGTGCGCCCCGAATGGGCGCATTTTTTTATCAGATAAAATGAGAGAGCGGCGGACGGTAGGGCGGAGCGCATGTCATTCGTGCCAAAATCGTGCAGTTCGTGCCAAGGGCGTTGAAAATTTTTTCGTGAGAGGTATAATTTAGATATAACCGTTCACGTCGGAAAACGTGCTGTTCACGCAGAATGGGTTGACAGTGAGGGTTAAAAGGATATAATAAGTGTGTAAAGTGTGCCAAAATTGTGTAAACTGTGCCAAAGAGATTGAAAAAGGAGGGGAGGTTGATATAATGAATATGAATTTAGAATTGACAATGTACAATTGACAATTAAGGGACAAATTCCGCGGGGCGGAATTTGAGACCGCACCCACCGCGCTTTACGCGGCGGGAGAACAAATTTAACTGAGAGAGGAATGTGTTTAAATGAGAGAGAAGAAAGGTTATGCGAAAAAAAATATGTGCGGTGGTTGCCGCCGTGACGATTTTTTGTGTTTTCTGCTGCGGTAATGTGCTTGCTTCGAGTGGCGGGATTGCGTTTCATAATCCCGGCGTACATGCGTATGAGACGACAGATGAAAACGGAGACGCTGTAATTTATGTGGAGGCAACGCAAATCGGGAAAAAAGGCAAATACGGGAAGATTATTTTTTCAAGGATATTGTGCTTGGAAACTGATTTAAGTGTTAGTTTATACACCGGAACTTCAACGCTTATGAACGAATATCCCGAAAGAGTTGTGTCGTATTATGAAGAGGAGTTTTACTTGAAGCCGCAGCGGAACGCGTCATATCGCTTTGCGATATGTTATACGACAGATGAATATCCGGATGTTGAGCGAACATATTACGGTTCATATGTATATCACACCGATATAACGAGCTTGCCGGAATATTACGACAAGCTCGGCGCGGAGGTGAGCGTAAGAAAGGACGGCGGTGTGTTATATGCCGAGATTGACTGCACGGCGGATAAGGAAGGTAAGCTTTATGCCGCGCTTTACGATGAGGACGGAGCGCTGCTTGAGGTTCGGGAAGTGAGCGGCGAGGTTGAAAAGAGCGCGGTCGGCGAAAAGGTGAGATTTTGCGGAACGGTTGAATTTGACGAAAGCGGAGCGGATTATGTGAAGTTTTACACGTGGGATAGCGGGTTGATTCCGCTGCTAAAGGCGGAAAGCGCGGCGGCGGACGAGGCGGAGATAACGCTCACGGAAATTGACGGCGCGGCGGAGATTGAAAAAAGCGGCGAATACGAAGAAATGAAAATTTACGGTCCGTTGCTTGCGTATTCCGAGGAAACGGAAAACGTGAGATATTTCAAAGAGTGCGAAAAGGAGATCACGGCGGAGGACGGAAAGATAACCCTTGAAAACAAAGGGCGTTACATGGTCGTTTGCACGGACAAGCGCGGCGTGGAACACAGGCGGTTTATAGATGTTGGGGAGAGCTGAATATCGTAACGAGCGGTATGACGAAGGAAGAGGTTATATTTAAACCGGATCGAACGTTGGATTTGTTGAATTGATAAGGAGATTGGATTTTATGGACAGCCGTAGACGTATTATATTGGGCATAATCGCGTTTGCCGTAGAAATTTTTGCGCTGCTTGCCGCTCTTTTCGGCGACATGACAAGCGTGCCTGCGGGCGGAGCGGGCAAAATGGAACAGGGAGATAATTTGAATGATGTGCATACCGTGGTTCGGGATTCGGACGGGAATATATACACTTTAGGTTATACCTGTGTTCAGAGATTTGACGCGGAGGGGAATTTTACGGGCGGAGCGTATTTTGATACAAATTCCGTAAAGCACACTAAGGGGAGTGAATTTTTAAGCCTCAGTGATGGCAACATTGTTGTGTTAAATCACGGCGATTATGCTGTATACATATATGACGATGGTTTCAATTTGACGGAGAAAATCGGGGTTGATTCGTCATACCGCGAGGATGAATTTTATGCGGATTATCCCGCAACCGACGCGGCGGACGAGGAAATTAAGCTGTCGTTTTTTAACAATACCGTGCAGACAGGTGATGAGAAAATAACGCTTGACGCGCCGCGCAACAGATTGTATTCGCGCGATGTGGGATTGTTGATACTTATGGCAAGCGTCGTTTTGGGTATTTTATATCAGTTTAAGAAGCATGAGTAAAAAGCGAAATGGGGAGGAAGTCCGAGAGCGGGTTTCCTCTTTTTAAATTGAAACTATGTGCCATTTACAAATGGGGCGGGAGGTGGTAAAATATATTGAGAGGTGGGAGAAATGCGGACGATATTACATTGCGACTGCAACGCTTTTTTCGCTTCGTGCGAGGAGGCGGACAATAAGGAGCTCAAAAATGTGCCGATGGCGGTCGGGGGAAATGAGAGGACGCGGCACGGGATAATATTGGCGAAAAACGAGATTGCGAAGGGGTACGGGATAAAGACGGCGGAGACTATTTTTCAGGCGAGGAAGAAGTGCCCCAATCTTGTCATTGTGCCGCCGAGGCACAAGAGGTATTCGGAATTTTCGGAAAGAGTGAATAAAATATACAGGGAATATACCGAATTTGTCGAGCCGTTCGGGATTGATGAGTCGTGGCTCGATGTGACGGATGTGAAAGAGCTTTTCGGAGACGGAGTGAAGATTGCGGAGGAATTGAGAGAGCGGGTGCGGCGTGAGGTTGGGTTGACCATTTCGGTTGGTGTGAGCTTTACAAAATCGTTCGCAAAGCTCGGAAGCGATTACAAAAAGCCCGACGTTACGACAGTTATCATGCCGGAGGATGTGGAAAGAATCGTCTATCCGCAGAGCGTGGAGAATTTGCTCTTTGTGGGCAGGAAAATGGGCGAGGAACTGAAAAAGCGCGGGATATTGACGATAGGCGATCTGGCAAGGTGCGATAGAGGATATATTGAAAAAAGCTTCGGCAAAAACGGGCTGACAATATTGAGCTATGCGAAAGGCGAGGATAAGTCGAAAGTCAAGAGCATTTACGAAAAGGACGAGGTGAAGTCGGTCGGCAATTCCTACACGTTCCCGAAGGATTTGGTCGGGGAGGAGGAAATAAGAGGCGCGGTAATGCGCATTGCGGATGTTGTGGCAACAAGGCTCAGAGCGCAGGGGAAAAAGTGCGCCACGGTGAGCGTTATAATAAGAGATGAAAATTTTAAATCAATATCGCGGCAGACGGGGCTGACACAGCCGACAGATCACGCATCCGATTTGGCAAGCGCCGCAATGGGGCTGATTGAGCGGGGGTACGGCTTTTCGCGCCCGGTGAGAATGCTGGGGATTTCGGCAATGTCGCTCTGCGACGGGGCGGGGCAGATTTCGTTTTTTGCATCGGAGGACACCAAGAAGAAAAAAATTGACGGTGCGATGGATTTTCTGCGGGAAAAATACGGCGCGGGAGCGGTGAAATTTGCGGGAGAGAGCGATTTTGAGGCAGAAGCGGCGGCTGAAAACGCTGAAAATTTGTGTATTTATATTTATAATTGTTTAAACTATTGACAATTGTGCTCTCTTTTTGATAGAATACAGGAAGTATTATAGGAAAGAGGAATGTCTTATGAAAACACCTAAGGTTGCGGTTGTTATGGGAAGCGATTCGGATTTTGAAGTGGTGAAGCCGTGTATCAAAAGATTGAAGTCGTTTGGTATTGAGGTCGTTGTGAGGATTATTTCCGCACACAGAACGCCCGAGGCGGCAAAGGAATTTGCGTCGGGGGCAAAGGATGAGGGCTTTGACTGCATAATAGGCGCGGCGGGCAAGGCGGCGCATTTGCCGGGGGTTTTGGCGGCGTTTACGACGCTGCCGGTGATAGGTATTCCGATTAAGTCCTCGACGATGGACGGGCTTGATTCGCTGCTTTCGATTGTGCAGATGCCGAGCGGTATTCCCGTGGCGACGGTTGCGATAAACGGCAGCGACAACGCCGCTATTTTGGCGTGCCAGATGCTGGCGTTAAAATATGACGAGCTTGGAGAAAAGCTCACTGAATTTAAAGAAGAAATGAAGACCTCGGTTGAGGCGAAGGACGCGAAGATTCAGGCTATGGCGGACGAGGTGTGAGAAATGACTGACAAATTGCATGAAGAATGCGGTGTGTTTGCGATATATGACCCGACGGGGGAGCTGCACTGCGCCGAAGAGACATATAACGCGCTATATGCGCTGCAGCACAGAGGGCAGGAGTCGTGCGGAATTGCCGTGTGCGGCGATGACGGAAGCTTTGAATACATCAAGGACGCAGGCTATGTGAATGAGGTTTTGAACCGCGGCGGTGTGCAGAAGCTTCAAGGCAGCAAGGCGATAGGTCACGTGAGATATTCGTCCTCCGGCGAAGGGGAGGACTGCTATCCGCAGCCGCTCGTTTCAAAATACAAAAAGGGTACGATGGCGATTGCGAATAACGGCGGGCTTGTGAACAGGCGGGCGCTCATTGACGAACTGGAATATAGCGGCGCCATTTTCCATACAGACACGGCGGCGGAGATAATCTGCTATCTTGTGGCGCGGGAGAGGGCGCGGTGCCATTCGATGGAGGCGGCGCTTTCAACCGTGATGGGGAAGATACACGGCGCGTACAGTCTTGTTATCATGACGCCGAGAAAGATAATCGCGGCGCGCGACCCGCACGGGATAAGACCGCTGTGCATCGGCGAGAAAAACGGCGCGTATGTTGCGGCGAGCGAAACGGCGGCGCTGGACGCGATAGGCGCAAAATATCTGCGCGACGTGGAGCCGGGCGAGATTGTCGTTTTCGGCAGCGAGGGCATGACGAGCTTTAAAGAAAACTGCTCAAATGAAAAGGGACTTTGCGTTTTTGAATATATTTTCTTTGCGAGACCGGACAGCGTTATCGAAGGGCAGAGCGTCTATGAGGCGCGAAAGACAGCGGGAAGGCTATTAGCGCAAAAATTCCCGGTTGAGGCGGACGTTGTGACGGGCGTGCCGGACAGCGGACTTTACGCGGCGACGGGATATGCCGAGGAGGCGGGCATTCCGTTTGAATACGGATTGATAAAAAACCGCTATGTACACAGAATGTTCCTTCATCCGTCGGATGAGGAACGCGAAAAGATGATGGGCGTGTCGCTGAACGTGATGGCAAGCAGCGTGAAGGGCAAGAGAGTCGTATTGGTTGACGATTCTGTTGTGCGCGGCGTGACGGGAAAGAGGATTGTCGCGATGCTGCGCGAGGCGGGAGCGAAAGAGGTTCATTTGAGAATAACGGCGCCGCAGTTTATGTGGCCGTGCTTTTTCGGGACGGATATACCCGATCGAAAAGAGCTTATCGCGGTGGGACACAGCGTTGAGGAAATAAAGGAGCTTTTGAACGTCGATTCAATCGGCTTTTTGGACGTTGAAAGTTTGAAGCTTCTTTTGCCCGACCGTGAAGGGGGCTTTTGCGCGGGCTGCCTTACGGGTAAATACCCCGTGAAAGAAGCGGAGGATGCTGTAAAAAATCTTGGAGGAGTTGTTTGAGATGAGTGAGAGCTATAAGAATGCCGGAGTTGACGTTGAGGCGGGGCACGAAGCGGTGCGCCTGATGCGTTCGGACGTTAAGAAGACATTTATCAAAGGCGTTATGTCGGACATCGGCGGCTTCGGCGGATTGTTTGAAATAGACAAAAATGAGTATGATGAGCCGGTGCTTGTTTCGGGCACGGACGGTGTGGGAACGAAGCTCAAAATGGCGTTTTTGGCGGACAAGCACGACACGGTGGGAATTGATGCCGTGGCGATGTGTGTGAACGACGTTGTTTGCAGCGGAGCAAAGCCGTTGTTCTTCCTGGACTATGTTGCGGTGGGCAAAAATGTGCCCGAAAAAGTTGCGGCGATTGTGCGCGGCGTGGCTGACGGCTGCGTTCAGGCGGGCTGCGCGCTGATAGGCGGCGAAACGGCGGAAATGCCTGGCTTTTACCCTGAGGATGAATATGACCTTGCGGGCTTTACGGTCGGCATTGTGGATAAGAAAAAAATAATCGACGGCAAAAGGCTTGAGGCGGGCGACAAGCTGATAGGCATTGCTTCGTCCGGCGTACATTCAAACGGGTTTTCGCTCGTGAGAAAGGTGTTCGGCGTGGGGAAAAAGCCCGAAAAGCTCAATCAATATGTTTCCTCTCTCAACGACACGCTGTTGAATACGCTGCTCACACCGACAAAGATTTACGTTAAGAGCGCATTGAAGCTGATTGAAGAATGCGACGTGCGGGCGATTTCGCACATCACGGGCGGCGGATTTTATGAAAACGTGCCGAGAATGCTGCCGGAAAATCTGCGTGCGGTGATTAAAAAGGATTCATTCCCGATTCTTCCGATATTTAAGCTGATACAGTCGACGGGCGACATTCCGGAGAGGGATATGTTTAATACATTTAACATGGGCATCGGCATGATTGCGGCGGTGAAAGCGGATGATGCGGAAAAGGCAGTTGAGGTGCTTAACGCGGTGGGTGAAAAAGCCTATATTATCGGCGAAGTTATTGAAGCCGCAAACGGAGTTGACGTAATATGAAAAAAATAGGCGTACTTGTGTCGGGCGGCGGAACGAATTTGCAGGCTATTTTGGACGCGGAAAAGAGCGGGATTATAAAAAGCGGCTCTGTTGTGACAGTTGTCTCGAACAAAAAGGATGCTTTTGCGTTAAAACGCGCCGAAAACGCGGGCGTTGAGGGCGTTGTTATTGAAAGAAAGGCGTTTGATAAAGCTCAAGATTTTGACAGGGCAATCGTGGAGCACATGAAATCGCGCGGAGTTGATTTGATTGTAATGGCGGGGTTTTTGTGCATTGTAGGAGAAGAGCTGATAAAGGCATACCCCGACAAGATAATAAACATTCACCCATCGTTGATACCGTCATTTTGCGGGGCGGGCTTTTACGGCTTGAAGGTACATAAGGCGGCGCTCGATTACGGCGTTAAGGTGAGCGGGGCGACGGTGCATTTTGTGAACGGGGTTGTCGACGGAGGAAAAATAATCGCACAGAAGGCGGTTTATGTTGAGGAAAACGACACGCCCGAAACGCTGCAGAGGCGAATAATGGAGCAGGCGGAATGGGTGATACTGCCGCAGGCGATTGAGAAGCTGTGTTCTGCAAATTGAAAGGAGTTTGAAATGATAAAGGAAAAGCTTGAAGGTAATTCATATCCCGGAAGAGGAATTGTTGTGGGAAAGAGCGCGGACGGGAAAAATGCCGTTGCGGCATATTTTATCATGGGGCGCAGCCAAAACAGTCGCAACCGTGTGTTTGTCGAGGACGGCGAGGGAATAAGAACGGAGGCGTTCGACCCGTCGAAGCTTGAGGATCCGTCGCTTATCATATATGCGCCGGTCAGAGTGCTTGACAATTTGACGATTGTGACAAATGGTGATCAGACGGACACGATATATGAAAAAATGAGCGAGGGGAAAACGTTTGAAGAGTCGCTCAGAGGGCGCGAATTTGAGCCCGATGCGCCAAACTATACACCCAGAATATCGGCGGCGCTGGACGTTGAAAACGGGGAATATTCCTACGTAATGTCTATCCTTAAAAGCGCGGACGGAAATCCCGCATCGTGCAGAAGATACACTTTTTCATATAGCAACCCGATTGCGGGGCAGGGACATTTTATCCATACATATATGAGCGACGGCAATCCGCTTCCGAGTTTTTGCGGAGAGCCGGAAGAGGTCGAGGTCGGAAACGACATTGACGAATACGCCGCTCTTTTGTGGAACGCGTTAAATGAGGACAACAAGGTTTCGCTTTTTGTGCGCTACATTGACATTGAAACGGGTAAATATGAGACAAGAATAATTAATAAGAATATATGAAAGGGATGCAGTGAAATGAATTCGATGCAGTTGAAGTACGGATGCAATCCAAATCAAAAGCCTTCACGCGTTTTTATGGAGGACGGGGGAGAGCTTCCGATTGAGGTTTTGAATGGAAATCCGGGATATATCAATTTGCTTGACGCGTTTAACGGCTGGCAGCTTGTGAGCGAGCTCAAAAGAGCGACGGGACTTCCGGCGGCGACGAGCTTTAAGCATGTTTCTCCGGCGGGTGCGGCTGTGGGGCTGCCGCTTGACGACACTTTGAGGAAGATATATTTTATTGACGATTCTCTTGAGCTTTCGCCGATTGCTTCGGCATACGCAAGGGCGAGAGGCGCGGGCAGAATGAGCTCATTCGGTGATTTTGTGGCGCTGTCGGATGTTTGCGATTTGTCAACGGCAAGGCTTTTGAAGCCCGAGGTTTCGGACGGAATTATCGCGCCGGGATATGAGGAAGAGGCGTTGGAGCTTTTAAAGACAAAAAAGCGCGGAACGCTGGCAATCATTAAAATAGATGAAAGCTACAGACCGGTGCCGATTGAGCGCAAGACGGTTTTCGGCGTGACGTTTGAGCAGGGGAGAAACGAGCTTGACATAAACGCGGAAATGTTAAATAACATTGTGACGCAGAATAAGGATATTCCCGATTCGGCAAAGCGTGACTTGGTGATTTCGCTGATAACGCTGAAATATACGCAGTCGAACTCCGTTTGCTATGTGAAGGACGGACAGGCTATCGGCATCGGCGCGGGACAGCAGAGCAGGATTCACTGCACTCGCCTTGCGGGTTCAAAGGCTGATAATTGGTGGCTTCGTCAGTCGCCGCAGGTTTTGGCGCTCAATTTCTTAGACAGCGTAAAGCGTCCCGACCGCGACAATGCGATTGACGTTTATATTTCGGACGATTATGACGACGTTTTGGCGGACGGAGTTTGGGAAACGCTCTTTAAGGAAAAGCCGCCTGTATTTACAAAAGATGAGCGCAAGGCGTGGATTGCGAAAAACACGGACGTGGCGCTCGGCTCGGACGCGTTCTTCCCGTTCGGCGACAACATTGAAAGAGCGTACAAGAGCGGCGTGAAATACATTGCGCAGCCCGGCGGCTCGAAGAACGACGGCGTTGTTGTTGATTACTGCGACAAATTCGGCATTGCGATGGCTATGACGGGCATTCGCCTGTTCCATCATTGATTGAACGAGGAGGGCGTGAGCGATGAAGGTACTTGTTGTGGGCGGCGGCGGTCGCGAGCATACGATTGTGTGGAAGCTGGCGCAGAGCGAAAGTGTGGATAAAATATACTGCGCACCGGGAAACGCCGGAATTGGGCAGATTGCGGAGTGCGTGCCGATAAAGGCGACGGACGTTGAGGGCGTTGTCAAATTCGCGGAGGAAAACAAAATAGATTTGACTGTTGTTGCGCCCGATGATCCGCTTGTGCTGGGAATGGTTGACGCGCTGGAAGAGAAGGGGATTCGCGCGTTTGGCCCGAGGAAAAACGCGGCGATTATCGAGGGAAGCAAGGTATTTTCAAAGAAATTGATGAAGAAATACGGTATTCCCACGGCGCACTATGAGGTGTTCGATTCGGCGGAGAAGGCGTTGGAATATGTAAAATCGGCTCCGCTTCCGACAGTTATAAAGGCGGAGGGATTGGCGCTCGGAAAGGGCGTTATCATTGCCAAGACCGAAGAAGAAGCCGAAAAAGCAATCCGCGATATGATGGAGGACAAGGTTTTCGGAAACGCAGGGAACAGAGTTGTTATTGAGGAATTTTTGACGGGCCCCGAGATTTCGGTGCTCGCGTTTACCGACGGAAAGACGATGCGCCCGATGGTCAGCGCACAGGATCACAAGCGTGCGTATGACAATGACGAGGGGCTTAACACCGGCGGCATGGGCACGTTTTCGCCGAGCAGAATTTACGACGAAAAAATGGCGGAAGAGTGCATGAATAACATTTTCCTGCCGACAATGAAAGCGATGAACAGCGAAGGCAGAACGTTTAAGGGCGTGCTCTATTTCGGCTTGATGGCGACAAAGGACGGCGTTAAGGTAATAGAATATAACTGCCGCTTCGGAGACCCCGAAACGCAGGTTGTTCTGCCGAGGCTTCAAGGCGATTTGTTTGAAATATTTAACGCCGTTATCGACGAAAGGCTTGACGAGGTTGAGTATTCGTGGCGCGAGGGCGGCTGCGTGTGCGTTGTTGCGGCAAGCGGCGGCTATCCCGTGAAATACGATAAGGGATATGAAATAACGGGCATTGAGGACGCGGAGGCGCTCGGTGATGTGACGGTATTCCACGCGGGAACCGCAATGAAGGACGGAAAGCTCGTTACGGCGGGCGGAAGAGTGCTCGGAGTGACGGCTGTTGCGGGAAGTCTTGACGACGCGATAAAGAAAGCCTATGAGGGCATTGAAAAGGTGTCGTTTGAAAAAATGCATTACAGAAAAGACATCGGAATTAAGAAATACAACTGACATTATGCGCCGACCTCGGGAAAAGGTCGGCGCTTTGCGAAAGGGGATTTGCAAAGATGCTTTCAAGCTTGACAATTGAAGTGCGGCGGATGCTTGCGGGAAATTTTTTTCTGATTGGCTGCTGCGGGTTTTATTTGGCGTGGTGGCTGTTGGCGTTCAAACCGACAGGCGCGGTGAAGGGAATAAAAAGCGGATGGCTGCTGCTTCCGGCGCTTATATTGGGCGTTATGGCAATTGTGCAGATTATACGCGGCTGCGGCGGCGATTTTGCGGGTAAGCTGCTTTTTGCGCAGAGGTACGCGATTTTTGCGGGCATTGCGGCATATGTTATTTTACTCGGCGTTACATATAAATTGCTCAATCGCCCGGTGACGACGGAGCTTCTTTTGATAGTAGGATGGTGCGTTTTAACGGTTTGCGAGTTAAACGCGCTGTATGCTTTGGGCTGCTTTACAAAGTCGGGGACGGTCGGCGCTATTGTGCTCGTTTTGATTGCGGCGGCAATTTCGCTTGTATGCTATCTTTTATATTATTCGCTCGATGCGCAATCGGGCTATATTGACGGAATGGCGCCGCTCATTTTGGCGGGATTGATAATGGCGGGAATTTCGGTAAAGGTTTTGATGTAGAGAAAAAAGTTTTTGCTCCGGAGTGTGAGGACTTTGTAAACTTTTATTTAGAGGTTGCAATGCGGAGTGCGATATGCTACAATCAAAAAAGGATTTTACGCAGAAAGGCTCGATGTTATGATAAAAATGATTGCGGCGGCGTTTTTGCTGTTTATGCTCATAATCCCGCAGATTGCCTTGGCTGATGATTTTACGATTGAGGACGCGTATGCGGAATGCTGTGAATTTTATCCGGAATTTATAGCAAATATTAAGGCGAGCGGCGTGTCGGACGAACAGATACTTTCTTTTTTGACCTATATCCAAGATTTGTTGATTGCTGAAAGCGACGAGATAACAGAGGAGAATTTTGATAAGTATTTTTACAACGCGACGAATACCGCAATCGGCAATCGCCGTTACATTGCGGTGAGAAACGCGCTTGCGAAGGCTTATCCTTCCGCGGTGACGCAATTTGAAGAGGAAGGGGTTATTCCCGAGGAATTTCAGCCGTTGTATGTGACGATTAAAAATTTGGTATTCGTACACGGGCTCATAGGAACCGCAGAAGAAAGAGCTGCGGTGAGCTTTGTGAGCGACACGATGGCGGGCTTTTTCGTTTCCGAAAGCGCGCGGGCGGTTATTGCAGTTTATGACGCGGAGGGAATACTTTGCAGTGTGGAAAGCCGCGATATCGAAGCGGACTGTGAAATTGAATTTGCCGCGATTGAGGGCGGCAGTGTGAAGCTGATGGTGCTTGGAGACGCGCTTGAACCGCTTTGCGCGGCTGCGGAAAAAAATTTTTAAAATATTGCAACTTTTCGGGGTGCAGAAAGGTATTATTAACAAATGGAACACAATAATGCACTTGAAAAAGTGCGGTGATGTGTGTTATAATATAGTAAAGGTTTTGTGCGAAAGGGGAAAAAATGAATGAAAATGCTTTTAAAAAGGGCGGCAGCGGCGTTTATCTCTTTTGTAATGCTGCTTTCGTTTGCATCGGCTGTGTGTGCGGAGGATTATACGATTGAGGATGCGTATGCGGAAATTTGCGAGATGTATCCGGAGTTTGTGGCAAAGATAACGGAGCAGGGCGTGTCGGATTCGCAGATTTTGACGTTTTTAAAGGATATTCAGGCTTCTCTTGAAAGCCACAGTGACGAAATCGACGAATACACCTTTGACGATTATTTTTATAACGCGGCATATAACGCAATGTCAAACCGCAAAAACATTGCGGTGAGAAACGCGATTGCCAAGGCATATCCCGAAGCGGCGGTGGCGTTTAGCGAGGGTGAAATTCCGTCGGAGTTTTTGCCGCTCTATAACACGATAAAGTCGCTGATTTTTGCGCACAATTTAATCGGCACGGAAGAGGAAACGACAGAGGAAACGACAGAAGAAACGACGACCGAGAGCGCAACAGAGGCGACAACGGAGAGCGCGACAACTGCGACCGAGGAAACGACGACGGAATCCGCAACGGAAGCGACGACGGAAGCGACAACCGAGGCTTCGACGGAAGCTGCTACGGAAACATCTACCGAAACCGCGACTGAAACATCAACCTCAACATCGACCGCGACGGGATCGGGAACGGTTTATGATGACGATGATACGACAACGACCGCATCCGGCGGAACAATGGCGGGAAGCACATCAACTTCCGGAACGAGCGGAACAACAGGAACAACCGAAACGAGCGGCGCTGCGGGTTCAAGCAGCACCTTCAGCGATATGACTGGCGTCGATTGGGCGGTTGACAGCGTGAATGCGCTTGTGAGCATGGGTATTATCTCGGGCTACACGGACGGCACGTTTAAGCCGAACGCAAACATAACGAGAGCGGAATTTGCGAAAATAATCGTGATGGTGACGGGAAGATACGACGCTGAAGCTACATGCGAATTTTCCGATGTGAGCGAGAGCGACTGGTACTATTCCTACGTTGCGTCTGCGCAGGAGCTGGGGCTTATCAACGGGCGCGGCGATGGCACGTTTGCGCCGAATGAAAACATAACGCGCGCGGATATATGCACGATTGTTTACAGATATATTCAATCTGTTGATCCCGAATTCGGACGTAACGCGGCGTAACTGAGCTTTGCCGATGCGTCGAGCGTGCCCGATTACGCAAAAGAGGCGGTCGGCGTGCTTTCGTCGGCGGGCATTGTGAACGGAATGGGCGACAATTTGTTCGCGCCGCTGCAATACGCCACAAGAGCGCAGAGCGCGAAGATTGTGTACGGCGTGATACAGGCGGTAATCGGATAATGAAGAATTAAAAATTAATAAT
>JAJQCX010000083.1:12984-15429 GCA_021202495.1 Clostridia bacterium | reverse complement strand
TAGTATAGTTTTGCCACGTATTTTAATATCTTGATTTAATACAAGTTTGCGCTTTGCAAAAAGCGTATGCTTTGATTTGTCATACTTGTATTAAATTAAAGATTGTATGAAATGCGTGGCAGCATAAAATCGAGGCTGCGTTTTTTCTGCGCGGTCGAGATTTTGACCGCGCAGTTTTTATTTTAGGGAAGCACTGATTAATTATGGTGCGTATATTGCGCAGTCGGATTTTTCGTCAGATTGTGCAAAAATTTCGAGTCAATACTTTGTGTATTAACGAGGAATTTTTGTGCGGAATGACGGAAAATACGCAAGCAAGATACCCAGCCTCGCCCGTCAGGCGCTAATTAATCAGCGCTTCCATAGGGAGGAGTTTTAATGATGGAAAGAATGAAAAAGCTCGTTGCAGCGCTGCTGTGCGTTGCGATGACAGCGGCGTTTGTTCCGGCATTTGCCGTCGGGGCGGAGGAGGAGAGCACAATCACGCGCAGCGAATGGATTGCGCGCATTGTGGAAACGTTTTCGATGACGATTGAAAACGACGACAATATGCCGGACAATTATTACAGCGATTTGACAGAGGACATGGACTGCTATTACAACATCCTTGTCGCGACCGAGTTCGGCATTATCGACCTTGAAGCGGGCGAGGCTTTTTGCCCCGATGAGGCGGCGACGCGCGAATTTGCGGCGCAGACGCTCAATTTTGCCTTGCTCTTTCAGCTTGACGAGGACGCGGAATACACATTTGCCGAATATGAAACCGTGACATATCCCGACGACATTCAGATCGCAATTAACCGCGGGTGGTTTGCGCTTGAGGACGGGTATTTTCTGCCCGATGCGGCGATAACGGAGGAAGAAGCTGCGGCAATGCTCGCCGAAGCTGCGGACGTTATCGAAAGCGACAAGATAGACCCCGATTATGTCAATACATACGAATTTGCCGACGGCGTTATCGAGGTTCCGCAGGGAACGGACATTGAATTTGACGGCGACACCGTCACAATTTACGACCCCGATGTCGCAATCGAAGCGGGCGACATTTTCGTCGTTTACAACGGCACTCTTGCTGTGGCGCTCGTGGCGCATGATGTTGAGAGCATTGACGGCGCGCTTGTTATCACCGCGACCGACGAGGGCGCGGAGGACGCGATAACATACGCCGACGCGCAGGGCTCGATTGCAATCGACGTTGAGGATTTCGAGTTTGACGAAGTGACGACGTTTTCAATTATGAACACGGAAACAAACGAAAGCGAAGATATGACGCTGACGCTGATGGAAATAAATTATGATCCAAAGACAAGTACCGTCACAGCGACAAAAAAGATAACCGTCGGCAGCTCGACGGCGGGAACACTGTCGGTCAAGATTAAAAACATTGATCTTGATTATAACAGCACACCGGCTCTGATTCTTACCGCCGACACGGAGGTTTCAACATCGATTGATTTCGATTTCGGCAATATTACGCCGGCATACCGAGCACACTCCCGCTCGGCAGCGTAAGCGTTGCATGGATTTGTACAATTTCGGTTAATATGCAATATTCGATAACAGGCGGAATTACGCTTGCATGGGAGGGAGCGCTTTGCGCGGGCGTATCGTACTACGACGGCTCTATGCACCTTATTGCGGACTATACCAAAGAGGACTTTTCGTTTCACGCCGAGGTTACATTGAAGGTCGGAGCGAACATTACCGCCGAGGTAACCATACCATGTGTAATGACCGGCAGCATTTGGGCAGGCGTGGGCATTAAATGCACCGCAACGGCGACGCCCTACACAGACGGACAAAAGCCAACTCTCTGCCTTACGACAAAGGCGTATCTATATGCCGAGGTCGGCGCGGCAGTATCGTACCATATCGGATTATCATCAAACAAATACAGAAAAACATACGAAATTTGGAGCGAGACCACCAGCCCCGTGCGAACGGTGAGCCACTATGAGGACGGAGTGACCGTTTCCACCTGTACGCGCGGCGAGGATTTGACATATGTAACATCTCCGGCTTCAAAATATTATAATTACGCCCGCACCAATTCCTCTGGCAGCTATTCCTACACCGACGGCAGCGGCTCAACCGTTGTTGTGGTTACATGGGAATATACGCTCGACGATGAGGACAACGCAACGATAACAGCCTATAACGGCAATGCTTCGGCAGTGGCGATACCGACTAAGATTGACGGGTATACGGTGACGGCGATAGGGGATAGTGCGTTTCAAGGAAATACGAGGATTAGATCGGTATCTATACCTAATACGGTATTAACAATAGGGAGTTGGGCATTTCAAAATTGCACAAAATTAAGCAGTGTTACCTTGTCGAAAAATCTTACGACATTGGGAATGTACGCATTTGGTGCTTGTACTTCGTTAACCGAAATAGAAATTCCGAAATCTTTGACAACGGTTGACGGTTGGGGCGATAATA
>JAJQCX010000083.1:0-12974 GCA_021202495.1 Clostridia bacterium | reverse complement strand
ACCGAAATAGAAATTCCGAAATCTTTGACAACGGTTGACGGTTGGGGCGATAATATCGGACCTTTTAAAAACAGCGGTTTAACGACTGTTACATTTGAAGAAGGAACAAAAGAAGTTATTGATTATTTGTTCTATGGGGCATATAATCTTGAAAATGTTACTTTGTTGGATAGCATGACAAGTATACAAACAGAAGCATTTAGATACTGTTATTCATTACAAAACATTACAATACCCGATACTATTGTAACGATAGGAGAAAGGGCATTTTATGAGTGTACAGGTCTGACGGAAATATTCATCCCCGATTCGGTGACGACAATAGGCAGTAGTGCATTTGAAAGCTGCACAAAATTAAGTAGTGTAACGTTGTCAAAATATCTTACATCATTGGGAGGGTATGCATTTGGTAGTTGCACTTCGTTGACCGAAATAGAAATTCCGAAATCTTTGACAACGGTTGACGGTTGGGGCGATAATATCGGACCTTTTAAAAACAGCGGTTTAACGACTGTTACATTTGAAGAAGGAACAAAAGAAGTTATTGATTATTTGTTCTATGGGGCATATAATCTTGAAAATGTTACTTTGTTGGATAGCATGACAAGTATACAAACAGAAGCATTTAGATACTGTTATTCATTACAAAACATTACAATACCCGATACTATTGTAACGATAGACGAAAGGGCTTTTTACGAGTGTACAAGTCTGATTGAAATATCAATCCCCGACAGCGTTACGTCAATGGGAACGAGCATATTCTACGGCTGCACAAGCTTGACAAAAGCGATATTACCGAGTACGACGACAGAGATAAAATCAAATACATTTTATAATTGCTCATCTCTCACAGATATTGTACTGCCCGACAGTGTGACAACAATTTCTTCCTCGGCGTTTGAAGGGTGCTCGTCGCTGGAGAGTATAAATTTGCATGAAAACATTGTTGAAATAGACAGCTATGCTTTTAAAAACAGCGGGCTTGCAGAATTGGTTATCTCCGAAAATGTTACATGGATCGGTTATTCGGCGTTCTACAATTGTGACAATTTGACAGACGTAACGATTTATATGACGGGAAATCTTGATTCCTATGTGTTTTACGACTGCGACAGCCTTGTGACGGTCACAGCCGAAATGAACGGCAGCATAGGCTCATCCGCGTTCTACGACTGCGACGCACTGGAAACGCTTATCCTCGGCGACGGTGTGACGGAAATCGGGTCGAGTATGTGTTACGATTGCGACAGCCTGTCGGAGGTTGTGTTCGGAAAATATGTGGCGGCGATACCCGATTCGGCGTTTCGTCTGCTGCCCAAGCTCACGAGCGTGACGCTGCCGCGCTTCTGCGAGAGCGTTGCGGCGAACGCGTTTTCGGAAAATACAAAGCTGGTGAGCGTCTATCTGCCGTCAACCGTTTCGAGCATTGAGACGAGCTCATTCTCCTATCCGTCAAAGATGACATTCTACGGCAGAAGCGGCTCCTACGCCGAGGAATACGCGGACGGGCGAAACATCACCTTTGTCGACCCCGACGCGCCGATTGAAAGCATGAGCTACGCGGAAAGCACAATTGCAATAATAAAGGGCAAAACCGTCAGACCCGAATTTGAAATCGAGCCCGATTTTGACACGAGCATCATAACGTTCTCGTCGAGCGACGAGAGCGTGGCGACTGTTTCGGCAAGCGGCGCGGTTTACGCCAAGGGCTACGGCACGGCGACTGTCACCGCGGAGAGCGGCGAGGGAGTGAGCGCGTCAATCGAGGTGCTTGTGCCCAAGGCTGTGACGTCGATAAAATTGAGCCAAACGGAGCTTTCACTTGTCGAGCTTGACACGGCAGCCCTCACGGCGACGATTTCCCCCTCCGATTACAGCGACGTTCTGACATGGGAGAGCAGCGACGAAAGCGTTGTTACGGTTGACGAAAACGGCAGCGTTACCGCAGTCGGCGCGGGCGAAGCAACGATAACCCTTTCCGCGCTCTATGGCGGCATTTCGGCAAGCTGCACCGTTACGGTCACGCCCGCGGAAGACGGCATTAAGAGCGTGAGCGCGGTGCGCGAGGGCGACAAAGTGACTGTGACGATTCAATGCAAAAACACATCCGACGCAAGAGTGTTCGCCGTAGGCTTCAGCGGCAATGAAATGATTGACGTGAAAGAGCCCGAAAACGGCAGCGCCGAGCTTGACGCGGGAACGGAAACGGTCAAGGTATTCATGTGGGAAGGCTTCGGAAGTATGCGTCCCGTGGGGGATGTGTTTGAGGTTACGGTGGAATAATATACGCAAAAAAGCGGGAGGCTGCTCGGGAATGAGCGGTCTCCCGCTTTTTTGCTGCGGGGTGATTGAATGTTACAAGCTTGCCTCGGAGCATTTATAGAGCGGGGTTATGCCGTCTGAGCCCATGATGATGGCTTTGACGGTGATTGTGCCGCCGCAATCGATGTTTATGTCCTTCCATGATGCGATTGACGCGGTTTCCTCTTTTAAGGCGTCGAAGATGACATAGCTTTTTACGTAAAGCAGCGTCGCGTCGGAATAGACTGCGGTGTAGATTACGCTGCCGGCGGAAGCTGTAATCTTATTAAGATTTACGATTATGCTGCCGGTTAAGCTGTCGTCGCTGTGCGAAAGCTCGGAGAGGTCGAGCGAGATGCCGCTTTCCGCCGCGTTCACCCAGATGGGGTTGGCGTAAAAGCAGAGGCTTGAATAGTTGTAGTCGTTTATCGTGTCAATTCTTTGCGCGTTGTCGGAGATTGAGCTGTAAAATTCGTCGCTGCAGGGGTCGCCGTTTTCGTCGACGAGAGAAACGCTAGTTCCTCTGAGGCGGATGTATAAATCCGAATCGGCGGGGATTTGGCAAGTGAGGGTGTAATAACCGTCCTCGCCCTTTGCGGCAGACAGTTCTTCTTTGGAAAAGGTTTTGTAAATTTTCGCGTCGGTGTTGGAGGTTGACGAATATTCGCTTTCGTCAAGCTTACCCGTGACGTGACCCATGATGAGGTCGACGTGGTCGAGGGCGGGAGAGCTTGTGACCTCAATGCCCGTGTCGGTGCCGTAGATTGATTGATAGTTATTTTCATCGGGAACGGTGAATTTGATTGTGACGGTGACAATGTCGTTTTCGGCGACGTTTAAATCCTGCCCCATTGTAGCGGATGTGCCGTTTGCGGAGGCGGTAAATTCCAAGTCGGAAATGAGATTGCCGTAGACGGAATAGGAATTGCCGCTCCTGAGTCCCGCGACTACGTCGCTGTAGTCAAAAACGCCGTCCTCGCCCGGCTCGACCCATACTTTGTTTGTCGAATATTCGCTCGGCCAATATCCGCTTGAATATTTTTCATCTGTGCTGACTTTAAAGTGAAAGTCGGAATTTGCGAAGTTATAAAATCTTCTGCCCTCGGCAAGAAGCGAATCCCACACGCCGCCGGTTACGGCAATCATTTCATCCGCGCCGTTACGGATGTCGCCTTCCGGGAGCTCGCAGCGACCGTCGCCGGACATTTGATTGCCGGGCATTCCCTCAAAGCCGAAGACAATTTCGCTTGAAGCGTCGTTGAGGCGGCGCAGATTTTCAATCGTCACCTCGCCGCTCTGTCCGTTGTGGCGGGAGGGGTGGTTGGGCAAAACGTAGCTGTTGGGGTAGTTTTCGGCAAGCCATGCCACGGCTTCGTATGCCCTTTCGGCTGTGCCGTTGTTTCGCCGCTCACCGTAGAGCGCGGATTCGTCGGCGTCGTCCGTATAGCCGTCAAGCTCATAGAGGCTCGTCGGATCGTCGCTAATTGAGGCATAGAGCCATTCAAAGGCGTGAATGCCTTGGATGTCCTCCTCGCCGTTTTCGTTTAAAATGCCGACGCTCGCGTGGTCAAGACCGGGCATGTCCCACTCAAAGCCGGAACTTACTATTTTGCCGGCATATATGCCCTTGACCTGCAGCTTTTCAATCTCGTTTATTTGCGTCTGCACCGCGACGTAAAAGGCGGTGTTGTAGTTGCCGTCGCCTTGCCCGTCAGTTGCGTTGTAGAAGCGGCGCAAATGGTCGGCGTAGCCTATGAAATCGAACGCATTTCCGGCGGTGATGCTTTGAAGCCCTGTTTCCTCGTCCGCGGAGGACAGCACGTCCTCATTGCGGAAAGCCGCAGCGAGGCTGTTTTCAAGCGTCATGTAGGTTGAGGTTGCGTCCTTTGACTGACCGGTGTGCGTGTGATATTCGCCGTCCATTACTTTGCCCTCGGAGGCCGTGAGGCGTGTGGCGCGCATTGAGGCAAAGCGCGTTTCAAAATCAATGTCAAGCTCGCCCTCGTTGCCTTCGCCGGTCATGAAATTGACGTCGAAAAACGACTTTTCGCTCTCGTCGAGCGACGCCGCATAGGGTGAATAGGTTGAATAATAGATTTTATTCGCGTTTTCGTCAAATTCGAGGTACCTGAAAAAGCCGTTGCCGCCGTTGTAGGCGAATTGATAGTCGGTGAGAATGCTGTAGACGGCGTTTCCGTCGGTGTTTGTCAGAATTTCAACGCCGCTGCCGTGGCTGTGACCGCCGACCAACATAAAGACCTGGTTATACTCCTTGACAATTTCCCACAGCTTTGCGCCGTTGTCGCTGAGCTTTATCGCGGACGGCACGGTGTCGGAGCAGTTTTGCAAGTCGTGCGTTGTGACGATTGTGGGGCAGTTGGGGTATTCCTCCAAAACCTCGCGCAGCCACGCCTCGTCAGCCTCAAGCCATGCGGTATTTTCGTTGCCGCCGCTGCTGCTTCCGGTGCAGGAGAGGGAAATTACAAGATAATCATAATTTCCGGCGCGGACGAACATATAGGAGCTGTTTTGGTCGCCGTTGGGCGAATTTGTGAGATACCACGATGTGCGGCGTTTAAACGCCGTGCTTTTGCCGGAAAAGCTGTTGTAATAATTGCGTATGCCGGAAGACCAACCGTCGTGGTTACCCTGCTGCATGAGAAGCTTTATGCCGGCGTCGGGAAGGTTATAGAAAATGTTTCTCGCATTCATATACTGCGTGTCGTCGTTATTGTCGTCGACGACGTCGCCGAGGTGGATGACGCCCGCGACGTTGAGTTCATCCGCGGTCGCGATAAGCTCGTCTATCGCCTTTTCCATGACGTCGGGGCAATATTCAACGGTGTTTTGCGTGTCGGGAAGGAGGACTATGTTGTAGTTATCCTCGTTTTTAAGCGTGTATTTTTCATTGCTGCCGTATTCGCCGACATATAATTCGGGATTTTGAACGAGCCAGTCCTCTTTTTCAAGCGGCTGTGCGCATATGCGGATTTCCTGCAGGCTGCCTTGAAGGAATTTATCTATACCGTTCCACCAGGAGGAGCCGACGCGGAAGCGCCCGTCCTCGGGGTCGGCGTACATGCCCTTCATCTCGCTTGATACGTAGTTGCGGAAAGCCTCGCAGCCGTTTACATATGTGCTTATTGTTTCGCCGTCGGAAATGACGGCTATGTGATACCAAAGTCCGCCTTTGTCCATTGTGACAGACCATGCCGCAGAGGTCATGGTGTGGCTGTCGGTTGAATTTGCGGTGTAGAATTGAATTTCCTTACAGTTTGAAATTGAGGTGAACATTGTGCCCTGCTCGGGCTCGGAGATTGATTTTGACGTGCCCTGACGCCCGATGAGGCTCATCCATTCATCGGAGGTTGTCCAGTCGAGGGGGAAGTAATAGATAAATTCCATCGTATAGCCGTCCTCAAAGCTTTCGGAATTTATCGGGGCGTTGTCAATTGTGATGAAATCCGCGCCGATTGAATTTGCCGAATCGCCGTCAAAAACCATGCTGCCTTCCGTACCTGTCATCGAATCGCTTGAAAATGAAAGATAATCGCTCCAATCGCCGCTGCCGTAGGTTTGCATGACAAGATTGTTGCCGCTGCCGGATTTGTCCTCAATTACAAGATCGCCGTTTTCGATTGAGCCGGACAAAACGCCGGATTCGTTAAAATGCCAATCGGAGGCAACCGCGATTGTGCCTGCCGCATCCTCCGCCGAAGCGGGGATTACACAAGGCATTAAGCTCAATGCCGAAGCCAATGCCAACGCTTTCTTTAAAATTTTTCGCATATTCACTCGTCTCCTCATTTTATTATCGAAGACATATTATCATTTGCGCGAAATTCTTTCCACCGCAAAGCGGGGAGGACGGGTTAAATGTGGGTTAAATTTTCGTAAGCAAAAAAGACGCCTCGGAGAGACGTCTTTTTTATTTGATATATTAATTTACAGCGTCGATATGTCGACTATTCCCAGTTCGCCCTCGTCCTTTTGCTTAATGCTGGCGAGAAGCGCCTTTGCGGTGTCAAGGCTTGTCATGCAGGGAACGCTGCGCTCAACGCTCGTGCGTCTAATCTTAAAGCCGTCGCGGTTGTGCTGCCTGCCGCGCGTGGGAGTGTTGATGACAAGGTCGCACCCGCCGCCCGAAATGAGATCCAATATGTCGGGCGAACCCTCGGCAATCTTGTTCACGCGCCTTGCGTGTACGCCGTATTCCTGTAATCTCCGGCACGTTCCGCCGGTGGCGTAGATGTTAAAGCCGTATTCCTCAAATTCCTTGGCAAGAGGGCAAACCTCTTCCTTATCCGTGTCGCGCACGGTGATGAGGATGTTGCCTCTCGAAGGTATTTTCATGTTCGACGCAATGAACGACTTGTGCAGCGCCTCGTGGAACGTCTGAGCGATGCCCAAAACCTCGCCGGTTGACTTCATCTCGGGACCCAATGACGTATCGACGTCGTTAAGCTTTTCAAAGCTGAACACCGGCATTTTAACCGCCACATAATCAGCCGCCTTGCGCAGCCCCACTCCGTAGCCCATGTCGCGGAGCCTTTCGCCCATCATTGCGCGCACCGCAAGCTTTACGATGGGCACGTTTGTCACTTTGCTGATGTAGGGCACTGTTCTTGACGAGCGCGGGTTAACCTCGATGATATATACTCCGTCCTTTGCAACGATGAACTGAATGTTTATAAGCCCAACAACATGCAGCGCCTTTGCAAGCTTTTCCGTAAAGTCGACGAGCGTCGCTCTGTCCTTTTCGGAGATTGACTGCGTGGGATAAACCGAAATGCTGTCGCCCGAATGAACGCCCGTGCGTTCAACGTGCTCCATAATGCCGGGGATTAAGATGTCCTCCCCGTCGCACACGGCGTCAACCTCAACCTCCTTGCCGAACACATACTTGTCCACAAGTATCGGGTGCTCCTGCACGCTGCGGTTGATGATTTCCATATAAACCGTTATGTCGGTGTCATTATACGCGATTTCCATGCCCTGTCCGCCTAGAACGTAGCTCGGACGAACAAGCACCGGATAGCCAATCTCATGCGCCGCGTTTATCGCTTCCTCGCAGGTGAAGACGGTTCTTCCCGCGGGACGCGGAATTGAATGTTGCTCCAAAATCTCGTCGAAAAGCTCTCTGTCCTCCGCGCGGTCGACGTCCTCAGCGTCGGTTCCCAAAATGCGCACGCCTATGTCGTTCAAGGACTTTGTGAGCTTAATCGCCGTCTGCCCGCCGAACTGCACAATCGCGCCGTAGGGCTTTTCAAGATCGACAATGTTTTCAACGTCTTCGGGCGTCAGGGGTTCAAAGTAGAGCTTGTCGGCAATGTCAAAGTCGGTCGAAACGGTTTCGGGGTTGTTGTTGACGATAATCGTCTCATAACCCAGGCTCTTCAACGCCCACACGCAGTGAACCGAGCAATAGTCAAACTCGATACCCTGACCTATTCTTATCGGACCCGATCCCAAAACCATTATCTTTTTCTTTTCGTTTTCCTGCGGTGTAACCTCGTTTTCCGCGCCGTAGCACGAATAGTAATACGGCGTCACCGCCTCAAACTCGGCAGCACAGGTATCAACCATTTTATACGCCGGCAGGATGTTGTTTTCAAGGCGCATTTTCTTGATTTCGTCGCCGGTCATCCCCGTATATTCGCCGATTACTTTATCGGTAAAACCGAATATTTTAGCCTTTCTTAAAAGCTCGGGCGTCAGATTGCCGCCTCTTATTTCTTCGCCGAGACGCACAATCGCCTCTATTTTTTCCAAGAACCAATTATCTATCTTTGTTATGTTGTGTATTTCGTCCGCGGAAATGCCCTTCAAAAACGACTGAGCCACAACGAAAAGACGCATATCGTCTATCTTTTCAAGCTCCTTCAAGAGATCCTCGCGCGAAAAATTGCGGTACGCGGGCAAATCGAGCGCAAATATGTTCAGTTCAAGACTGCGCACAGCCTTCATCAGCGCGCCTTCAAAGCAATTTGAAATGCTCATAACCTCTCCGGTTGCCTTCATCTGCGTTCCGAGCTTGCGCGACGCGGTGACAAACTTGTCAAACGGCCACTTGGGGATTTTAGCCACAATGTAGTCGAGCGTCGGCTCAAAGCCCGCGTATGTTTTTCCTGTTACGGCATTCTTTATTTCATCAAGGTTATAGCCGAGGGCAATTTTTGACGCAACCTTTGCGATGGGGTAGCCCGTCGCCTTAGACGCGAGCGCCGAAGAACGGCTCACTCTCGGGTTGACCTCGATAACCGCGTATCTGAACGAATGGGGCTCCAGCGCGAACTGCACATTGCAGCCGCCCTCAACCTTGAGCTTGTCTATAATTCTTATCGCCGCTGTTCTGAGCATTTGATATTCTTTATCAGCCAGCGTTTGGCAAGGAGCGACGACAATGCTGTCGCCTGTGTGAACGCCCACGGGGTCAAGGTTTTCCATGGAGCAGACGGTTATGCAGCTGCCCGCGCCGTCGCGAATAACCTCAAACTCAATCTCCTTCCAGCCGGCGATACATTTTTCAACAAGTATCTGCCCCACGCGTGACATTCTGATGCCGTGCGGAGCAATCTGCGCAAATTCCTCCTCATTTGCGGCAATGCCGCCGCCGGTGCCGCCGAGCGTATAAGCCGGGCGCACGATAACGGGGAAGCCTATTTCCTTCGCGAACGCAAGCCCGTCCGCGTATGTTTCAACAACCTTTGAGGCGATGCACGGCTGATTGATGTCCTCCATAGCGTCCTTAAACGCCTGCCTGTCCTCCGCCATTTTTATCGTTTCGGGGCTCGTTCCGAGGAGCTTCACATTGTTTTTCTCCAAAAAACCGCTTTCCGCAAGCTCCATCGCGAGGTTCAGCCCCGTCTGACCGCCGAGCGTGGGCAAAATGGAATCCGGCTTTTCCGCAAGGATGACCTTTTCCGCCGTTTCAACCGTCAGCGGCTCGATGTAAACCTTGTCGGCGATATCCTTGTCGGTCATGATTGTCGCGGGGTTGGAATTTATCAGTACAACCTCCGCGCCGTCTTCGCGCAGCGCGCGGCACGCCTGCGTTCCCGCATAGTCAAACTCCGCCGCCTGTCCTATAATAATGGGACCCGAACCGATAACAAGTACCTTTTTTATCTCATGCTTTCTCGGCATCCGATTTTCCTCCCATCATTTCGATAAATTCGTCAAACAAATATTCCGTGTCCTGCGGACCGGGCGACGCCTCGGGGTGAAACTGCACGGTAAAAATGTTTTTACCCTTGTAGCGCAAACCCTCGATTGTGCCGTCGTTTATGTTTACATGGCTGACTTCAGCCTTTGTTTCGTCAATCGCCGCCACAACATAGCCGTGGTTTTGGCTTGTGATGTAAACTCTGCCTCTCTCCAAATCCTTTACCGGGTGATTTGCGCCTCTGTGACCGTACTTCAATTTTTCGGTCTTTGCGCCGGTCGCAAGCGCCATGAGCTGATGCCCCAAGCAAATACCGAAAATAGGGATGTCCGTTTCATAGAGCTTTTGCAAATTTTTAATAACCTCAACGTTTTCCGTCGGATCTCCCGGGCCGTTTGAAAGCATTATGCCGTCGGGGTTCATGGCGATAATGTCCTCCGCCTTTGTGTCGTGCGGGAAAATTGTCACGTCAAGCCCTCTTTTGTGAAGACAATTCGCAATGTTGTCCTTTGCGCCGAAATCAAGCAGCGCAACCTTTTTACCGTCGTTTTCAAGCCTCGACACGGTTTTGTCGCTCACGCTCTTTACTGCGTCCTTTATCTTATAATCCTTGAGCTCTTCAACAACCTTTTCCTTGTCAAAGCGGTTCGTCGTCAAAAAGCCCGCCATTGTTCCGTGCTCTCTTATCTTTTTCGTCAAAGCTCTCGTGTCCACTCCCTCAATGCCGGGAATGCCATACTTACATAAATAATCGTCGAGTGTTGCCTCCTTGCGGAAGTTGCTCGACTGTTTCGACGCCTCGCGCACGATGAGGCATTTCGGCCAAATGCGTCTGCTCTCCATGTCGCCGTAATTGACGCCGTAATTGCCCACAATCGGGTACGTCAAAATGACGCCCTGCCCGTAATACGACGGGTCGGAAAGCGTCTCAACGTAACCGGTCATCGCCGTGTTGAACACAACCTCGCAGGTAACGTCGCGCACAGCTCCGAAGCTCTCGCCCTCGTAAACCGAGCCGTCCTCCAAAATCAAATATGCCCTCATAGTCACACCTGCCCCTTCACTACATTCTGAAAGCCTGCTTAACCTTATATATTATACACAAGCTTTCCCACGATTGCAACACAAATTTTTAAAAAAACTCAATTCCGCAGATTGACGTTTCATACAAAAATGTTTTCAATTCCCCGCCGTCGCCGGTATTATAATAATCAATCAAGAGAGTGTTAAATTCCTCCATATGTTTATCCGTTATCGTGAGGATTCCGCAGCCGGAGGAAATTAAAATTTTGTTCGCCATCGTCATGCTTGTGCGTTTATTACCATCCCAAAAAAATTGACCTCTTGCGCCCCATAAAAATACATTCAACGCCTTTTCCGTCTCCGAAATGTCGGATTGCAAAATTTCATCCAGCTCCGCACGCACTTGTTCCTCCTGCGGTATAGGAGGAACATAATCGCAGCCCGAAATTCCTACCGCACCCTTACGCAGAGTTCCCCATTCCAACGCTTCGTTCCGCGCAATAAAACCGTTTAATTTACACATTAACTCAAACGAGATCTCCTCATCAAAATTATTTAAAAGATGCCACCACGCATCACGCATATTCAGAATTGCCTGTATGTCGTCAATACTTACGTTCGCCACATTCACACCGTTCAATATCGTCTTTGTCTGAGGGAACGTAATCGCCCTGTTTTCCATTTTCATTCCGCAGTACACATTTTCATCCCACTTTTTCTTTGCGAGAAAAATGCTCTGCTCCGCCGTCAAATGATATTTATTTTCCACCGTAACCGCCGTCCTTTTCTGTTATTGATTATATCCTGTCCATTATTTTCTGTCAATCTCTTTTTCAATATTACGATTGCCCATACAACTGTCAGGTCAGCGAATTTTGCGAACAAAAATTCCGTCGGAAGCGTGCCGACGGAAAAATTTCATTCACTTATCACACGGCACAGCTTTTTGCAAAAGGCTATCCCGTAATGCTTTATGCTCTTCGGTTCTCTTGCGTTAAAATATTGGTCGTAAAGCTGTGCATCGATTTGTTCGAGAGCTTTTTTTGCGTCTGTCGCCAAATCTTTTTCCGTTTTTGAATATTTGACCTCTATGATATATGCTTCCTCCGTGCGTAAATTAAACGCGGTAATATCGGGTCTGCCCATGCCCGCTTCACGATTGGAAAGAACCTCCCAGTCCTTTCTGCTGTTCAACATTCCCAAAAGCATTCCGTGATAGAAGGTTTCCTTATCCTCATACTTCCCGCCATCAAGATAGCTTATTGATTTGCCAAGATTATAATTGAGTATGCGTTCCACAATCCCCGCGTCGCCCGCTGCAAGCGCTTCAAAAAATTTTTGTAAGCCGTCCTCGCTTTCGACAATCTTTTCCGCAAACCATTCGTTTATTTTCTTTATGAAAATATTCTTTACTTCGCGGTTCGGTATGCACAAATCGTAGGTATCGTCGTCATGAAATCCCCTCTGCGTCAAATAACCTGTGGTAAAAAGAATGCTCCAAATATTGTCTATGCTTGAAGTCATATCTCTGTATGTTAATTCTTGCACAAGCTCCTTTCTGACCGTTCCGCCGTTTATCAAAACGGCAATCTGCTCGCGTGTTTGGGTGTCCGCCATTTCCGCGAAATCTTTAATAATGCCGTTTTCGCTCACGTTCGCCCAATAATTTTTCGGCTTTTTATTTGAATTGTTAAGAAGCTGGTCGCAGTAATTTATCACATCCCACGGGCAATAAATGCCGCTTTGCCCGATAAGATAGCCGTCATACCAATCCTTCGTTGTTTCGTAATACTCACCAAGTCCGAGATAATCGAGAAGCTCGCGAACCTCGCTGTCGGTGAAGCCGAATCTTTCGTCGCATTGGTCATCAAGCAATGTGTACAGCTTCGGATTATTCAAATCGGAAAAAATGCTTTCCTTAGATACACGCATACACCCCGTTAGAACGCCAAAAAAGAGCGATTCATTCGATTTTAACGCATAGCCGAAAATCTGACGTATCAGCCTCACCATTTCGTCATAATAACCGTTTTCGTATGCCTTTTGCAATGGTGCGTCGTATTCATCAATTAAAATAATGACCTTTTTGCCGTAATGCTTGCAAAGCAGATAGGACAAATTATAAATACTGTCGTCAAGCAATCCTTCACCGCGTCTTAAGCTTTGCAGCGATAAAATATCTTCATCGTTAAGCTTATCGCTTTGCAGAAGGCAGGAAAAACGCTGCGCTTCTTTGCTGATTATTCTGCGTATATTTTGTTCAGCTTTCTCAAATGAATCTCCGCTGACCTGCTTTAGCGAAACGGAAATCACAGGATATTGCCCCATATACTTTTCGCAAAGCTCGGTTTCTTTTGCAATCTCTAACCCGTCAAAAAGGCTTTTGTCCGTACCAATCTCAAAAAAGTATTTGAGCATGCTCATATTCATGCTTTTGCCGAAGCGGCGCGGACGCGTGAAAAGGTTAACCAATCCCCAGTTT
>JAJQCX010000106.1:8318-15693 GCA_021202495.1 Clostridia bacterium | reverse complement strand
TAGTGAAAAAATCAAGCTTTTGGGCTGAATATTGGTTGATTGGTAACCCGCAGCGTGAGGCAGCCGTGCGCACTAAGAATCAAGCCGGAGAGGAAACTTACAAAAAGAACCGCGTTTTTTTCGGCGCGGTTCTTTTTTTGTGCAATAAAAAATCCGCCGTTTAAGGCAAAAATCGGCGGTCTAAAAATGTGCGGGAAGGTGTACCTACCTGTATTTTTTTTGATACATATCGATACTATTTTCAGTATAGCACGTGAAAATTTGAATTGCAAGTGTTTTTATATAATTTTCAAAAAAAAATTGTTAAAACAAAGCCGTTTTGAACATTTTTTTGAAAATTTAAAGCGGGTTTCGGCGCTTGAAAAGGAAGTTTTTTACAGTGCAGGAACCTACAGGTTCTTGTTTTAAAATGTTGTGTACAATTTTGCATGGCTTTAATTATCGGAGGGAGTGAGGCGATGACACTTTAGCACAAAAAAGTCAAGGTTTAAGAGGAAGCCTTAAATTTTAACGCAAGCGGCTTTATTCAAAGCCGCGCTCCTCAAGAGCATACGCTCAAAAATTTTTGTAAATTCGGAGGAATGATAAAATGGTAAAGACAAAATTAACTCGTCTGTTATGCTTTGCCTTGTCGCTCGCAATGGCGTTCGCGCTTATCGCGGCTCCCGCATATGCGAGCGAAACGGACACTGACACAGACGCTGAAACGGAAGCGACCGCCGAAGAAACCGATTCGGACACACCCGCGGAAACAACCGACGGGCAGACGTCTGCGGAAACAGTCGTTGAACAAACGGTATCGGTACAAAGCGACGACACGAACGCCGGAGATAACGACAGCAGCGCAAGCGCGGCAAGCGTTGAAGAGGACGAAAACACAAGCATTATGTTGCTTTCGACAGCAAATTCGACCCTCTCGGGTACGCTTGCGGAAGGCACATATACTTTGGACGATGATTTGGAAGTTTCAGACGGATTGACTGTTTCGTCGGACGAAGTTACGATTGACTTAAACGGAAATACACTGACAGCCGACATTGAAGTCACCGGCGGTTCGCTGACGATAAAGGATTCGACGACCGAAGAATACGAGAATGTTGCGGGATACGGCGGAACGCTTGACGGCGATTTCACCATCAGCGGAGGTGCGATAACAATTTGCGGCGGTAACTATACGGGAACTGTTTCCGCAACGGGATATAAGGATGATGATTATACATTCACCTGTGAACACGGTACATTTACCAATAAAATGACCAGCTATTTGAAGGGGTATATGGATGAAGACGCTTACTTTGAATATAATCTTTCTGAGGGCTATTTCTACACAACGACAAAATATTACACCAGTGTCACCACTGATGATGGGATAGCCTACTATGCAACTTTTGCCGATGCGATGGAAGTAGCTAATGTTAGCGGAACAACCGCAACAGTGAATTTCTTTAATCTTCAGAACGGACCGGAATATGTTGTGCTTGACAATGGCATAGATATTGTTGGTGATGTGACTATTGATTTTTCCGAATGCGGAAGCCTTAGTTTGGACAGTGACTTTAGTACGGATTATATCTTTAGTGTTACTGCAAATGCGGCTCTTACGATAAAGGGACTTGGCTGCTATGGTATGGACGTAATAAAAAACAGCAGTGCGACGTCAACCAATGACAAGGGTTACATCGGCATTTTGGTAGACGGCGGTACGCTGACAATGGGCAAAGATTCATATGTGAACAGCTACTACGGAATTATGGTTAAAAGCAGCGGTACAGTTAATGTCACCGGCGGTGAAGCGAGTGTGACCGGCTCAGACACAGGTATTTATGTTGAGAGCGGCACTGTCAATATCGCATGCAACAGCGGCGGGGTATCAGGCGGAACATACGGCGTTTATCTTGCCAACAGTTCCTGCGAGCTTACCGTTTCGGACGGAACCATTGAATCGGATGACTGCGGCATATATTCCAACGGCGCGAAGGTTAACGTAAACGGCGGAACTGTTAGCGGCGATAATTACGGTATATATGCCACGGGCGGCACTGTTGCGATGAGCAGCGGCTCAGTGAGCGCAACAAATTCCACTAAGGCGGCTTTATATGTAACAAACGGCTGTAAGTTCAACATGACCGGCGGCGGCATTCAAGGCGGCACCACAGGACTTTATGTCGACAGTGAAAGCACTGCAACGATTACCGGCAGTCCGACAATAGAAGGAACTACATATGCGATATACGCTAAAGGCGCGGTGGCAATAACAAATATTGGCACCTCAGAAATCGGAATGAATGACAGCTACTGTGTTTATTCCGACGGCGGCACCGTCACGATTGACAGCGGCTGGTTCACCGGCAGCAGTGAAAACTGCATCGGAACAACAAATAGCGGCTCGGTTACAATCACCGGCGGAATGTTCAGTTCAGATGTAACTGATTATGTTGATGCAACTAATTGTGAAATAAGCGCCAACGAAGACGGCACTTATACCGTTACGGAAACAACCACAGGTGTTGCGCAGAACACCACCACAGGCACAAAATACACAACTCTTAAAGAGGCTATCGATGGGGCGACTGACGGTGAAACAGTGCAGTTATTGGCTGAGATAACGCTGAATGAAGATTTGGAAGTAAATCCGAGCGGCAGCGTTACGCTCGATTTGGCAGGGTATAACCTCACAATCAACAGCGGCGTTACACTGAAGGTGAGTGATTCGAGCAGCGACGGCACCGGCGCAATTGTCATCATCGACAGTGCAACTGACAAAGGTCTTGTCACAAACAACGGCACAATCGCGGTAGAAAGCGGAACGCTTAATATAAGAGATTTGGGGTATACCACAGATTCCGACGGCTCCGGTCTGTTCGCATATCAATCCGGCACGATAAGCATAGGCGCTTCCGGCACATTCATCGTTCCCGACGCATGGGCTACAGAGTGGCCCAATCAAGGTATATGGGATCCCACTTGGTCAACGGCAGATCACATATTCTCGGATCTTACGTCCGGCGCACAGGTTTACACCTTCGGCGAAGGTTGGCAATATTCCGACAGCGGTTGGGCATTGAGCGGAACATACCTTGTGGAATATTTCAAGACTGTGAGAGGTGGAGACGATATTGCCGAAGCTACCAACACAACTTGGAAATATCCCGAAAAATCGGATTCCAACGAAATCTTCGCCGGCTGGTATACAGACAGCACTTATGAAACCTCTTCTTCGGCAACCTCCGGCGTGGCATACGCAAGGTTTGTGCGTCTTGACAAAGAGTCGGGCAACAACGGCGTAATCAACTACCTCGGCGCTTCGCTGAGAAAAACCGAAAGCTATGATTCGGCTGATTTGAGATTCGGTTATGATATTGCGATTCCGTCAGACTGTAAGGAAGCTTCATGGGGCTGGACATGGAGTGAAAAGGATTCGACCACCACAGTACCGAAGGCGGGAACAGAGAGTACCACCGCAAGATACAACACTTATGACAATGCAGAAACCACATTCCGTTCCAACCTTGTTATAACGGGAATAGAGTATGGCAAGTATACTACAGACTATTGCGCGACTCTTACCGTAACTTATACAACTGCCGACGGAACGACCGTGTATGCAGTCGGAGCAACGAGAGACAGCAGCGTTCAGTATATTGCGCAAACATTGGCGAATGATAACACAGTAGACGATGAGACTACATATGCTAACGGCATACTGAACAAAATAAACAGCACCGACTGATGACAGCGCAGGATAATATATTCTCGTAAGAAAGGAATGGTTATAAATGGAAGAGATTTTTGAACGTCCGGAAATGGAAATCATCATATTTAACTCTGAAGATGTTATGGCTGAAGGGTCGTTTACTCGTAGTGTTTTTCGCACCGATGACAACGTTTTGACCGGCGGTGCAGTTATCGGAGATTCCGATTCCTAAGGCAAAAGGTTTTGACCTTCATTAAAAATGCAAGGCGGCGGAAACATCCGCCGCCTTTTGCGGAGGTGAAACGCGGGCGGGGGGGGCGAGATGTGCCCCTACTATTCATGGCTAAAAGTTTACGTTGTGAGAAGGAATAAATTTTGCTGCGCAAAATTTGAATTGACGCGCTGCGGCGCAGGCGGGCGGGGACGAGCCCCGCCCCTACAACCGACACAGCGAGAAAATCGCGTAAAGGTGGTTTATTTTTAATTGAATGGTAACCCGCGGCGGGGGACGAGCCCCCGCCCTACGACGAAAGCGGCGGGAGGCTCGCTTATAGTGGGTTGATTTTGGGGCAGATGGTAACCCGCGGCGGGAAATTTTACGGTACGGAGAAAATGGGGAAAGCGAGGTGAAAAAGGATGGCGAGATACACGACGGAAGAGGGAAGAATGAAATACCGCGAGAGGAAACGGAAGGAAAACATGCTTTATTACGGGCAGACGGCGTACAAATATCCAAAGCGCGCTTGGAAAGAGGAAGAGATAGAAATGATTATGGCGCATACGCTTTCGGACAGGGAGATTTCGGAAAAGATTAAGCGGTCGATGAAATCGATACAGGAAAAGCGGCGGAGGATAAGGCGGGAAGAAGAGGCAAAGGCGGCTTTGGCTGAATAGAAAAAATCAGAGAAGGGTTCTTCCGATGGGCGGGAGAACCTTTTTTTTGTGGGCGGCGGGGTGGGGAAAAAGGCGAAAGAGCGGAAAGGGAACGAGAGGGGCGTCGGTGAAGGGCGTTCACGTTTTTTGTCAAAAGCGCATATTATATCACGAAAGGACTGATTTTAATGCCTTTTTGCGGTAATTTTAAAAATTGCTCCGTGTCGCATTTACCCTATTCTGTCCGCGAGGGAGACACGCTTTACAAAATTGCCCTCTCCTACAACACGAGCGTTTCCGCGATACTTGCGGCAAATACAAATTTGAACGCCTATAATCTCAACCCGGGGCAAGTGATATGCGTGCCGCTGCCCGAGCAGAGCTATCCCAAGTGCCGCACGACGAATTACTACATTGTGCGCGAGGGGGACACCTTTTTCTCAATCGCGCGGTATTTCGGCGTCGACTTGGATGAGCTTCTTGCGGCGAACGTCGGAATCGAGCCGGAAAATATTTTTGAGGGGCTTCTTCTCTGCATACCCATCGCGCCCTCTCCCGTCTGCATGAAAATCAAGAGCGACGGCACGTCGATTGAAATTATAAACGATAACACGGGCGAAGCCTTTGTTTTCCCATCCCGATTGGAAAGCGACGCCGTTCTCATGCCGCAAAGCCTCATTCTCACAAAAAAGCGGCTGGAGTCGGGGGCGAAGGACGGCGCGAAGGAGCTTTTGTTCTCTCCCTTTGATCTGGGCATTCGCGGGGAAGAAAAAATGCGCGACGAGAGCGCGGAATTTATACAAACAGACGATGGGTCAATGCTTGAAATTTTCAACCTCGTCCCGGTCGGCACAAGAGCGGAGGTGGTTGTATGAACTGCCCAATAGGAAGCGCGCCCTACGAACCAGAGCGCGGCGACACCTTTGCAAAAATCGCGAAACGCTTTTCCCTTCCGCTTGAGGATTTGCTGCTTTTAAACCCCGACGTTAACCCCAACAATCTCACTGTCGGGCAAGCAATTTGCATCGGGAACGTCAATCGCCCCGAAACAGAGTGCGCAAGCGGCAATTTCTACGTTGTGAGAAAGGGCGACAGCGTCTATTCAATCGCCCAAAGCTTTGAGCTGAGCGTTGACGACATTTTTGCCGCCAACCCCAATCTCACCGAAAATTTGGAAATCGGCGACGTGATATGTATTCCGCGAAATCCATTGCAGATTGAAATTGCGATAAATATCGCCGCGAAAACGCTCACGGTTTATCGAAACGGCGTCGCCGTCAACGAATACCCCGTTGCAACAGGCAAGCCCGACACCCCGACGCCCGTCGGAGCTTTTGAGGTGATAAATAAGCAGCTCGACCCCGGAGGCCCCTACGGCACGCGCTGGCTCGGGCTTTCCAAGCGCGGCTACGGCATTCACGGCACAAATAACCCCGCATCCATCGGCACAGCCGCGTCAAACGGCTGCATCCGCATGTATAACGAGGACGTTGAACATCTCTTTGACATTACAAACCCCGGCACGGTTGTGAGGATTTTGCCGTAGCAAAAAACCGCGTTTTCACGCGGTTTTTTCTGTTTTTTAATTATCCGCCCGCACCGAAACCGAGGTGCAGAGCGGGGTCATTTCGGATATGCTGTTCCACAGAAATACCTTCACGCTCATTGTGTCCGCCGAAAGGTACGCCGTGCTGCCGGAAACGCTTGCCATGTCGACCATTTCGCCGTTCTGCCCGTAGCCGACAGCCAAAACGCTGCCGCCTGTCGGGTTGTCAAAATCAATCGTCACAACAACCGCGTTATCGGTTTTTTCAACCGATACGTAATTTATATTCGGGTTTGTGAAATAAACCGTCGCGTCGGATGAAATATAGCTGTTGAAGGTATCGACATTGCTCCACTGTTCCTCGGTGCCGCCGTAATAAATTTCGGTCACGGCGGTGTTGTAAAACGCGCCTATGCCAAGCGAAGTGACCTCGACGGGAACGTGAACCGTCGTCAAATTCGTACATTCGTAGAAGCACGCATAACCCGCCTGCGGCATTCCGCTCGAAAGATAAACCTCTTTCAGCGCAGTACAATAGGAAAAAGCTCCTTCATCTATTTGCGTGACAGTGTCGGGTATTGCAAACGTTTCAAGCGCATTGCATTTATAGAAAGCATATTTGCCTATTTGGGTCAGCGTGGTCGGCATTTCAACCTCGGTCAAAGAGGCTTGTCCGGCGAACGCACCCGAGCCGATGCTTGTCACACCTTCTTCAATGACAGCTTTTTTCACAATCCAGCCCAACCACGGCGATTCAACAATATTATCCGCAGAGAGATAATCGTACATTTCGCCCGTTCCCGATATTGTTAATACGTATTCGCTGTCAAAGACCCATGTCAGATTGTCGCCGCAGACGCCGTAATCAATCACTCTTTTGTCGTCCGCCTCTACATTCACGGTGCAGCTTGCCGATTTTCCGCCCGCGCTTGCCGTTATCACGGCTTCACCCGAAGAAATTGCCGTAACAACGCCGTCTTCAACCGCAGCGACGCTCTCGTTGCTGCTGTGCCATTCAACCGTTTTATTCGTCGCGTCCTCGGGCAAAACGGAAGCTTCAAGCGCTGCGCTTTCGCCGACTGTCAACGAAAGAGACGATTTGTTAAGTTCTACCGATTCAACCGGTATTACTGCGGTTACCTCAACCGTACACGAGGCGGTATATCCGCCGTCAAGCGTCTTAGCCTCTATTACGGCATTGCCCGCGGAAATTGCCGTAACAACGCCGTCTTCAACCGTCGCGACGCTCTCGTCGCTGCTGC
>JAJQCX010000106.1:0-8218 GCA_021202495.1 Clostridia bacterium | reverse complement strand
GAAATTGCCGTAACAACGCCGTCTTCAACCGTCGCGACGCTCTCGTCGCTGCTGCACCATGTTACATTTTGGTTGGTCGCGTTCTCGGGCTCGAACGACGCTTCAAGAGCCATCTCATCGCCCTCGCCAAGAGTAATATCCGATTCGCTCAAGGTTACGCCTTGAACTCTTGTTCCGAGCGTCAAAATGTCGGAACTGTAGAGCGACAGGGTTGCATCGTCATATAAATATTTCGCCGTGAGGCTCCGTATTTTCACCGTATAGCCCAAAGACGAGCTTGAGGCGACCTCGGATGCATCGAAGAACAAATCCGTGCTCAGCACATCGGAATTTGTGACGTCGCAAAAATAATTCACTCCGTCAAGCGTCACAACGTTCCACATGTGGCTGCCGCCGTCCACCGTGCCGGTCACGATATAGCACGTGGCGCTGTCAAATTCGCTCATGTCGCAAAGATATTGAAACGCCTTTGAATATCCCTCGCAAACAACATTTGTGTCCTCGTCGCCGTCGAAAACGTAAATCATCTGCCACGGGTCGCCGTAGGCTACGGTTCCGTCGACAATGCCGTTTGCCGAATCTTTGTCATACTCAACCAAAGAGCAAATCGCCTCGCGGTATGCCGCAAGCTTTTCTCTGTCGGTCTTACCCTCATTTTCCGCCACAATTTCAAGCGCGTTTTCCGCCGCTTTTTTTGCCGTCGTCACCTTTTCGGGGTTTACGCTTGTGTCGCTTCCGTCTTTATAGTCTTCCGCGGCATAATATGTAACCTCAATGCTTATGAGCGCATACGTTTCATAGCGCAGCATGTAAAGGCTTATTCCCTCTTCGCTCTTATTGCACCAATAAAAGTCATAGGGGCAATCAACGAAAAGGCAGTCTATAACAAGATTCAGCTTTGTGTAAATTGCCTCAGCCACCGCATTGCCGTCCGCGGGAGATGTCAAGCCCAGCTCTTCATACGTCCAGTTTATATTTGATACCGTGACCACCGTTGAATTGCTTTCGCCTGCGGCAATACTCTGTATTTGAGACTTCATCTCGTTATATATTTCCAAATCGGTGCCGCTGAAAAGGCTTTCGCCGTAATTTCCGAAGAGCGTGAAACCGGTCGCTCCGTAAAAAATTTGATTGACATACGACGCAAAGAGCTCGTCGTTATCCGTTTGAGCATCGGAAGTAACCCGCGTTTCAAACGTCGTCTCCGCTCCGCCTGCGGCAAAAGCCGGCAAAGCTGCCGCCGCCATAGCCGCACAAATAAATACCGCCGCAAGTCTCTTGAAAAAACTCATAAATCTTCCTCCGCTAAAACCACACCGTTTCCCTCCCACGCATCGGCTTAAATCAGCCGATAGGGGCATTAACGGCGGCTGACGGAAGGTCTCCCCCGCGTCCGCCGCCGTTAATTTTAATTCCAATAAAGATTCGTTTCAACCTCGCAGCCTTCGCCGTAGCCCACAAGCTCCATGACGTTTACCCATTCGTTCTCGCTGTTTTTGTAGCCGTGAAGCTTAACGTAGCGCACGTTGGAATATACGTCTATAATATTGAACCTTTCGCCCAATATGCTCGAGCCTGCGAAAATCTGCGTATAATTTTCGCCGTCCTCGGAAACGTAGAGATCAAAATCGGTCGTTCTCGTCGTTTCCTTCCAGAAGGAAATGCCTATCTTCTCCATGTACTGCACTTCGCCGAAGTCAACGATCAAGTCAGCTTCCTGATTGCCCGCCCAGCGCGTTTCAAGGTCGCCGTCGATTGCCATGGAGATTGCGTTAAAGCTCTCCGGCTCGCACGTCGCCGTTGCCGAAACCGCCTGAATGAGGCTCTCATCGCGCATCGGACCTTCGCCGAGCAAATCCTTGTAATTCGGGTTTTCCTCGGGGTATTCGCCCGTTTCAAGCATTTCGGAAAGCATCTTTAACATGTTTTCCTCGCAGTCATAGAACACGTTTTCCTTGTAGCCTATAACGATTACCTTTTCCTCGTCGCTGTAGTAAACAATCTTGCCCAGCGCTTCGGCAATCGCTCGAAGCGGCACAAAAGTTCTGTCCTCGATTATTTCCGCCGCCGCGTCAAGCGTCGTTTCCTCGCCGTTGACACTCATTGTGTCGGAGCCAATCGTGAGGGTTATAACGTCGTCGTCCTTTGTTATCGTCACTGTCGCGCTCGCTTCGTCCCAAGCGACGTCCGCGCCGAACGCTTCGGCAATCACGCGCACGGGAACGAGCGTTCTGTCGTTTTTGATAACCGGAACGACGCTCTCGTTGCTCTCGTCAATCAGGCTCAAAACGCTTGAACTGTAAGTATAAGGGCTGTCAATCTTGAGCGAAACGGTGTTGACGGTTCTTCTCTGCAAATAGGGATAGAAATAACCCTGCATGCCTCCGACGTAGCGCGCCATTTCGCACGCCGCCAAAAGCGTTGCGCCTACCGCGAAATCCTGCGTGTTTTCATAAGTCGCCGCCTTTGTCGCTTCGCCGCCGACCCACTGAACATAGCCGACCTTGCCGTTCTCTTGGATTGCGACTTCGGTCAAGTACTTCCAGCCCGCGAGAGCTGTGTCAATGTACGTTTCCTCGTCGAGCGTGCCGGAATTGATGCCCCAAAGCATTCCGTATGTAAAGAACGCCGTGCCGCTCGTTTCATAGCCTTCGGTGTTGTAATCCGCCACGCTGTAGTCGTGAGCCAGCATCGACTGCGTCCAAAAGCCTCTGCCCTCACTGTCAAACTTCTGACAATTCTTTATCGCTTCCGCCATTTCAAGATAGGTCTTCAGGAAGTAATCTCTGTGCTCCCAGTTGTCGGGAGTGTCCTGCAAAACCTTGGCAAGTCCTGCGAATACCCAGCCATCGCCGCGCGCCCAAAAGTTTTTAACGCCGTTTACAACGCTGTTTACATAGCTGCCGTCGCGGTAGAACAGATTTTCCGATTCGCTCAAATCGCGTCCTTCAATGCCGCCCTCGCCGTCATACATGAGCTCCTTTGCGTATTTGAAATATTCGTATAATTTATCAAGATAGAGCTCGTTGCCTGTGATGTTGTGGAGCTTCACCATGACGGGCATAACCATGTAAAGACCGTCAGCCCACCACCAAAAGGCGTTTTCGTCCTTGCTCATTTCATATTCCATTACCTCACGCGCGCGGGCGATTTTGCTCTCGTCCTTTTCGGTGTCAAAGGTATACAAATCGCAGAACGTCTGGAAGCAAATCTGCCAGTCGCCGAAAAGAGCGCCGGTTGAGTTGACGTCGCCCGTGTAGCCCCATGTCCAATTTTCCTTGTTGCCGGTGTTTCTGTTGCCCATCCAAAGGTTCGTCTCAGCCCACTTTTCGGAATATTCCCTATAATCCTCAATTCCGGTCAGGCAGTAGGCTTCGATGTTGCCTGTGTTGTACGCCGCTCTCTCCCAAAAGGACGAGCCGACCTCGCTGCGGTGTGTTGTTATCCAGTAATCGTCCACAAGCTCAATCGTCGCGATAACGTCGTCGTATTGCGGAAGATCGGACGTCTCCGCAGCCTGTGCCGCTCCGCCGGGGATCGCCGCGCAGCACATTGCCGCCGAAAGCGCTCCCGCGATAAGTTTTTTAAAGTTCATAATTTTTTTCCTTTCCTTCTTTTTTTATATGCTGTCCGCTATGTCGAGCACAAGCCTCTCCGACTTTTCCCAGCCCAAGCACGGGTCGGTGATGGATTTTCCGTAAATGCCTTCCTCCGCCTTTTGGCTGCCGTCCTCTATATAGCTTTCAATCATTAAACCCTTGATGAATTTTGCCATATCGGGGTTGTGATTTTTAGTGTGTACAACCTCCTTGGCAATTCTTATCTGCTCTAAATATTTTTTGCCCGAATTTGAATGGTTCGTGTCGATGATAACGCCCATGTTCGCCAAATTCTTCTTTTGATACATTTCATATAGCGTCGCGAGATCCTCATAGTGATAATTGGGTATCGTCGAACCGTGCTTATTGACATATCCGCGCAGTATCGCGTGCGCGAGCGGGTTTCCCTCGGTTTCGACCTCCCAGCCGCGATAGAGGAACATGTGCCCCTTCTGCGCCGCGACGATTGAGTTGAGCATTACCGAAAAATCTCCGCCCGTAGGGTTTTTCATGCCTATGGGCAAATCGGAGCCCGATGAGACAAGCCTGTGCTGCTGGTTTTCAACGCTTCTCGCGCCGACTGCGATATAGCCCAAAACATCGGACAAATATCTGTAATTTTCGGGATAGAGCATTTCGTCCGCACAGGTGAAGCCGGTTTCCTCAACGGCTCTCGTGTGGAGCCTTCTTATCGAAAGCAGCCCCTCGTACAAATCGGGTTTTTTGAGCGGGTCGGGCTGCGACGCCATGCCCTTATACCCCTCGCCGGTCGTGCGCGGCTTATTGGTGTAAATGCGCGGGATTATCAATATTTTATCCTTTACTTCTTCCTGCAGTTTCGCCAAGCGGTAAATATAATCCATCACCGCGTCCTCACGGTCGGCGCTGCAGGGGCCGATTATGAGCGCGAATTTGTCGCTCTCGCCCGTAAAAACCGCGTTTATTTCTTCGTTTCTCTTTCTTCTTATCTCAGCCGTTTTTTCCGAAATGGGAAACTGCTTTTTTACTTCCGCCGGTATCGGCAGCTTACGCAAAAATTTCATGTTCATCGGAACCACCTATCCTTCCTGTCAGGCTTTCATCTTCGCCTCTATTATTTCCCTTATTCCCTCTCGAAATTCTATTTTAGGCTCAAAGCCCAGTTTTTTGAGTTCGGTTATGCCCGCGCAGAGAAAGCGGGGCGTGCCGGGTGAGGGCTTTATTTTTCCGAAGCCTATCTCCTTTTCGTAGCCCGTCTCCTCCGCGATAATTTTTATATATTCGGCAAGCGGGCGGCACTCGCCGGAGCCCACAACGTATGTCTTTGTCTTTTGTTCTTCCGCCATGAGGTAAAACGCCCTTGCCGCGTCGCGCGCGTTTAAATAATCCCACCTTTGCTCGCCGGTTGTAAACTGCGTTTCCTCGTTTGCGAGCATTTGGCGCACTGCGGTTTCGACCATTGTGCCGGGGTTATCGCCCAAGCCGTACACGCTCACAACCCGCGCATGAACGTGCGCAATGCCCGTTTTTTCGCACCGCTCGCGCACAAGCATTGAAGAAAGAGCCTTTGCGACGGCGTATTCGTTCTCGGGATTTAAGGGAGTGTCCTCCTTGAGCTTCACATTCGCCGTGCCGTATTCGGCTTGAGAGCCGCAGGTTACAAAGACCTTTGCGCCGGCTCTCTCCGCCATGTAAAGCGCGCTCATTGTGTTTTTCACGTTTTTTTCCTGCAGCGCTCGGTTGCTTCGCTCCTTGCCCATCGTTCCCATCCACGCAAAGTTGAACACCGCGTCAAATTTGCCTTGCGGCTCAAATGCGCTCATTTCGCCCGCGTCGCATTCGTATATCTTAACCAAATCATTATTCGGTATGTTTTTCAGTTTTTTTGTTTTGGGGCGCACCAACGCCGCAACCTCAACCTCGTTTTCCGTCAGACGACGAATGAGGTTTGAGCCCAACATTCCGCTTGCCCCCGTGACTATTGCTCGTTTCATTTTCCTCCGCCGTTCCTTTTCTTTTTTAAAAAAAGCCGCGGGGCAAAGCACGCGGCTTTTTTATTCTATTTTTTTGCTTTCTTTTCTCCCTTTTGATCCTCGCCGTCTTCCTGCGGATGCCCGTAATAGCCGTAGCCGTGGCCATAACCGTAGCCGTATTTTTTGCCGTACTTCTTGCCGTAATACTTGGAATAATATCCGGTCTTGGAAACGTCAGCCTTATTGAGGACAACGCCCAAAATGCGGCAGTTTGCGCGCACGAGCTGATCCTTTATTTCAAGAGCGTATTTGTAGCTGACGTCGTTTGCCGCAATAACAATCACGACTCCGTCGCACATGGGCGAAATAACGGCGGCGTCGATAACCATTCCGAGCGGCGGAGTGTCGATTATGACATAATCAAACTGCGCCTTCGCAAGGTCGATAAACTCCTTAAACCTCTTTCCCGCCAAAAGCTCGGTCGGATTGGGCGGCGTCGCTCCCGCATATATAAATTTTAAATTCGGCACATCGGTATCGAGCACAACCTCTTCCATCTTTGCTCTGCCCGAAAGATAATGCACAAGACCCGGCACATCGCGGCTTATTGTAAGCTTTGACGCAAAAAGGCTCTTTCTCAAATCCGCGTCAACCATCAGCACCTTTTTGCCCATGTCGGCAAACGATGCGGCAATATTCAGCGAAACAGTGCTTTTTCCTTCGTGCAAAACGCAGCTTGTAAATTCAATTACTTTAACGTCGTCGCCGCAAAATTCCAAATTTGTGCGGATGGATTTATACGCTTCGCGGTTTGAATATTTGTCAAGTATCATTGATTTAACTTCTGTCATAGCCACCACTCCCCCCCCCCCCCCTTTCAATGTTTTCTTGTTCGGCGTTTTACCGAATAGCCTAATCTGTTGACATATTTTTTGAACGTTGATTTCTTTTCTCTGCCCTCGCCGTTCTCATCCTCCTGCAGCGGCACCGTGCCCAATACGCTGAGATCAAGTCTGTTTTTAACGTCCTCCTCCGTCATCAGAGAGTCGTTTAACATATATCGCAGCACAACTATGCCCGCCGCAATGACAAAGCCCGCCAAAAAGCCCATCATAACATTTCTGCTTGTATTGGGCGTATAGGGCGTTGTCGGAAGCTTTGCCTCGTCGACCGTGTTGACGCTCGGCAAGTCCATAACCTCAACTATATAATCCGACGCCACAACCCTCAGTTCGTTTGCAACCGTTTGACAAAACGACGGGCTTGACGACGAAACGGAGATGACAAGCATACGCGTATCGTCTCCCGCCTTGGAAACGGAAATCATGCTCGCAAGCTGAGGGGGCGTAATGCTGTCTATCCCAAGCTCTTCCAAAACTCTCTCGCACACGGTGTTGCTCTTGATTATCTGCGCATAGTCCTCGGTCAGCTGCAAACCCGTCTGCAAATCGGACGTGTTAAGCGTGTCCGACGCACGTCCGATTACGTAAACCGACGTTGAAGCCCTATACATCGGCGTCACAAAAAATTTTGAATAGACAAATCCCAAAATGGCTCCCACGAGCGCAATCGCAATGATAATCGGCGCGGCTCTCAAGAGTTCGCCCAAAAGCGCCTGCAAATCTATCACGATTTCCCCGCTGTTGGTTTGTGTTTTTCTTTTTTGGCTGGTCACATTTTCGGTCATACATCTTCCTCCAAGCCGCAAAACGCGGCAATTTTTTTATTATGAATTATTTATCAAAGCCCTCGCGTTTTCGCGGAAGATTTTATCCGCAATCCCGCGTCCGGCGTTTTTTACAACCCAATCGTATGCCTTTTTCATCCTCGGCGCACGCGAGGAATTGTTATGCGCATCGGTTCCGACGGCGAACACCAAGCCCTCGCGCAATATTTTTTTGAGGTACCTCCCCTCAAAAAAACCCGCGTTGACAAATGTGTCGCAATTAATCTGGATAAGCGCGCCCATTTGCACAATTTCGCGCAGCCTTTCGCCGCCCTGTGTTTTAAACACATTGTCATATCTCTCGCAATGCGCGACGACGGGCACATAGCCCTCGCGCAAAAACGCTTCGATGTGTCCCTTCACAGTGTCAAACGGCGCCTGCGGCACAAACTCAATCAAAACATATTTTGTTGTGCCGTATGTACGCGCCTCGTTTTTCAGAACCGCGCCCACCGCGTCGTACAGGCACAAAATTTCATTGCCCAAATAAAGCTTGAGCTCGGGAACCTCCGTTGCCGCCCGCAGCTTTAATTTTTCAAAACGCTCGGCAATATGCGTGCTGTTTTTCTCACCCTCATAAAAATGCGGGGTCAAAAAAACCGCGTCCGCGCCCTCGTTACGCTCTGCGCGGAGCATTTCCATCGATTCCTCAATATCCCTTGCCCCGTCGTCCGTGGAAAACAAAATGTGCGAATGTGTATCAACAAATCCTTGCATATTCACCATCTTTATTTGTTTTATTTGTTTTATTCATTTTTATTTGTTATTTACATCTTTTTATAGCCTTTTATCAATATAAACATAGACTTTCATTGTTATTATAACATTTAACCTTTGCTCTGTCAACCGCGTTTTGACATTAAATTGCTTATTCTCCTTACGGTCGGTAACAGTTCAGCCGCTTCGCGGCTGAACACGGGGACAAGCTCCGCTTTTCCCCA
>JAJQCX010000013.1:10110-15721 GCA_021202495.1 Clostridia bacterium | reverse complement strand
TGCGCGTCATGTCCGCATTGGGTTCGCTCGCCAGGTCATATTCCTCAACACTCTGCGATGCGACAGTGGTTACGCCGCATGCGTCAAAGGAAACGGTATAATATTGAGCGGTGGGGTCGCTTTCCTCAGGCTGCGCGGCTTTTGAGGAATTGTAGTGCCATTCGGCGTCCTCAAGAGCGGCATTATAATTGTTGTCAGCATTTATCGAGATTTTCTTTCTGTCGCTCTTGCTGCCGGCGTAATATACGTCGCTCAAGGAATCACGTTTATAAAATGCCCATCTGCCTATTTCGGTGATGCTTAAAGGGAGCGTAATTGTCGTCAGCGATGTACAATCCTTAAACGCCGATGAATCAATCACCCTTGTCTTCGCCGGAACGTCTATTCTCTCAAGTGATTTACATTGGGAAAATGCGGCATGTCCGATGGAACGCAGATCTTTTGAAAGGGTGACGCTTTCCAAATTTTCGCACTCACTGAAGGCGAGCTCTTCAATGGTTGCCGCTCCGCCTGTGTCTACGCTTTCGAGATTGGGGCAGTCCCAAAACGCATAGGCTCCAATGCTGGTTACGCTGTCAGCCAAAACGACCTCGGTCATTCTGCAATAGTGAAACGCACCAAAACCGATGTGAGTTACTCCGTCCTTTACGACAACCTTGGTAATCTCTTTGCGTTGACTCCACCACGGATAGGAATTATCATTTATGCCGTAATCCGTCATGGCGCCTGTGCCGCTGATTGTTAAGGTGCCGTTGCTGATCTTCCACGAGAGACCGTCACTGGATGTTCCGCTTGTCGCCGATGCGCCGAGAGCCGCGGAAGGGGTGAGCGCGGAAAGCATAACGAGCGCAAGAAGCAGGGAAATAAAGCCTTTGAATTTTTTCATAATTAAAAATCCTCCTCAAATTTTTTGGTTGTAATTTGTTGATACTGTTCTCCTTTCGCATAGTTTTTTGATTACAAGCACATTATGGCACGGCGCATTTTTCAATCCATAAACTCATTTCCGTTTTTTTATCTGACAATAAAAAATGCGCCCGCATGAGAGCGAACGCATTGAAAAACGCTGCTCCCATTGCTGCGACGCAAGTCAGTAATATGGCAATATCCAAAATGTATACTGAATAGAGCATACGTTTTTACCGAATAGTAAAAACGTACACACTTTGGAATTGCATATTAACTTACGTCGCAGGTTAATATTAGCATATTGCGCGGAAAAATGCAACAGTGATTTTTAAATTAAAGGCACGAGTGGGTTGAATTTTCAAAAATGTATTGAATAATTTTTGAATGTGGTATATAATAGCTGTAATTTATGCGAAGGAATGGTGAGACAATGCAGATTTCGATTTCGGATGTGGAACACGTGGCAAAGCTGGCGCGGCTTCATCTCACTGAGGACGAGCTTCATGCTATGCAGAAGGATTTGGGCGACATTATTGAATTTGCCGATACGTTAAATTCGCTGGACACGGAGGGGGTCAACCCTTCGGCGCATGCGGTGGCGGTGCAGAATGTTTTGCGCGAGGATGAAACGAAAGAGTCGTTTGACCGCGAAAAGCTTTTGATGAACGCTCCCATGCAGGAGGACGGCTGCTACATTGTACCAAAGGTTGTGGAATAAGGAGGGTGAATGATAATGGAGCTTTATAATCTTACGGCGCATGAGGCGGCGGCGTTTTTGAAGGAAAAAAAGGTTTCGAGCGTTGAGCTGACAAAAGCGGCGCTTGGCAGAATCGACGCGGTTGAAGATAAAGTAGGCGGCTACATAACAGTGCTGCGCGACGAGGCGTTAAAGGACGCGGAAAAGGCGGATGCGGCAATCGCGGCGGGCGAGGGCAGCGACTTTACGGGAATACCGATGGCGATAAAGGACAACATTTGCACCGAGGGCGTTTTGACGACATGCGCGAGCAAAATGCTTTACAATTTTGTTTCGCCCTACGATGCGACGGTTGTTAAGAAACTGAAGGCTGAAAAGCCGGTATTTTTGGGCAAGGCAAATATGGACGAATTTGCGATGGGGTCAACTACGGAGCACAGCTATTTTAAGAAGACGGGCAATCCGCATGACGTTACGCGCGTTCCCGGCGGCTCGTCGGGCGGAAGCGCGGCTGTTGTCAGTGCGGACGAGGCGTTTATTGCGCTCGGCAGCGACACGGGCGGCTCAATCCGTCAGCCGGCGTCGTTCTGCGGCGTTGTGGGCATGAAGCCGACATACGGACTTGTTTCGCGCTTCGGGTTGGTGGCGTTCGCGTCGTCGCTCGACCAGATAGGCACGCTGAGCAAGGACGTTGAGGACTGCGCGGCTATGCTGAACGTGATAACGGGGCATGACGAAATGGATTCAACAAGCCTTGACGTGGAATATCCCGACTATAAGAGCGCGCTCAAAAACGATGTAAAAGGGCTCAAAATAGGTCTTCCGAAGGAATATTTTGAAGCGGCGTCGGACGAGGTAAAGACGGCGGTGCTTGCGGCGGCGAAAAAGTTTGAAGAGATGGGCGCTTTTGTTGAGGAGTGCTCGCTTTCAAAGATGAAGTATGCGCTGCCTGCGTATTACATCATTTCCTCCGCTGAGGCAAGCAGCAATCTTGCGCGCTACGACGGCATTAAATACGGCTACAGAACGGAAAAATTCGACGATTTGATTGATTTGTACACAAAGACGCGCTCCGAGGGCTTCGGCGAAGAGGTCAAGAGAAGAATTATGCTCGGAACATACGCGCTTTCGAGCGGATATTACGACGCTTATTACAAAAAGGCGCAGCAGGTGAGAACACTGATAAAGAACGACTTTGACAGCGCGTTTGAAACGTTTGACGTGCTTTTGACGCCGACCGCGCCTACTGCGGCTTGGAAGATTGGCGAAAAGATAACCGATCCGATGCAGATGTATGCGGCGGATGTGTGCACTGTTTCGGTCAACATTGCGGGGCTGCCGGGGCTGGCTCTACCGTGCGGCAAGGACGCAAACAACATGCCGATAGGTATGCAGCTTATCGGAAAGCCGTTCGGCGAGACGACGCTTTTGCGGGCGGCATATACATTTGAACAAAACAGCGCGTTTAAAAACATGAAGCCTGTGCTTTGAGAGGAGTGAGCATTGATGGAATTTGAAACTGTCATCGGTCTTGAGGTTCACGCGGAGCTTGCGACAAAGTCAAAGGCGTTCTGCGGCTGCTCGACCCAATTCGGCGGGGAGGAAAACACCCATTGCTGCCCGATTTGCACGGGTATGCCGGGAGTGCTGCCGGTGTTGAACAAAAAAGTGGTTGATTTTTGCATAAAGGCGGGACTTGCGACAAACTGCAGCATCACGCCCTACGGAAAGCAGGATAGAAAGAATTATTTTTATCCCGACCTTCCCAAGGCGTATCAGATTTCGCAGTACGATTTGCCGATAAGCCACGACGGATATATAGACATTGTCGCGGACGGGCACGAGCGGAGAGTCGGAATTACTCGCATTCACATTGAGGAGGACGCGGGAAAGCTGGTACATGACGCGTTCGCTTCGGGCACAAAGGTTGACTACAACCGCTGCGGCGTGCCGCTGATTGAAATTGTCACCGAGCCGGACATCAGATCGAGCGAAGAGGCGAGAGTGTTCCTCGAAACGCTGAAAAATATTTTGATGTACATTGAGGTTTCCGACTGCAAAATGCAGGAGGGTTCGCTTCGCTGCGACGTAAATCTTTCGGTGCGCCCCGTGGGGCAGAAGGAGTACGGAACGCGCTGCGAAATGAAGAACGTCAATTCGTTCTCGGCGGCGGTGCGGAGCATGGAATATGAGAAAAAGAGACAGATAGATCTGATTTTATCGGGCGGCACCGTGACGCAGGAAACGCGGCGCTGGGACGATGAAAAGGGGCACAGCACGGTTATGCGCACCAAGGAGGATGCGCAGGACTATCGCTATTTCCCCGATCCCGATTTGATGCCGATTGTGATTGACGAGGCTTGGGTTGAAAGAATAAGAAAAACGCTGCCGGAGTTGCCGGAGGCGAAGAAAGCAAGGTATGTAAAGGATTTTGCCTTGCCGGAATATGACGCGGAATTTATCACGGCGTCAAAGGCGCTCGCCGCGTTCTTTGACAGCGCGGTTGACGCGGGTGCACAGCCCAAGGCGGCGTCAAACTGGATAATGAGCGACATGTCAAAGATTATGAACGACGAGGAAATTCTGCCGGAGGATATTCCGTTTACCGGCAAGGATTTGGCGGATTTGATTGCGCTGATTGACAAGGGAACAATATCCGGCTCTATCGCAAAAAAGGTTTTGCGCTTTATGTTCGACGAAGAGGGTAAAACGCCTGAGGAAATTGTCAAAGAAAAGGGCATGGTGCAGATAAGCGACGAGGGCGCGATAAAGGATTTGATAATGTCGGTGCTTGCGCAGAACGAAAAGAGCGTGAACGACTACAAAAACGGCAAGAAGAACGCCGTGGGATTTTTGGTCGGTCAGTGCATGAAGGCAAGCCGAGGAAAGGCAAATCCGCAGCTTATAAATAAGCTGCTCAATGAGGCGCTTGAAAATATATGATTTTAGCCCCGAACGGTTGACGTTCGGGGTTGATTTTTGCCTAAAAAGTGCTTAAATATGAAATAATTAAGCGTTGCCGAGAGAAAATGAATATGGTATCATAGGTTTGCGGGCTTGCAAATACTATGAAAGGATTTATAAACGATGAAAAAGATTAAGAGCTTGGCGGCGGCGCTTTTGTGCGCGGCGGTGATGCCGATGCCGTCGCAGTCGTTTGCGGCGGAGGATGATATAAAAAGCGAGACATATTTGGGCGACGTTTATTATTTGACCGAAGGGAGGCTTTACAAAAACGACGTGACGGAGGACGGGCGGATTTTTGAGGAATATTACATAGCTAATATTTTCATGGTTGACGACGACTTTTTTGCCTCTGTTTTGAGAAGGGATGTTGAATACATCGACGTCGGAAACGGGGAGGTTATATTTGTCGAAGATAATACGGACGAGGATTTTGAAGAGCTTTTATCGGAAAGTAACGAACAAATTGTTTACGACTTTTTGATTGATGAAATGGGGCTTAATGCCGCGGCTGCGTGCGGAGTTTTGGCTAATATTCGCGCGGAATCGAGCTTTAACCCGAACGCGTTGGGCGACAGTGGCACAAGCTACGGAATTTGTCAATGGCACAATTCAAGATGGACAAATCTTAAAAATTACTGCAACAACAACGGCTACGACTGGACGACACTTGAAGGGCAGCTTCACTTTTTGTATTATGAGTTGGTGAGCAGTTATGCTGAGGTTTGGAATTATTTAAATTCCGTCGACAACACGTCCGACGGAGCGTATAACGCGGGGTACTATTGGTGCTATAATTATGAAATCCCCGCGAACACGGCTTACGTTGCGTCGGTGCGCGGAGGCTACGCGAGAGAATATTGGGAAATCTACGGCGAAAATGACAATGAAGAAGTTGAACCGCAGATTTCCTCGGTGACGCTCGAAAAAAGCGGGGAATATATCACCGTGAGCGTTGAAAGCAGCGGCATTGAGGACGGCGTGGTGTTGGCTGTCGGCTTTGCGGACGGCGAAACGGTGGGATTTGCCGCGGTTAAGAAC
>JAJQCX010000013.1:0-10100 GCA_021202495.1 Clostridia bacterium | reverse complement strand
ATGCGGACAAGGTTAAGGTTTTCGCATGGGAGAGCCTGACAAGCATGATTCCGCTTTGTGCGGCGGTGGAAAAATCGGTATAAATATTAAAAAACGGCGTTTGTCCAAATGCGGGCGCGCCGTTTTGCGTTTTTGGGGAACATTTTATTGATGGGGTTAAAGAAATACTTGCATTTTAAATGTTTATTTGCTATAATGATTATATGAATTTTTTATTAAGGAGTGAGAACATGAAAAAGGTAGTCAGCATTATTCTGTCGCTTGCAATGCTCGTTGCCGCAGTTGGGACAATTCCATTTACGGCGAGCGCGGCAAGCATGTCTGATGCGACGTTTTTTGCAAAGTTCGATTATTCTTCCTATCCGGGACTTGCGGCTGTTAAGGCTGCGGTTGACGCTGGAGATTACGACACTGCGAAAACGGAACTGGTAAACTATTTCATTGAGAGGAAAAACGAGGGCACGGTTTCCGCCTTTGAAATTACGGAGGCGGATGAAAATTACGGCATGGCGGTGCTTCCGCTTGACAACATTTTGACCGGTCCTTACGAATTTGACGTGTGGCTCAACCGTTTTACGGTTACAAGCATGGACTACACGCAATATGAAATCGATTTGACGGAAAAGGTCAGCGCGGAGCTTTCCAATCAGGCGATTTCGGTTATGCTTTTTGAGAGACAAAAGCAGGCGTTTCCCGTATATGTAGCGTCGAAGGAATACGCGGGCTATGAGCCTGTGCTCGTTATTGAAACGGCGGAAGGCAACACATATACCATTTTACCCGACAACGACACATATATTCATTCCGGCAATACAACAACGACATACGGCGACGCGGAAGTGCTTGAGGTTAAGGAGCAGAGCGATTCGGATTCGTCTCCGTTTGGAGCTCAGACGAGAAGAGCGTACATAAACTTCCCGCTTACGGAAGCCGCGAATCAAACCGTGACAAAGGCTACAATGAAGCTTTACGCAAAGCTTGCGAGCGACTGCACATTGGAGAGCCTTGACGTTCACGTTATCAGCGTGGGTGACACAACATGGTCTGAAGATACTCTTACATGGGACGGCATAAACGGCAATATTTATTCGTATCAGAGCGCTGAAAATCCGACATGGCAGTCGCCTTCGGGAGCTGACGGCGAATATCTGAATGTTACGGCTCGTTTCTGGTACGGCAGAGCAATGGCATATGAATATCTTTCGTATTTGGAAGATCCTGAAGGCTATGCAGAGGAGCATCCGCTCTATCCCGACGGCAGCGTGTTCGGCGAAAAGCTGATAAGTCTGATGGATGCGTTTGCAAATCAGGTATCGTACGGATATAACAGAACGCTTGAAACCGGCGAGAGACTTAACCGCTGGGTTGACATTTTAGACGCGCTTGTCGACACGCCAGCAGTGACGGAAAATCCCGATAAATTCTGCAACATTTTGAGCTTTATTTGGGGCGACTGCAACTACCTTTCGGGGCTTGACATAACAAACGGCAGCGTTTGGTGGAGCAACTGGAGAATTGTTGCGAACGCGGGCTTCTTTAAGGCTGTTGAATATCTTCCTGAATTTTCTACATATTCGACGTGGAGAGACAAGGTTGAATACAACGTTGAGTATACGATGGATCTTCTCTATAACGACGACATGAGCTTCACCGAGGCGGGTCCCTCCTACGCGGTTTGGTGCGCACAGCTCTTCGGCGACTGCGCGAGAATTGCCGAGCAGAACGGACATCCGATGACGCAGAGCTTTAAGGAAAAGCTGAGATATGCGGCAAGATATGCCGCGGAGGTTATCTACCCCGACGGTTACGATTCAAATATCGGCGACTCAAACTACCGCGATCAGATGGCTGTTTTTGAAGACTTGGCTGAATTCTACGGCAACGATTCTATATTGAACGCATTTGTTTCGGGATCGGACGAGGGCGCTGAATATTATTCGAGCATATATGAGGATGTAAACACGGCTCTCTTCCGCAATAGCTGGGATCCCGACGAGACGGTTTACGTTCAGTTTAACAACAACCCCAGCGACGGACATTATCATCCCGATTCAAACCAGGTTATAATGTATGCTTACGGCAAGCCGCTTTTGGTTGACAGCGGACGATACGGCTACAGCGGAAGCTCGCTTTATACACAGCTTCGCTATGCGAGCGCGCACAACACGATTGAAGCTGTGGGTGTGAGCATGGGCACACATTCATCCGCAGCAAACGAATTTGAGTACAGCACGACAAATTCCACACTGGGATTTGCGACGACGACGCAGAACGGCTATTCGGGTGTTGATCACACGAGAAACGTGCTTTACTTGGCGGAAGGCTACAGCATAGTTACAGATTATGTTGACGGTTCGGATTCCTCTCAGGAATACAGACAGAACTGGCACTTTATGCCCTCCTCGAATGTAGAGATGGACGGCAACACGGCGACGACGAACTTCTATAACGAGGCGAACATAATCGTTGCGAATGCGGGCAGCGACAGCGCTGTTATACGTGACGGCTACCACAGTGCGGATTACGGTCTTGTGGCATCGTCGAAATATGCTTCGTATTCCAAGACGGGCGAGGACGTTAAGTTTGACACGGTGCTCTATCCCGTAAAGGCAAACGAGAGCGCGGAGGTTTCTGTTACCGATTTGGCTGAGGATGACAATTCCAAGGCGGCGCTTGCGATAACAATTAACGGAAACACCGGTTACTATTACGTAAAGAACACCGATGAATCCGACGGAACAATTCCGAATGTTAAGATTCCGTATAACAGTATAATCACTTTGACTGTTGACTTTACGACAGACGCAAAGATGGCGTATTATGCTCAGAACGATGACGGGACAATGACCATGGCGCTTGTAGACGGCACATCCCTTATCGGTACCTATTCGCTGGGCAGCATTAGCGCTATTGAAAGCCCGACAAACATTTCGGCAATAACATTGACGCTTGACGGCACGACGCTCAACATTGAGGGCGATTCACTTGTTGCGTCGACCGATACGAGCGACGCGATAAAGATAAGAGATTTGGGTGTTGAAACTGTTACGCTGAACGGCGAAGTTATTGATTTCACAACAGAGGGCAGCTATATTTACGCAGTAAAGAGCACAAGTGTGGCGGGTACGGGTGATGTAAGCGTAAGCGGCAAGGAATATACGATTGTTGACGATACAAACCTTATCTCGAACGGCGATTTCTCCGACGGAATGACCGATTGGACAGACGCTGCGACAGGTGCAACCGTTGACTGGACAGTATCCGACAACGCAACATATTCCGGCGACAGCGGATACGCGGCAACAAATAAGGAATCTGCAGGCGGCAGCGCGGCTTCCACATTGAGAAGATTTGTTGAGGTTGAAGCGGGCAAGCAGTATTATCTGTCGTATAACGCATATAACACCGGCTCGGCAACGACGGCGAACGGCATGATGTCGGCGGCAGTATTGACGAGCGGAGGACCGGTTTACGGCAGCTTCACCGGACTTTCGTATTATAATTACAACACATACGGCGGCATGAACTCGTGGTCGGCTGAAGCCGGCAATACGCAGGTGGGCGGCAGCATATCGCGTTCCGACGACCTTTACAGCGCGGGAATGAATAAGAAGGAATTTATATTCACTGTTCCCGAAGGCGCGACGCATTTGATGCTTTCATTCGGCGCGTGGACGACGGCAGGGCAGATATATTGGTCAAACTTCAGCTTGGTTGAGGTTGAGGAAATAAAGGACGAAACCGATTACGCAGTTGTAAATATAAGCTTTGTTGATAGCGAAAGCAATGAAATTGCGGATCCGGTGACGGAGGACGCGGACGAAGGTACGGTTTATATCTATGACGCGCCGGAGAGCATTGAATATGACGGATGCTATTATGTGCTTGACGATGCAAGCAGCGTGCTTTCGGCAAAGGTACAGAGAGGAGAAAACACGATAACGGCGGTCTATAAGAAGTCAGGTCTTGTAACTGTTAAGTTCGTTGATTTGTCGGATAATGAGATAGCAGCTTCTGTGACATATGAGGCGGAAATAGGCAGCACGTTTGACGGATCTGACGCAGCGAAGTCGAGCATTATCTACGGCTCTTCTGTATATACTTTCGTACCCACTTCTACTGATTCGATAACCGTTGCGGAGAAGATTTCCGATAACGTTATCATGCTTTACTACAGAGCCGGTGATGAGGAATTTGACGGATTGCTCGGAACATTCACATTTGATGATGAGGAAACCGGCTTTACGGCAGATTACGCAAAGGCAACGTCCAATGGAACGAACGTTTTGTCAAGCGACGCAAAGCGCGGAAGCTCGCTCTATCTTGACGGAACAGGTGCAAATTATCTCACGATTACGGATAACGACGGCAACAGCCTGCTTGCGGGACTTGAAGAAATGACAATCACGTTCTATGCAAAGGTGACAAACACAGGTACATCGTGGTCTGTATACATGGCTCCCGACACAAGTGCACAGAGCTATCAGTATGAGAATTATATAGGTATGCTTCACAGCGGAACGAGCTTGACTGTTGAGCGTTACAACAACAGCGGCGCTCGTCCGACAGCGCTTTCGGCTGCAACGGAGACAAACGTTTGGAAGAAGTATGCGCTCGTTATTGAGGAAGATCAGACAACGCTCTATGTTGACGGCACGGCAACGACGCTTGCAAGTGACTACAAGCTTTCCGACATTGTTGGTGATGACGGTATTTTCCAGGTCGGCAAGGCGAACTGGGGTTCGGGCGAATTCTTCACAGGTTATATTGATGAAATGTCAATCTACAGCCGCGCACTTTCCGAACAGGAAATAAACGCGGCGGAGCAGGAGACGACCGTAAAGGTTAACTATGTTGACGTCAGCGGAAATACACTTCTTGACAGCGACGAGGTTTCGATTCTGACAGGTGTTGAGATTTCGACGAGCAACATTCCTTACGATAAGTTAATTGAAATTGACGAAAAATATTATGTTGTAAGTGAAATAACCAACCTCGGAACCGTTACCGACGGCACCGATGCTACGGTTGATGTTATATACGTGGAAGCATATGTTACGCAAACAACATACTACGCAACGCGCGGCGATTCGCTGAGAAACGACAGCGGCACAACAGGCATGGCAAGTGAATCGGGCGATGATTACCCCGCACGTCTTATGGTTGATAATCGTTGGTATAAGAGAGCCGGTGTTATGGGCTTTGATGTTGACGCGGACGCTGATAGTATTGTAAGCGCGGTTGTTACGGTTCATGTAAATACTTCCGGTGATACATCGGGCAATTCGCCGAGTGTAACAGGACCCGCAATTTATTCGGGTGCGGCGCTTGCCGACGGATGGTCAAGAGGCAATGTTTCGGGATTTGATTTGCCGGACGAATCGATTGCTGACGGAAGCGTTGACAGCGCAAGTGAATATGTAACGTTTGACGTGACAGACTTTGTGGCGGAAAACGGTGTATATGATTTTGCACTCTTCACAACAACCAGCAACGAATATATCATTTATGATTCCGAACTGACGGATTATGTTCCGACGATAACAATTCTTACTGCAGTGCCGAAGCTGACAAGCTTTGTCATTGAAGACGGCAAGGCGGTTTACACATCTTATGATGAGGAAAGCGCAGCTGTTGTTGTGGCATACTTCAATGCATCGGGCGAGCTTATCAAGGCTGTAAGCGCGGAAGGCGCGGACATTGAGCTTGAGGTTGCGATAGAAGACGTCGAAGGCGCGGCAAGCTATACGGCTTACGTTTGGAAGTCGGTTGAATCGATGATTCCCGTTGAGGAACCGATTGAGGTAACTATTTCCACAGCAGAATAAAGAAATAAGGATATTCGCAAGCCGCAGGAAACTGCGGCTTGCGGCAATATCTTTTCCAAAAAAGGAGATGACCGTAAAATTGCGGTCGGCTCTTTTTTCGGAAAAGGCATTGACGGGAGGACACGGATAGCGTGAAAAAAAGATTACCGGGTATAATTATTGCCCTTGTTTTTATCGTCGGACTGGGCATTTTTCTCTATCCGACGGTGAGCAATTTATTTAATGAAAGTTTAAACCATAGCCTGATAAAGGAATATGAGGAAAAAACGGTTGAGATTTCATCGGGCGAGCATGAAAAACTCATTGAAGAGGCGCAGCTTTACAATAGCAGTCTTGCGAGCGGCGAGAACGTTGAGGAATTGGATTATGAGAATATTCTCAACATGTATTCCAACGGAGTTATCGGCTACATTGAAATACCGAAGATTGACGTTTCGCTCGTGATTTATCACACAACGGACGACGAGGTTTTAAAGAAGGGCATTGGGCACATGGAGGGCACGTCGTTCCCGATTGGCGGGATAAATACGCACAGTGTCCTTGCGGGACACCGCGGGTTTCCGGGCGCAAAGCTGTTCCGCAATCTCGACAAACTCGAAATAGGCGACATTTTTACAATTCATGTTTTGGGTGAGGTTCTGACATATTCGGTGGATGACATTTCGGTTGTGCTGCCGGATGAGGTTGAAAAGCTCACAATCCGTTCCGGTGAGGATTGTGTGACGCTTGTGACGTGTACGCCTTACGGTATAAATTCGCATCGTCTCTTGGTGCGCGGAACAAGAGTGACGGATGAGGAATTGATTGAAGAGGAAAATTCTTCGGAAGCAGCGTCTGAAAATGACGGCATAAAGCTAATTTACATCATGCCGATTGCGCTTATATTGCTTGTTATCATCGCTTTGGCGATTTGGAAAATAAAATCCGGATATAAAAAGATATGATGCGGAAGGAGTTTTATCAATGAAAAGGACGTTAAAAATAATCATGGCGCTGTCGTTGGCGCTTTGCTTGATTTTGCCGTGCCTGATTATAACAGCTCAGGGTGACGGCAGGATTGTCGTTACAATTAAAAATGAGGCGCAAAAGACTTTTTCGGGGATAAGCATAAATTTGTGCCAAATAGCGGCAGCCGATGCGGAGGGAAGCTTTGTCTTTACCGATAATTTCACGGACGCGGGATTTAATTTGCCGCAGAGGACGGATACCGAAACCGCAGAGGAAGCGGAAGCGCTATATGAATACATTGCCGCAAATAAAATATCCTACACGACAATCAAAACGGGAAGCAACGGTAAAAGCGTTTTCGCTTCGCTTGAAGACGGAATTTATCTTGTTTTCGGAAACAGCGGAGAGAGTGTGACATTTGACCCGTATCTCGTATTTATGCCGATGTATGAGGACGGAGTGTTTGTATATGACGTGGAATCGACGCCCAAGTTAATGGAAGATTCGGGCGGAGGCGGCGGAGGCAGCGATTACAGCGTTTCCGTGACAAAGATTTGGGACGACGACTCAAACAGCGCAAATCTGCGCCCCTCCAGCGTTGTGGTGACGCTTTACCGTGACGGAATTGCATATAAGAGAGTGTGGCTCCGTGAGTCGAACGGCTGGAAATATACTTTTACAAATCTGCCCGAGGGAAGCGAATACACCGTTAAGGAGGAGGACGTTGAGCCGTATACTCCGTCCTACAGCGGCGATGCGGAGACGGGATATGTGATTACAAATACATATCGTAAAGAAGAACCGACCGATGAGTCGAGTGACGCTCCGACCGAAAAACCCACAAACCCGGGGGATGAGCCGACCGAGCCTAAGGAAGAACCGACGGAAGTACCGACCGAAACCGAGGAATACGGACATGTCACTGTTACAAAGCAGTGGGACGATAACGGTAAAAACCGTCCGACTTATGTGACAGTGCAGCTTATCGAAAACGGCGAGGTTGTACAAACGGCTGTTTTGAGCGAGGAAAACGGATGGACATATACGTTCACGAACCTTCCAATGACAAATACTTACACAGTAAAAGAAATAAGACCGACGGGCTACTCTGTGAGCTACAGCGGAAATGCGTCTGTTGGCATTGTTGTGACAAACAAAAAGAAGAGCGGCGGAGGAGGCGGCAGCGGTGAAACACCGACCGAGCCTTCAACGAGCGGCGGCGGAGATCCGACTGAGTCCTCAACCGAACCGTCAACAGAAGGAGATAGTGGCGGCAATGAATCGACCGAACCGTCGACAGAAGGCGGCAACGAATCGACCGAGCCTTCAACGGAGCGTGAAGGTGGCGGAGGTAATGAACACTCATCAACCGAATCGTCGACTAACCATGACGGCGGCGATAACGACACGTCGACCGATTCGCCGAATGAGGACGACACCGGCGAAGAGGGTACCATACCGACGCCTATGCCGCCGGAACGTGAGACAGAAGATCCTTCCGAGGATGTGACATGGGGCGAATATACAACGACCGAACCGATAATTCCGCAGACAGGTGACAACATTTTAATGTGCTATGTTCTGTGCATTGCGGGAGCTGTGCTGGTTTTGACGGGATTATTGTTAATCATTACAGGGCGTGAAAAACGATGAAAAAACGGATAGGTATAATTTTAATTGTGCTTGGCATTGCCGCCGCGCTTGCGGCGGCGGCGCTTTACTCCGTCTATGAGGCGCGCGACAAGGAGGCGGGTGAAAATGCCAGGATTCTTTTGGAAGAATTTGAAGCGCAGCTTAAGACGGATAATGTCCCTTACGAATCCGAAAGCGGCACATTGCCACAAAGAAGAATTTACGGCAGAGAGGTTGTGGGCGTAATTCGCGTTCCTTCGGTCGGGATAGAGCTGCCTGTGTTGGAAAATTGGAGCTATGATGCGCTCAAGATTGCGCCGTGCCGCTACAGCGGCAGCGTCAAAGGCAACGATTTGATAATATTGGGGCATAATTATAAGTCGCACTTTACGCCGCTGAAAAATGTTTCAATCGGCGATGAGATTGAATTTTGCGATGTGAACGGCGTGACTTACACATATGTTGTCGAGAAAACCGAAAAGCTGTACAAAACGGAGCTCGACCGACTGACCGATATAGGCACGTTTGACTTGACGCTATTCACCTGCACCGCAGGCGGTGAAAGCCGTTTTGTCGTAAGATGCAAGCGTGCGGAATAGGAGGCGTGAAAAGTGATTTATACTAAACTTACAAAAAAAGCTCTTTTGATTTCGTTTAATGCACATAAAGAGCAAACCGACAAGTGCGGTATGCCTTATGTATATCATCCGTTTCATTTGTCAGAACAAATGGACGACGAATTTTCAACGTGCGCCGCGCTCCTGCACGACGTTGTTGAGGACACGGAAACTACGATTGAAGAGCTTTCGGACGCCGGATTTCCGAGTGAAGTGACGGATGCTGTGGCGCTTTTGACGCATGAGGATGACGTGGACTATTTTGAATATGTCAAAAAAATCAAACCAAATACAATCGCAAAAAAGGTCAAGCTTGCGGATTTGAAACACAACAGTGACATGACGCGTCTTGACAATCCTACGGACGCGGATTTTAAAAGACGGGAAAAATATTTAAAAGCGATTGAAATATTGACCAAATAAAAAAGAACGCCGCGCGGCGTTCTTTTTTATTTGGAATTTATTTATTGTTAGGGAAATGCTTTTCGTATTCCTTTAATGCGGTTTCTATTACTTTTTCCGCTTCGTCGCGGCCTAAAACCTCTTTGACTGCGGTTTCCTTATCTTCGAGAAATTTATATACCTCAAAGAAGTGGGTGATTTCCTTATAAACATGCTCCGGCAGGTCGTGAAGATCGTGATAGACGGAATATGTCGGATCCTTGAAGGGAAGGGCAATTATTTTTTCGTCGACCTCTCCGCCGTCAATCATCTTGATAACGCCGATGGGGTAGCAGCGGACGAGAACGAGATTATTTATCTGCTCCTGGCAGAGGACGAGGACGTCGAGAGGGTCTTTGTCGCCGGCATAGGTGCGGGGAATGAAGCCGTAGTTTGCGGGATAATGCGTCGAGGTGTAGAGAACGCGGTCAAGCGCGAGCATACCCGTTTCCTTGTCGAGCTCGTACTTGTTTTTGCCGCCCTTTGAAATTTCTATAACGGCAATAAAATCGTCCTTTTTAATGCGCTCCTTGGAAATGTCGTGCCAAATGTTCATAATAATTCATCCTTTCAAAATTTTTTCCTAAGTTGCTTTGGGTAATGGTTTTTCATTGCGCCGCCCGACGCTTTATAC
>JAJQCX010000207.1 GCA_021202495.1 Clostridia bacterium | reverse complement strand
ACACAGAGGTTGATTTCTAAAAACAGCTTAGACGCAAAAAGACCGCTTCATTTATCGAAGCGGTCTTTTTTGCGTCCGGTTATTCCACATTGTCGCTCTCACGCATGGCGAGGATTGTTTCCTCAATCAATTTGTCCAAATCCCAACCGAGCATTTCCGCGCCGCGCAGGATTACATCCCTTGAGCACCCCGCGGCGAATTTTTTATCCTTAAATTTTTTCTTCACCGATTTGACCTCCAAATCGGCGACGCTCTTTGACGGGCGCATTATCGCCGCCGCGCCGATAAGCCCGGTTAATTCGTCCGTCGCATACAGTACCTTTTCCATCTCATGCTCCGGCTTTATGTCAACCGTTATGCCCCATCCGTGGCTTGCCGTGGCTCTCACAAGCCTTTCGTCCAAACCTCTTTCGCGCATAATTTCCTGACTTTTTACACAGTGCTCCTCGGGGTACATTTCAAAATCCAAATCGTGCAGCAGCCCGACAATCTCCCAAAAATCCGCCTCGTCACCGTAGCCGAGCTTTTGCGCAAAATACCGCATTACGTCGCCCACAATGTGCGCGTGCTTCAAATGAAATTCACCCTTGTTATATTCTTCAAGCAGCTCCACAGCCTCATCCTTAGTCATTCTATCATTTCCTTTCTCGTTAAAGTTCACCCATGAAATGTAATCCTCCCCTGCCGCACTGCCTCGCGAAAATGCCTCAAGCGGCACGCTTGCTCCGTCCACAGTCTTGCCATCCATCTATAAGCCGCGACCACTATGTGAAATTTCCTGCCGCACTGCCTCGCGAAAATGCCTCAAGCGGCACGCTTGCTTTCCCTATGTCAAATGCCGCAGACACAGCCTGCGGCATTTGTAACATTTATTTTTTAACTAAGATTAGCCCATTACAGCCTGCATCGAAAGGCTTACAAAGTTACCCAGCGGATATGTTTCCAAATCGTCGCTGTTCAGGTAATCAAGCTCGTTCGCGTCGTCAGCCAAAATGTAAATCTCGATAATCGAGTATGTATACGAAGTCCAGTAACGCGTACTGTCGCCCGAATCCTGACGAAGTCTGAAGAGTACCAGCTGTCCCGGCATTACATCGCTCGTCGAACCGGAGGAGATTGACGAAATCTTACCTTCACGGTCGTAATTTACTCTGTAAATCGTTCCTTCAAGACGCTCGTTTTGTCTGATGCCTATATCGCTTGTCGAGGACGGAGATGCGCTCGTCGAATATGTCACCGTGAACAGCTTGTTGCCCGCAACATCATCAACGCTCGTAACCATACCGAGATAATATCTCATATAGTTCCACGATGAGCTGTCTGTCGTCCAGTAACGACCCGTGTTCTGGAAGAACGGCGCCCACTTCATCACATATTCGCCCGTCGTCTCATTGTAATACGTATCAGTCATATCGGCAAACGACGTGTGCGGGTCACTGTAATATGGCTTAATATCCTCAATATACGAGCCGTCCCAAGCCATTCGGACGGGGAATCCGTTCTTGCCCCATTCATCATCATCAAACTGTGCGCGGTTTACCTCCGCGTACTGCGGTCTGATAAGCGCGTTCTTGAGGTTTGTGCCCTCGAAATAATAAACTCTGTATGTTTCATCACTCTTCGAGCTGTCATAAGCGTCGCTTATCTTATAGATGAATATCGGAGCCGGATTTGCGCCGTATTCAACGCCCGCGCCGTTTCTGCTCGAGTCGTTATCGCCCGAATCGGAATTGTCGTACCAGTCGGTCATTACAAGGAAGTTACAGATTGTCGTCTGCATATCAACCTCAGAACCGTCGGCGCTGTAGTAATAAGCATAGATAAAGTCGTAAGTGCTGTTCCTGAACTCGTAGTTGTTATAATACGAACCCATCTGAGTTACCCAATACGAATCGTTGTCGTCCGTATTCGAGCTCGACTCGTCGTCGTTGAATACCACCGTCGAATCCTGAACATACGTTCTTACGCCGTAATAGTTTCCGTTGGAATCCTGGAGATATTCCTGGCTGTAGTGAAGCGCGTGTCTGCTCGAATTGTAGTACAAGTAACTGCTTGTACCTATCTGTCTTCTCTGCAAATATCCGTCGCCGTCGCCGTCGCCGACAACAACAACATCATAAATTTCATCCTTTGAATTGAGCTTGTAGAGGAAGCCCGCTCTTGAGGGATCGGGTCTTGTCAAGCCCGCCGCGTTCAAATAGCTGTCGCCCGTTCTCGTGCCGAAAAGTACATCCGTATACGCATTTTCATAAAATTCGTCGTCCGACATACTTACGCCGTTAACCGTAACCGAACCTGCCAAATTGTAAATCTGAACGCCGTTGTTTTGTGTGAGCAGCTTAACCTGAACGCCGCGCGAAAGACCGCCGTCGTTAATCGCGATGAACATTCCGACATTCTGTCTTATCGTCGAAACGCCGTCAAACGCCGCAATTCTGCCGTCCGGGTCAAGGTAGAATGTACCTGTGTCGGAAACCGACAAATCAACTCTGCTCTCAGCCGCAGGCGAAATCTCATACTCGACGCCGTTTATAACGTACTTGTCGCCGTCGTCAATCTGCGAAACCGAACCGGTAACGCTTGCGTTGGAAATGATAACCTTCTTTTCCTCGCCGTCATCGGACTCATAAACATAAAGTATGCTGTATTGGTCGATGTCGCTGAGCGACGCCGACGTTCCGTTTGAATTGAGGAACGTAACATGATAATCGTCATCGTCCGGGTCGAACTTATACGTCGTCGTCATGTCATAATAGTTGGAAACGCTGCCCGTAGTCGTCGACGCGGAGAATACATATACAAGTTCATATTCCCAAACGTCTATGATGTCGTACTTGTCGTCGCCGTTGTTGTCAATCAGCACAACGCTGCCGTAATCGGGCTGAAGAAGATCGAGCGTTACGTCGTTTGTCGACTTGCCGTTGTAAAGCACACGGGGCGTCGAGGACGTCTTCGCAGTCTTTGTCTTTGTATCGGTGCTCTTATTTGTCCAATAAGAATACTGGTATCCGCTCGAAACAGACGTAACCGAATCAATATCCTCGGCATCGATTGTCAGAGTGTTGTTCTTCACGCTTTCAACCGAAAACGCGATAATAATTCTGTTGTCGCCCGACTCGTCGCCGTCGAGAGCATATGCCTCAACGTAATAGCCGAGATAATCCGAAATATTCGTAGCTCCTACGTCAAATACCTCGTTGTTTATCATTACTTCGTCTTCATCAAGTGTTGTTTCGCCGTCTGTCGCCGCGTATTCGGTCTCGGTAACGATACCGTCAACCTCGTTTACGTCGAAGTATGTATTGAGTGCGTTTTCGCCCTCAACGCTTTCCATTTTTGCAATCGTACCGTCAGAGGAATACGAAACCTTCTGCACAAGGTCAACCGTCAATGCCGCGTAAACAAGCTTTGCAACGTCGGCTCTTGTGATATTCTGTCCGCTGGAGGTCGAAAGCTTCTTTGTTATGCCAAGTCTTCTTCCGACATACACATAGTCGCTCAGCTCACCGCCGCGACCGAGAGCTTGGAACTCATAGCCGAGCGCGCACACAACCATCTGCACCGCGTCGTCATATGTTGCCGGGTCGTCGGGATTGAAGTTTCCGTCATCGTCGCCCTTTGCAATGCCGAGCGCTGCGGCGATTGCAACAACGCCGCTCGCCCAACCGTCGTAACCGTACATATCCGCAAACTGTTCAGCCTCGTCCGACGCTGTCAAGGGATAATCCGAAACACCCGCCAGCTTAAGCGCAATCTGCGCCATTTCCGCACGTGTAACCGTGTTGTAGGGCAGGAAGGAACCGTCGGAATAGCCCGACATAATTCCCAATGCCGCCAACACATCTACCGCAAGCTCGCAGTCAAGCCCATCGGTATCATAGTAGGTCGCAGCCGTAACAGCCGTCTGCGGCGCTACGATAAGAGAACATATCATCGCGAGCACAAGCATAAAGCTCAAACATTTTCTTTTCATAATGCAACCCTCTCGTCCTTTAAGATATATTTAAATCACTCAATTACTTCAGCTTATAAACCGAGTAGAGAATCATCGCCGCGTATGCGCGTGTCGCCTTGCTCTTGGGTTCAAGCTTTGTCGTTCCGTAGGGATTCGATGTGTCAAGATACACACCCGCGTAGTAAAGCGCCTTTACCGCCTCAACCGCATAGTCCGAAATGTCGCTCTTATCCTCAAACGTAAGCGTCTGTGTGGTAAGCGACTTCAGCGATATTCCCTTGGTCTGCGCCGCTCTGTAAATGAGAGTAAGCATATCTTCTCTTGTGATCGGGTCATTTACGCCGAATGTTCCGTCGCCGTAGCCTGTTGCCAAGCCGAGCTTTTCGGCGCTTGCTATATAAACATAATACCATGAACCTGCCTCAACATCCGTAAACGAGCACGTTGCCGTAACATCCGCAAGTCCGCACGCGTTTACGAGCATCTTCATGAATTCGGCTCTTGTCAAGGACTTTTCGGGTCCGAACGTACCGTCGCCGTAGCCCGAAACTATGCCTGCGTTTGTCAATGCAAGGATTGCATCCGACGCCCAGCTGTAGGAGGTCGTATTTACGTCGCTGTAGTAGTCCGTTATAACTTTCTTTGTACCGGTCATGTCGGTGTTGTCCGCAATGTAAACGCCTTCACCGTATGTCGTCACCGTTCCCGAACTTGACGACGAGGACGAAGACGAGCTGCCGCTCGACGAACCGCCGCCCGAGCCGCCGCTGCTCGAAGTTGACTTCAACGCCGTAGCGTATGCCGAATCCCAAGCCTCAACAACCGCTTCAACGCTCAAATATGTTCCCTTGAACGCCGTGCAGAATTTGTTTCTCATTGTCTTGCTGTCTTCAAGTTCGGCGATTTCATCCTCGTCAACGCCGAAGACATCGTTGTTAGCCTTTACAACAGATACGAGATTTGCCCAATAGCCCTCGTTTACCGTTTCAACCGCAACCGCCTTCGTAACAGTCTCGGTGAGCTCTTCCGAGCTTGTAACTTCGGATGACATCGTCTTCGCTATCGTCGCAACCATCGTTGTGTTCTCAAGCTCTGCTGTTGCTACGCCGAAGGTGTAAAGCGCCGTCGCGATTTCGCTGTCGGTGCTGTCCTCGGCGTTATAGATTGCCAAAAGGTACGACTCCTTTATAAAGCTCTCGGCATTTTCAGCCGTAAAGCTGCCCTTTGTGTCCTCATACTTGCCGCTTACGCCGCTTGCAATCTGCGACGCGAACTCAGCCTTCTGACCGGTTGTGAACGCTTCGTAGTTGTCGCCCGAAAGCGTCACCTTGTTGCCGTTTGAATCAGCCGTGTACTGCACAACCGAAAGAGCCTCGTAATACTCATCCAATTTATCCTCAACCGTATCGGCATCCGTATCGGTCAGGTTAATTGTGTCGATAAATCCGTCAACGTCGCCCACGCCTACGTAGAACACTTCGCCCGCCGCGAGCTCGCCCGCAAGATTGAGCGCCGCGTATACATAGTATGTGCCCGTATTAACATCGTCCGGCACGCCCAATTTAATCTCAGCCGCGTCGCCGCTAACATTGCCGTAAGCGAGCGTCTTCAAATTATCCGCTTCGTCTCTCAAATAAACGATTATCGGCTCATCGTTATCCGCGTTTGTCGTTTCAAGCGTTACATAAACATAGTTTTTGCCTACCTGCGCACACTCGATACTCGTAACCTGCGGTCTCTCGAATACGGTAACTTCGGACGAAACCTCCGCCGCCGTTGCCGCGCCCTGAAGCATCATCAAAGCGCCGAGCGATGCACAGATTGTTCTTTTAATAAATCTGCCGTTCATCTTCTTTTCCTCCATTCATCTCAGCTAAATTCTCAATTTCCGCTTACTACATACGGGTTCGTTCTGCTGGGCACTTCACCGTAAAACAACGTCTCGTCGGTGTCGCTCACAAAATAAACCATATATGAATACTGAGACAAATCATCGTCGTCAGGAATATCGATTGTCAGAGCACATACATCCTCGTCCAATACAAGCGCCATGTTGCCTTCCACAATCTTGCAGTCAACCATGATGTCGTTCTTGAAAAGAACGATATATGCGGTATAGAAAACATCATCCTCGTCGCTGTTGTAGAACGTCGTCGTATGCGTTACGGTTCCGCTCGTCGAAAAGCCCGTCTTATAATCGAACTCGTTGCCTTCCGAATCAACCGCCTCAATGCTTGTGATCTCAAGCGGATCCCAGAAAAGCTCCGCCTCGTAAAGCTCAAGGTCGTCCATCGACATATTTGTCTTGCCCTTATATGTGAAATTCATTTCAAAGAGTCCCGCTTCGGGAGCCTTGAATGTGAAAATCACCTGCTGCCAGCCCTCTGTTGTGTCAACATCGCGGCCGATTTCATTGTAGCCGACAACGTACTCGGTTCCGCTGTCGCCGATAAGCGTGAACGCGCGTCCCGAATCCGCAATCGTGCCGCTTGCCGGAACCTTCATCCATGCGGAGAACACATAGATCGAACCGCTCTCAACAGGCGAACGATAAACAACCGTGCCGGATGCTACCGACAGTCCGAAATATCCGCTGTGTGCCGCGTCAACCGTTACCTCGCCCGTCGCCTGCAAAACATATTTTGCAGAATCCGAAATCGCGTCCGACGAGAACGAGGGATCATCCTCAAAACCGTCAAGTCTGATTCCGTTTGCTGCTCCGGCTTCAACCTTATAGCGCAGTCCGTCATATGTGAAAGCGGCGATGTTGGTCTCGCTCGGCGTTACATAAATGCCGTTGTCGCGCAGCGTTGCCGCGTAAAGATCGAGAACTTCCCGTTCGCCTTCCTCTTCAGCATCTTCCTCCGGCGTTTGTGTCGCATCATCGACAGCGTCTGTCGCCGGTTCCTCTGTTTCATTTCCCGTTGTTTCTCCCGCGAAAACCTCATCTGTTACATCGGCTTCCTCGGCGAAAGCAGGCAGTGAAGCAAGACAAAATACCAAGCATACCGCAAGGCAAATTATCCTGAAAATCTTGCTACCCTTATTCATTTGGCACTCCTCCTAATTTTTTCAGCATATTGCTAATATATAAACTTAAAAATTGTGAACTAAAGTTATTCATTCAGCTGCCACACCCTCACGTAATCGCACTGATACAGCGCCGGCCATTCGGTCGTTTCATCGGGCGTTCCGTCCCAACCGTCAATGGCTAAATTTAAAATCATATACATTCCCGTCGACTGCGCAATCGCGCTCTTATTTGTGTAGGTGCTTCCGACCTGCACACCGTCAACGTAGTATTTCATGTAATCGGGCGTCCATTCAAAGCCGTATGTATGGAAATCATCCGTCGAATCGAAACCCAAGTCGAGCACCTGCTCATGGCTTTGCTCCTTGTCCCACGACGAACCGTAGTGATAATTCACGTGCAGCTTCGTCGGATTGGAGCAGAGAATTTCAAGCATGTCTATCTCGGGCGGCCAGCCGTCCTTGAGCATCCACCATGCCGGCCACATTCCCTTGCCCTTGGGCATCTTCAATCTTGCCTCAAAATACCCGTATGTGAAGTTATACTTGTGGTGCGTGTTTATCGCGCCCGACGTATAAATAATATCGTATTTCTTGTTGTTGAACGTTCCCTGCTTGCCCACGGCATCCGGGTGCTGCACGTTTTCGCCTTTCAGCGTCAAAACGCCGTCGGACACTATAACGTTTTCCTCAACGCACCACGCCGCGTGGTTATGAGAGTGACCCCACGAATAATTATAGCTCCACTTCGTGGTGTCAAGCGTGTCTCCGTCAAACTCGTCGTCAAAGACAAGCTGATAGCCTTCCTCCAAAAAGTCCGGCGGGGTTATGTCCGTGTCCTCGATAACCGGGAACTGTATTCTTCTTATTCCGCTGCCCGAAACAACCGGCAGGCTCTTGTAAGCTTCCACCATGTCCTCCGCCATCTGCGCCGCCTCTGTCACAGTCAGCTCTTTCTTCGGCTCAAAGACGCCTTCGTTTTCGATAACGTCGTTTGCCGCCGCAACCTCTATGTATGTGAGATATTTGTCGTCAATCTCGTCCTTGTCCTCAAACTCCAAGTCAACTCCGACCGACAAATCGTTTTTCATCTTGTTCAGCGCCTTGACGACAATCGCCACGGCAGTCTCTTTTGTTATAGGCTCGTCGGGATTAAAATTTCCTTCGTCGTCCGCAAAGGTTGTGTCCAATACGTTTGCATCAAGCGCGCCCGCGATAAGCGAAGCGCAATCGTCGCTCTCGCTCACGTCGGCGAACTCGCCCTCGTACAAACCCTCGCTCACCTTTGCCTTTTCGCATATGAGCTCCAAAAATTCAATCCTCGAGCAATCCTCGTCGGCGAAAACCGGCATCATGTTCATCAAGAGAGAAAAACACAATATCAGCGCCAACAGCGAGACAGCAGTTCCTTTTTTCATCACACTTCCCCCAAAAAACATTATGAGTACATATCTACTATATATAATACACCAAAATTTGCTCCGTGTAAATAGTTTTATTGCTTTTTTTACACAAAATTTTTACCAAAGTGTTAACGTATTGAGGTCATTTCCCCAAAAATCGGTTTTGCCGCCCGTCTTTATCGCCTCAATCGCCGTCACAAAAAACGTACACATCGCCCTCGCGCCCTTGCTTGAAAGGTGCATCATGTCAAGCGGCTCGTCATTTTCATAGTCCCACAGGTGATATTTTTTATAAACCGCCTCGCGTCCCATTTCCGAAAACCAGCCTGCCGACATATCGGTTAAGTCGACAAAGAAGCAGCCCTTTTTCTGCGCGAAGTCGCGCACCGCCTCAAACATTTCGGCATACGCTCCGCCGTCGCTCTTGCCGACGTCCCCCGTTTCGCCCCAGCCGTAACCGGCTGAAATCTGCGGGCTCACGACGATAGGTATCATGCCTATCTTTACCGCCTCGTCCGTCATCTGCGACAGCGCCGCCGTCATTTCCTCTTTTGTCGAGTAATCATGGTCGTTTATGCCGAATTGTATAATAAAATAATCGCCCTTTTTGCCTTCTTTTAAGACCGATTCGAAATATTTTTCCTTCCAGCTTGCCGCCCATTCGCCCGACGCGGCAAAGTTCGCAACGTCAAGGCTCGTGTGCTGCGATAAATACATCCCCCACCCCGTCATAACCGTGCCGTCCTCTTCCTCGCCGCTGCGGCTTGTGGGGTAATAATTGCAAACGGTCGAATCGCCCGCCAAGAAAATCCTCGGCTTGTCGCCGTAAATGACCGCGGAGTCGCAAATCTTAACCTCGCTTAACTTGTCGGTCAGCCCGCTCACGGTAAATTCCGCCTTGCCTGTTGTTATTTCAAAGCCTCTGAACGTCGCCTCGGAGCACTCCGTCACATCCTCCGTCCCCGGCATGTCGAGATTGACCGCCACAACAAGAGAATTTACGAAAACGCTCGCCTTAAGCGGCTCGCTCTTTTTCACCGTTATGTCATAGCACCCGTTTTCAAGCTCAATTATATACGGCTCATCCGCCGTTGAAACGCCGCCCGCGTCAAAAATTTTGACAAACGATACCTGTACCGCCTCGACAGAAGTAAATTTCAAATCGATTCTTCCGTCCGCCGCCGCGACATTTACCTCGCTGTCGCCGTCCGCAAGCTTTTCGCCGTTTACAGTAACTCCGCTCCCGTCTTTAACGTAAACTCGAAATTCCTTTCCGTCAGCCGCCTCCGCAAAAAGGTCAAACGTCCTTCCGCCCTCACCCTCTTCGGGATAGTAAACAAGCTTTTCTTCTATATTAATATATGCTTTTAATTTTTCATCTCCCTGCAGAGCCTCAGCCGTTTTTTCGGCGCACAGCCGCGCGCCCCACTCTGTGAGCGTTTTCGCGCTTTCATAAACGCGCGATTCGTTTTTTACGCCTACGGCGTTCACCGTTCCCGCTGTAATGCGCGCCAAATCCACATATATAATATCGTTTTTCGCCGCCCATTCCCGCGTCGTCTCGGTGTAGAAATTTTTTGTCTGCATAAAGCTGCCGTTCGCCTCATAAACGCCGGGCGTGCTGCATATTGAAACGAGCGCAACGCTCGCGCCAAGCTTTGTTATGTATTCCACAGCGCTTTCAAGCTTCTTTTTATAGGTGTCAAGTCCGTCCCCGTTATAGTCCTTTTCAAGCACGCCGTAGGACAAAATGACAACGTCGCCCGCCGTGATTTCGCGGTAATAGCGATTTTTCTCAAACCCCGACAAAAGAGAGCCTTCCTCTGCGGCGCAGATAAGCTCTGCGTCATCCGTCAAAAAATCCTCAAACGCGCTCTGCCACGAGGCTGCCCACCTGTCGCCGAATATGTATACCTTAATTTTTTCTCCGCTGTCCTCTTCGGCAAAAACGCAGAGCGGCAGCATAACGAACGCGATTATCAGCGCTGCAAGTTTTTTCCACGCCTTCATCATGTCCCGCCTTTCAAAACAAAAAAGCGTATAATACCACATATGATATTATAACGTTTTTTTCGTTTTACGTCAATAAACGTAACACAATTGTAAAGGAGGTTTTATATTCCGTAAAATATTCGGCAGCTTCATTGCCGAATACGGGCAAATCACTCTTTCTCAAATCCTCTTACAAAATGAGCGGCGCACATGCGCCGCTGTTTTAATGTTGCAGCAGTTCAGCCGCTTTGCGGCTGAACACGGGGACATTTCCTCCCCCGCTCCCCCTCCGCAGAGACAGCGCGAAGCGTTTTCTCTGCGCTCTTTTCGGCGTGTGACGTCGCTTTTCATGGCTGAACTGTAACTTAATGTTATCCCATTTGGCTGTATATTTCTCTTACTATTTCCTCAAGTTCGTCTATGCGTACCTGCTGCTGCGCGGCATATTCCTCGTATTCGGCTCGGCGTTCTTCCTCCGTTTTATTTGCCGAAGACAGCTCTATGACAACTTCTTCAACGGACGCAATGCGGCACTGCCCTTCCGTCGCATAATCTCCGAGACGTTCCAACAGCGCTGCGACATAATCATCGGTCACGGAGCCCGAATTTACGGCATCCATATCAAAAGCAACTATCAGCGCCGTCTTATTTGCGCAAAGCGAATACAATCTGTCCGAAACAGAAGTCTGCATGGATTGAAGATAAGAATAATCAAAATAAACGTATCCCTCATCTGTCACTCCCGCCATCGGAGTACTTTGATTATACTTTGTATATCCGACAAAACCGTCGTCAATGAGCAGCTGCACGTTTTTATTTGTGTAAGAATCGTTTCTCAGCAAAAACACATCCGCACTCCGCGCCCCGATATCTTTGATATAAGATAATATTTCAACCACATCGGAGTTCACATTTTCCGAAAAGCTTGACGCCGTCAGCATAATTTCCCACCGCGCGTCACATGCCGTGTCAAGTAAATCCCGCACATCGCTTAAGCCCTCCGTGCAGTCCACAATCACAACCGGTTCAAAGTCAAATTCCTCCGAAACCGTCTTGATATAGTCAAGATCCGCCTCTTTTGAAACCACAAAGCCGACCATTGCTTCAGCCATATCGCCGCTATACGTAATGCTCTTTTCCATTTGGCTCAAATTACTTCTGATTTCGGCAATCTCTCTTTCGTACTGCTTTGCCTGCGCCTGCAGCTCTTCCGCAACTTCTTTGCGTTCTTTATCCGATTGCTCCGAAAGATACATCATCCCCGCAAGCAGCGCTGCCAACAAAACGCACACCGCAATCAATATCACATTTCTGATGACCAAACCTTTTCCATTCATCCGCCTTTTCCTCCCTCAATTCAAATTCATCGTCCGCATATCCTCAAAATAATCCTTTTCGTCTTTCCGACTGCTTTGCGCTTAAAAAGCCGCAGCGGATATATCGCGTTCCAAAACGACACATACGCTTTATATGAACTGTCTTCCACGGAAATTTCCCGCTTTCCGCGCCAAAGCTTTACCATGACGCCCTTGACCGTTTCTTTCGGTACTCTCTCAAGCGCAAAGGTATTGTCGCCGCGTATAAGGCAAACATCCCTGTCAAAGTCGATTATCCTGTGCAAAACCTGCGTGCCGTCACTTCTCACATAGAGCACAACGTCGTTTTTTTCAATTCGCCGTCAGTCTTACAAATCAGCACATGAGAAGAATTTGTGTAAAGCAGCGGTCTCATGCTGACACCCTTTATCGGGATGACAATATATCCGCTTCTCTCCAATTCCTCAAGCTTTGTCGTCTGTTCCATTCCAATCTCCTCAATCGGTCAAAAGTCCCGCCTCATCCATTTCGTCTATCATTTCCCGCACGTCGTATGCGACGATCTCTCTTTCCGCGCCGCTTTCCTTCACGAGCCTATCTACGATTTTCTCCTCGGTTTCGCCGCGCTCCAATCCTTCCCATATAACCTTTGCCGTTTCGTTAAGCTTCACCATTCCTTGAAATTCATGGCTCGCCTCTCCGGCTGCCACCGCAACATAGCTTTCCGCGACACGGCGCAGCACAAATCCTTCCTTCAGTCTCATGTCCGCATCCTCCAAATCCTGTTTATTTCTTCATCCGTCGGCTGCACGGCGCTCCTTTTGTATTTTTCGCCCGTCAATGCCTCAAAGCTGCACTTTACCGCATCTTCCGAAATGTCGCAGTCAAGCGCGTACAGCGGAACATTCGTTATCATTTTATCGAAAAGCTCCAGCATAATTGCCGTCGATTCCGGCTCATAGGGATGAAACATCTGCTTTAGCATTAGCGGTATCGCGTCCCCGGGCACGACGGACGAAATTTTATTTTCCTCCCCGCGTCTTAAAAAGCATATCGCGCCGACATTGGCGCTCTTTCTTCTGTTCCAACCCTCTTTGCCGCACCACGGAGTGCCGAACGCCCGCACCGAAACCTTCCCATCATTCTCGCTCACCCAAAAAATAGGCTTGTCTCCGTTTAAAATATCCACGTCCTCCCCGACGTACCTTCTCCACAGCCTGATGTGCGTCGACTTTCCCGTGCCGCTCGCAGCCGTGAACAAATAAGCCGTGTTCTTGTGGGAAATACACGCTCCGTGCAGCGCAAACCTGCCGTAATAAGGAAGCTTTGACGCAATGGCGGAATATATCGCGTCCCTTTCCAAAAACTCGTCTCTTATGTCGGGAGAATGCTCCCGCATTTTTTCAAGCCTTTCGTCCGAGACAAAGACCGAAAATTCGGCTTTTTTGTCGGATAAATAATCCCTTGAGAACCACCTGCAATATTCAAAGCGGCTTCTTATTTCAATCGTCAGCCCCGCAAGCTCTATGTTAAAGACGTCCACTCCGCCACCCTGCCTTTCGCACGTAAAGCATTTACAATTTAACTATAGCACATCACGAGCCCTTTTTCAAGACCTTTTTCGTAACGGTTCAGCCGCGATGCTGCTGAACCGTTACCCTTTTTCCGCTCTATTCTTCCGCAAGCGGAATAAACATATTTTTCTCCAATTCCTCTCGCGGCAAAAACGGCGCCAAATCCTCAAGCGGCGGGCTCACCAAGCTGCCGTCCTCCAAGCGCTTTGTGCTGCTCTTGGGCTCCCACGCTTGCTTGGTATCGGTAAATATTTCGCAAAATACCGCGCCCTCCGCTTTCAATGCCGCGTCAACCGCCGTTTTCATTTCATCGTTATTTTTTGCACAGCAATAACCATAACCGAACGCCTCGGCTATCTTTTTATAATCCGGGAACGACAAATCCCCCGATTCTTCGCCTATTCCGACCTTACTGTGCTCCTTAAACAAATTATTCTGCGTCAGCCTAATCGAATGATAGCCGCGGTTGTTTATCAAAAAAATCTTTATCGGCAGCTTGTTTGTCAAAATTGTCTGCAATTCCTGCAAATTCATCATTATGCTGCCATCGCCCTCAAGGCAAATCGTCGTCCGCCTTCCGCCCGCTATGCATGTACCTATCGCCGCCGGCAGTCCGTAACCCATGCTCGCAACAGCGCTGTTGTTCGCCATACGGCTGCCCTTTTGTATCACATATGCCTGATTTCCGACGACGCAGCACGCCCCGTTTGAAACGGCGGTCAAACTTTTTTCCGGCAGTTTACCGCTCAAATAGCGGATAAACGCGTAGATGTTCGCCCCCTCACTGCCGTTTTCCCAATGCTTGGGCAAAACGACGGGGTATTCCCTCTTCCATCTTTGGCACGTTTCAAGCCACTCGTTACCCGAAAACACCCGTTTTTCCGCTTTTGCGTCCAGCTTTTCCAAAAAGTCCTTCGCGTCAGCCCAAATCGGCATATCAACGTGAATAGTGTGCTTTTTCATCTCCGCGCTGTCAACGTCAACCATTATGACCTCCGCACATCTTGCCCACGTTTTCCAGTTGTAGCCCACTTGTCTTATCGAAATTCGCGTTCCCACCGCCAGGATTAAATCTGCGTTTTGTATCGCCCAGTTGCCCGCGCGGTCGCCCATGTTCCCCGCACGCCCGCAATAGAGCGGGTGCTCGTCCTCAATCAAATCGACCGCGTTCCAATATGTCACGATTGGTATGTTGAGCTTTTCGGCAGCGCGCCTAAATGCGTCATATCCTCCCGAAAGCCTAATCCCGTACCCCGCGTGAAACACCGGTCTCTTTGCCTTGCGCATTTTATCCAAAACGGTCTCGACAACTTCCTCCGAAACCGCAGGCGGCAATTGTGCGTCGTCCTCCGCCGCGTCATAGCCTTCAAGCTCGTCCGTCTCGATATATCCGCCCTGAAAATTGACCGGAATGTCAACCCAAACGGGACCCGGTCTTCCGCTCGCTGCCAAATGCCAAGCTTTTTCAAGAATGTATCTTATCTTTTTCGGGTCTTCAACCATCACAGCATACTTTGTCATAGGCTCAACGGATTTTACAATGTCATACTCCTGATCGCCCACCGCCCGCAGCGGGAGACCGTCGGTAAACTGCATCGTATATCTCGCGGTCGTGTCGTAGCGCACCTGCCCGCTTATGATAAACATAGGTATCGAATCGAGCCACCCGCCGAGAACACCCGTCAGCGCGTTCGTTCCGCCGGGGCCCGTCGTCACGCACACAGCGGCAATTTTGTTTTCGAGCCTCGCGTATGCCTCCGCCGCCATGGCGCACGCCTGCTCATGGTGATTGTAGGTTACGTGCAGACCTTCCTTGTGTCCAAGAGCATCGTTTAAGTGCATCGCGCCGCCGCCGACTACGCTGAACACATCTGTTACGCCCTTTTTTACGAGAAAATCCGCCACATAATCCGCAAGTCTCAGCTTCATCGTCCGCCCTCCCTTAAGATACCGCTTCGATAATTATTTTCGCCATGTAATCAATCATTTCGTCCGTCATTCCGGGGTAAACTCCCACCCAAAAAGTGTTGTTCATTATAAAATCCGTGTTTTCCAGTCCGCCGGACACGCGGTAGGCGTCACTTCCTCTGATGTCGTCAAAGCACGGGTGCTTTATCAAATTGCCGCTGAATAAAAGCCGCGTTTGAATGTTATGCTCCTCAATATAGCGCGTCACGGCGTTTCGGTCAAGTCCGCTCTCGGGCTTCACGCTGATAAGAAAGCCGAACCAAGAGGGGTCGCTGTTTTCCGCTTTTTCAGGCAATATAAGCTTATCCTCCACGCACTTCAACGCTTTATAAAGCCTTGCGTGATTATGTTTGCGCCGCTCGACAAAGCCCGGGAATTTCTTTAGCTGCTCGCAGCCTATCGCCGCCTGCATGTCCGTCACCTTTAGATTATACCCAAAGTGGCTGTAAACGTATTTGTGATCATACCCCTCGGGCAGCTCGCCGTGCTGTCCGCCGAAGCGGTGACCGCAGAAATTGTCATGTCCCGACGGGCAAATGCAGTCGCGACCCCAG
>JAJQCX010000076.1 GCA_021202495.1 Clostridia bacterium | reverse complement strand
GTAAAGTTTTAATTGAGACTAGGTAGTAGGGGCGGGGCTCGTCCCCGCCCGCAGTCTACCACCGCATTAAAAACCGCGACCACCCATTAAATTTTCCCTCCATACTTTCCCGCGAACCGGTTAAATGACAAAATCCCTGTAGGCAGCGGGTTTACCCGATACCTACAGGGACAAATTTTAACAAAGCGGTGCAAAAATATCCGATGCCGCCGCCAAAAGGGCGGGGTTCGCCGTTTGCAGCGTCGTCTGTCCGTCAACAAAGATGAGGAAGAACGAGTATGCCGCAATGAGCAAAAACGACACCGCGACAAATTTGCGCGTTATTTCGGGCGAACGGCGGTAGAACGCGAGAATGACCAACACCGCGCCGATGGCGAAAAACGTCGCAAAATCCGACGTATAACGCGGAAGTATGCCGCCCGCCTGAATGTCCAAAAGGCAGATAACAAGCGCCGCCGCGCCCAAAAAGAGCGAAAGCGGAAACATTTTTGACTTTTTCGTGCGGTACGTCACCAAATAGCCCCACAAAAGCGGACATACGATGAAAAGACCGCCGTAAAGGCTCTCGCTGTAGCCTGATCCGATATATGTGCTCGAAACCGACGAGCGCGAAAGGAACGGGAAAATCCCGGTTATCGTCGGCGGACGGAAAAGATATTCAAAAACTCCCGAATTCCAGCGGGTTATTTCAAAGCCGCGGCGCGTCATGTCGGCAACAGTGAGGTTGTATTCCGAGCCGAAGCTGAACGGCGAATCAAACCGCGCGGCGTTGTAAGACATGGCAATAATGCCGATAACAACATACGGTGCACAGAATAGAAGCGTATTTTTCAAGCCGCGGTATTTTTCCTTTGAAAGACGCGAATTTATTGAAAGCATTTCGCGGTCTTTGAATACGCTGTTCCAAAAGATAACAAACGCCGCGCACGAAATCAGCACAAGCTGAGGCCGCAGCAGAATAACCGCCGCGTTAAAGAGAGAGCCCAAAAAGAGCGACGGTCGTTTGAGCTTTTCGCCATCCAAAGCTCGCAGCCAGAAGAACAGCCCCATAGTGCAGCATGCAACGCCGCCCGCTATGGGACTTGTGTAAAAATCGGGCGATTTGACCATATAGACCGCGCCGGTAAAAAGCGTCGCTTCGCAGAGCAATATATATAGAAGAAACGGCGTGTGCGGGAAATACCGCTTGACAATCTGCCGATACAGCAGAAATACCGCGGCAATCAAAAGCCACACGAAGAATACCACGCCCAAAAAGTTGGGGAAAGCCTCGCCCGTCATGAGATAATAGGGAAGGTAGAACAAAATAACGGGAAGCACGCCGAAATAGACATAGAATTTGCCGTTATAATACGCTGTGTCCCACGGGGCGGATTTGCCCGTGCCCTCAAACGCTTCGTTGCGTGCGCTGCGGTCGTAGGGGTTTTCCATTTCGGACAAAATATCGGCGCCGCTGCCGTCGATGTCAACCCTGCCCTCGGCAAAGGACTGCGCCAGCTTATAATACTGCTGATGGTGCGACCATGATGGCGTGACGTATTTGGGATTTGAGAGCGCAATCGTCAAAAAGAGAATTGCGGTGACGCACGCTGCGGAAATTGACGCAATGCGCTGCTTTTTGCTGTCGGAAAAGGAAATGTGCCACAAACCGCGCTCGATTAAGGTGTAATAGATAAATATAAACAGCGCCAACATGATGAGCATACGCCACGGCGAAACGTAAAGCCCGCGCTGTCGGTTTATGCCCGCCGCCTGAACGGTGATTGAGTCGCCCTCTTCAAGATTTGAGAAATAAATTCTCACGCACGTCGCATCGCCCGATGTATTGAGACGAATGTAGCTGCTTTGCGGGGAATATGACGAGATGTAAGTTGTTCCCGCGCTGTAGCGTGTTTGGTAGCCCTCGTCCGAAATCCAAAACTTGACCGCCGTATAGGGAGAATCGGTCAAAAGATAGACGCTTTGAGCTTTGCCGTCAAAGTCCGAAAATTGGAGATAGTCGGAAGATGATGTAAAAACGTAGCCCGAAGCGGAGCTTGTCACATTTGCCGAAGGAGCGACTGTGTATGAAACATTATGATCATAGCCCATGCTGCGAAACGTTTCAAAATTGAACACAAAGATCTCGCACAGAAGCGTTGCGAGAACAAAGCAGCACAGCGGCGCGAGAGGCCCGAATTTTTTGCGAAGCGCGGACGCTGCAAAAAGCGCGCCGATGAAAGCGGCGGCAGCAACTATAAGCATGGTAAGCCCTCCTTATAAATCATTTTGCGAAAGATATTTATAAATTTCGCTCAGCTCGTCCTTTGCCTCTTTGACATAGGCTGTAAGCTGCGGATTTATTTTGTCCTGTTCCATAGCGGAGCGAATGACCGCAAGGGCGTTGTAGCATGCGGGCTCGTAAAATTCGCGTCCCTCGTCGTAACCCTCAAAGTCGTATTTTAATGCAAGAGCATTCTTTTCGTCGCGCAGCATTCTTATCGCGGCGGGCGAGTTCATCTCAAACGCAATAAGTATTTTCCCCAGCTCGTCTATGTGCTTTCCCAAAAGCTCACGGTATGTCACAAAAATCTCTCCTTTTTCTTCATTTATCGTCATTTCATCGTCATTCCATCGTCATTTTTCTTCATATTTCTTCTTTTTTCGTATATCTTCGCCGAAAAATTGAAGCGTTTCAAAGCTGCCGATAAGGCGCGAAACAATACGCTCCGAATAGCTCGCCGCAAGCTCGGAAAGCGTCAAATTTGTCGAAAATATCATCTTTTTCCCCGATAAAAGGCGCATATTCATCACGCGGAAAAGCTCGGACGCGGTAAACTGAGTTATAAACTCCGCCCCAAGGTCGTCCAAAACGAGAAGCTCACAATCGAGCGATTTATCCGCTATATAAGAGCTTTTATCGTCCTTGCGCCCGAAATGGATATTTTCCAACATCGGGAAAAACGAATTTGCGCTGATGTAAAGCACATCCTTCCCCCGCTCAATCAAAAACGCGGCAACCGCGGAGGAAAGAAACGTTTTCCCCAAGCCGCTCGGACCGTAAAACAAAAGATTTTTATCCGTAAAATCGAAATTTTCCGCAAATGAGCGTGTGACGGAAAGAATGCTTTTCGCGTTGTCTCTCGCCCCTATCCCGACGCTGTTTACGACGCTGTTGTCGTAATACGACAAGTCGAATTTGTCAAAAGTCTGCCCCGCCATATGCTTTGTGAGATTTGCATCGGAAAGCGCACGGTCGGTCAGCTCGCGCTTAAGGCACGAACACAATTTCCCGCTTTCGTCGTAGCCCGTGTCGGAGCAGCGGGCGCAAACAAACGGGGGATTAAGGTAATTTTCGGGGTAGCCGTTTTCGCGCAAAAGCTCTGCTATGCGGGAATTCAATTCCCTGTTTTCCGCCATAATTTTCGCAACGGCTTCGTCGGGCGAAATTTTTTCATCCGCGACGGAGGATAGAAGCAGCATCCCCGTTTCGTTGAGACGCCGTTCGATTTCGGCAATGCGGGGGATTTTCGTATAAACCTCATTTTTGCGGCTTTCGACAGTTTCGCTGCGCGCGCGGCGGCGCTTTTCGATAACCTCAAGGGCGTTTTGATAGAGCATTTTTAAGCCTCCCCGTCGTTTTTCTTCATGCGGCGTTCAAATTCGCGCCGCTCGATGTCGTCAAAATCGTAATTTGACTGCTGCTTTGCAGGCTTTCCGCCGCGCGTGCCCTCGGCTTCCTTCAATGCGGCGATAGTCTTTATGCCGCTTTTATGCCACGATTCCAGGATTTTATTCATATAGGGAAACGAGAGCTTGCCTGTATTTACCGTTGTGCGGGCGTATGCCTCTTTGATCATCGCCTCGCTCATGCCGAAAGTGTTTGTCCAATTTGCGATGTATTCCGCCTCGCGGTCGGAAAACGCGCGTTCAAGAGAAAACATGGCGGCGCATTTTTTGAGCATTGTGCGCTCCTTTTCCTTCTTTTTTAAGACCTTTTCGGCAGCCTTTACGCTTGTTATGCCGTCCGCCGCCCAGCCCTCGGCGGTGGATTCGAGATATTTCATTGATTTCGTTTTTTCGTCGGCGGCGCAGTATTCCAAAAGCATCAAGAGCACCTCGTTTGAAAAGGAATACCAATCCAAAATCGAATATATCACCTTTATTTCGCTGCCGGTTAAGGGGCGACCCCAAATCATCTGCGCCATGCTGAGGGTTTCGGAGAGCGCCTTGTCGCTTTCAACTCTTTTTGTTATCTCGTCCATCGGAATGTCGCGCCTTACGGGCGTTTCCGGCTTTGGCGCAATCTTTGCGCTCTTCGGCTTTTCGGGCTTTGCTGCGTTTTGCGACGAAAGAAACGTGATTGAGCCGTTTTCGTCGATTGAAATGAGCCCGACCTTGTGCCAATATTTCCATGCCTTTATAACGTCGGATTCCAAAATGTCGAGCGCGGAGGCAATGGCTGCGTTGTCGCGCGGCTTATTTCTGTAACACAAATTGAGCACATATATGTAAACGGCGACATGCGTCGGGTTCGCGCTCGGCAGATAATTTTCAATAAAGCTTGATTCAAGCGGTATAATTGGATTCATAATTTCGATCTCAGCCATGATTTCCTCCGATTTTTCCGAACAATTGAAAATGATAAGGGTATTATATCACATAGAAACGATATTTGCAAAAAATTTTTTGATTTTTTCAAAAAAATGATTGCATTTTCCACAAAAGTGTGTTATCATAATTCTTGCGTTCGGAAAGACGCGAAATTGAATATGTGCTTGTAGCTCAGTTGGATAGAGTATTTGGCTACGAACCAAAGGGTCGGGGGTTCGAATCCCTTCAAGCACGCCAAAAAGCGACAGTCGAGGCTGTCGCTTTTTGCTTACGGGAGAATTTAATGTTCTTTTGATTTATTCCCATTTTCAGCGCGTTCTTTGATAAGCTCGCCGAGAGAAGCGACGCGCAGGTCGCTCTCGGCGATTTCTTCAGTAGTAAAAAGCTCGGTTCTTACGTCCGCCCATGAACTGCTGATGGCGGGATTGCTGGTAATTTTATTCATATATAACCCTTTTTTCAAGCTATTTTATCGACTTGATTGATTTAAAGACGGCGCTGTTTTGTTCAAGCTTAGCCTTTGACGAGAATACGCAGTGAATATCCTTGTCGCAAAGCTCCTTTACGGGCTCCGCAAGGGCGCGGATGTCGGCGGCGGTGGTTTGGAGCATTTCACCGCGGATTTTTTCGCGCATTTCGTGGGTTATGCCGTAGAGGAAATCGGTGTCGCTGCGGTTTGCTTTAAATGACGGGGAGTGCGGCTTATCGGATGCGGCAACCGCGCCGACGATATATTTTGTCATTTCGCGCTCGTCGGGGTTGAAGCTCTTTAAATATTCATACGCCGCGTCGTAGGCTGTGAGCGTATCGCGGAGATTGGGGTCGCGGTAGGAATAGAATACCGCTTCACCCAAAACGTTGAGGGAAAGCCCGGTGCCGTAGGCGCCGCCTTTGGCGCGGATTGTGTTCCAGAGATAATCATAGGTCATAATGTGCGCCAAAACGTAGAGCGCACCGCCGGCAACCTCGCCCGATCGGGACAAAACGCCGCCCTTTGCGACAAACGAAATGTCCGACGGAATGGCAAAGCCCTCGTTTTTAACTTCGAACTCTGCGGTAAAGGTCTTCTCGCTCTTTTCGCCGTGCGGGAGGCTGATGCGCGAAAATTGCGTTTTGAGCGTTTCAAAAAGACTTTCGTCGCAGGTTGCGGAAATCATTAAATTATCCGAATTGAGCGCGGGAGCTAAAACCGCAGAAAGCTTTTGCGCTTCGTTTTCGTCAAAGGACGATGCAAGGCGCTTGATGAAGTAATAATAATCGACGCCGTTGAGCTTTTGAGAAATTGCCTCGTCGACCGAAAAATACGAACGGACGCGCGCGGATGCGGCGTTGTGACCGTTGTCCGCCATCCAAATTTCGCGGTTCATCTTGTCCTGATTGAGAATTTTTGTTATTTCGCCGATGCCGTCAAAGCGGCTTTCGCGCAAAATGAGACTCACAAGGTCAATCGCGTCGGCGGCGTTTTCGGAGAGCGCCGAGAACGACACTTTAAGGTAAACCGAACAATTCGTTGTGCTTGCGACGTTGGCATAGGCTCCGACGTGTGCCGAAAATGAGCCCGTTTTTATTTTGAGCGCGTTTATTATCTCCGCCGCCGTCCTGTCGCCCGCGGGAACCGAGCCGAAAAGCCTTGCCGCAAGCGAGGCATACGGTAAATCGTCCTCGTTCAAGCTGCCGAGGTTGAAAAAGAGGGATATATAGATAATTTTTTTGGTTTCAAGATTGTGAAAACGAACTGTGACATCATTGACAGTGAGCGTTTCGCACGGGGTCTTCTTGAGCTTGGGATCGATGAACGAGGGGCCGAGCACGGGAATTGTGCGCAGAACTTCCTCGCTGTCCTCGGTGTTCTGCATTTTGCGCAGAGCTTCGAGCTCTTCGGAAGCGTTCTTTACTCCGCTTTCGCCTATTTTTTCGCGGTATTCTTTAACTCTCTCTCTCTCCGCGGCGTCTTTTTTCGCGGTAAAGTCGCTTTCGGGGGTGAGCTTCACCATTGCGCTGTGCTTTGAATTGAGGAAAATTGCGCGAATGAGCTCTTCAAAATAGCCCTCCTTGGATTTTTCGCGAATTGAGCGCAGAGCGTCCTCGTAAAAGAGATAAAGCGTCGGGTCGCCGCCGTAGAGCCAGCTTGACATTGCGCGGTCGCAATAGACGAGACCTGCGGGCATGTTGCCGAAATCCGCCTCTCGGTAGCGGAACTCGAATCTATTGAGTGCCGCCTCCAAAAGCGAGGGCGAAATGCCGCCGTTCGCTATCTCGGAGAGAATTCCATTGACGGCGCTTTTTATTTTCGCATCGTCGTCGCTGCAATGCTTGAGCCCGACAGCAACGTAGGGCGTAATGAGCGACGTATCGATATACATCCACGCGTCTTTTGCTATGCCGCGGTCGAGAATTGCCTTTTTGAACGGCGATTCGTTGTCGGATGATATTGCGTCAAGCAAAATCGAAACCGCGAGCGCCTTTTCGCGATCCTCATAGGTGCAGACTTTGTAGCCCAATGCGTAGTGCGTCGCCTGCGATTTGTCGTCTGCGGATTCGTAATTGCCTTCGGCGTAAAGCTCGCCGCGGTCGGGCTGAAGGCCGACCTTTATGTCGGCGTTGATGCGTTCGTAGTGCGAAAGATATTCTTCGTCCATATAGCGCAGCTTTTCCATGACGTCCATGTCGCCGTAAAGATAGATATAGCTGTTTTCGGGATGATAGAATTTTTTGTGCGTGGCGATGAAATCCTCATAGGTAAGAGTGGGGATCGCTTCGGGCGCGCCGCCGGAATTTTTGCCGTAGCAAACGTCGGGGAAGATTGTGTTTTGCAGCATTTCAGTGAGGATTGAATCCTCGGAGGACATTGCGCCCTTCATTTCGTTGTAGACAACGCCGCGGAAGCACTCGTCCTTGCCGTCGCTTGCGGGCTCGTAATGCCAACCTTCTTGGAGAAAAATCTCTTTTTTGTGATAAATTGCGGGGTGGAAAACCGCGTCGAGATAGACCGCCATGAGGTTTTCAAAATCCTTTTCGTTGCAGCTTGCAATGGGGTACATCGTCTTGTCGGGATATGTCATGGCGTTCAAAAACGTCTGCATCGAGCTTTTCAAAAGCTCCACAAACGGCTCGCGTGCGGGATAGCGGTCCGAACCGTTCAAAACGCTGTGCTCCAAAATGTGCATAACGCCCGTGTCATCCTCGGGAACCGTTTTGAACGCAATTGAAAACACCTTGTTTTCGTCGGAGCAATCGACATACATCAGCCTCGCGCCGCTCTTTTGGTGCTTTGCAATATAAACGTCGGCGTTAAGTTCGGGAACGCGCGTTTTTTCCTTGAAAAGAAATCCGTGATAAATTTGTCCGAGTTCAATCATTGTTTTTGGTCTCCTTATATGAAAAAATTAAAATTTACATGTTTGCTTCGCCGAAATAATCGGCTGCTATTTCGTCAAGCTGCCTAGCGATTAGGCGGAAATCCTTATTTAAATCAAGCGTCCTTGCGCCTATTTGATTGCCGCCGATATTATACGAGCAGTCGGGCACGATGCTCTCATCTGTTTTTGCGTAAAGAAGCAGCCCCGACACATTGCCGGTATTTTTTATATCCATGTTTTTCACATAGGTGAATATCTGATACACATTGGCGGAATGAAGGCTATCCTTATCGAAGCGCTGCTGCATTGTGTGTCCGTAAAATTTGGCGTCGATAATCAGCACCTTTTCGTTAAGGCGCAGCGTTATATCCGTCTGCATGTTGGGCAAAAGCCTCAGAGACGCGTCGTCATGCTCGCCGACAAGATTCCATTTTACCTGCGCCGCTCTGACGTTGGTTAGATATGAGTGATGGCGAATATAATACTCCAAAATGAATTTCTCGTACAGCTTTTCCATATGCTCATCCGAAAACGCCGCCATTTTGTATTCGCCGCTTTCGGTCGTCTGCAGCATTCCCGCCAAAACGAAATAGCAGATATTTATCAGCATTTCATAGTTTTGGCTGTTGCGGTAGTAACAAATATGATTCCACGGAATTTCAGTCGTATTCAGCACTCTTATCCCGTCAAAAAAGAGAAGCAGCTTGTTCAGCGCAATCCTGCGCTCCGGCGCGACACTGTTATCTCGCACCAAATAATGCATTATGGTTTTGAGAATTTGATTTAACAAATTATCCTCCGAAAGCTCGTCAAATTCGCAGGCGAGCTTTTGGCTGCGCTTAACCTTGTTTTTGATGGTTTCAGGCATATTGAGCTTGCCGCGCATTACCGACAGCGTTTCGTTCTGCGTCACATATTCGCGATACAAGCCCTGCTTGAGCTGCCGCGCCACACCCTTGGCGAGAATTGCGGCAAATAAATCCTGCACGTTCTCAAAATCCTCGGCAGCCACACTTTCATAGGTGGTCTGCTTTAAAACTTGAAACGCATATGAGAGCATGTAATATATATTTTTTATAAAAATGCCTTTTTCATTCGTCATCAAACACACCGCGCAAATTCTTTTCCCATTCTTGAAGGCTGCGGGGCTCGTCAAACCAATATTCCGACAGCATGGGAAGAATGTCAAACTCAACAACAGAGCGCATCCACTCCGTTGTGCATTGACCCTCGCCTCTTCCGCAAAAATAGCTGTGACCTATCATAAAGCCCTTGCCGAGGGATTTGTCTTTTGAAATTTCCTTATTCAATGCCTTTATCTGTTCTATCAACGCGTCAAAGGTCTCATTTTTAAAGCCGTCTTGATATTTTCTGAAGCCGTCCGAGCTAAAGCCCGGTTCTATTTCAAAAAAGCTGAACCGTCTTCTGAGTGCATAATCAATCATGGCAAGGCTTCTGTCGGCGGTGTTCATCATGCCTATAATATAAAGATTTTCCGGAACCGAAAACTGTGTGCCGCTGTACGCAAGCGTTGCTTTTTTGCCGCGGTAGTCCTTTTCTATCAAAACAAGCATCTCTCCGAAAATTTTGCTCATGTTGCCGCGGTTTATTTCATCGATTATAAAGAAGTATTCCTTGTCCGGATGATTTGCCGCCGCCTGACAAAAACGATAAAATATGCCCTCGGTCAGTTTAAAATCCGCTCCGTCGGGGCGGTAGCCCATTATGAAATCCTCATAGGAATAATTTTGGTGAAACTGAACAAATTCTATTCGTGATTCGTCCTTTTCTCCCATGATTGAATAGGCGAGCCTTTTTGCGGAAAAGGTCTTGCCGACGCCGGGTGCGCCCTGTAAAATGATGTTCTTTTTGTTGAGAAGAAGCGCTCTTAATACGTCGTATCTTTCCTCCGTCATATAGACATCGTTCAAAAAATTCTCTTTAGTGTATTTTTCCGCGGTCTCATTTTTCGGCAGCGGATTTTCGTCACGTATGACGTCCATGATAAAATCAAATTCGCCCTTTGTCAATTTAAAGAGCGTGCCGTTCGGCTGCACAAAAAATTCCGTTTTTGCAAGCTCGGGGCATTCCTTTAATGCCGCGTATTCAATCGGCACGGAAAGACCCTCGGTTTTTTCAAAATAGATGCTGTGACCGTCGTTTTCCTGTGTTATTTTGCCCAAAGCCACGATTTTTTTGACCGGATTTGCCTCATAGCCAATCACAAGGTCGCCCGCCTTGGCGTCAAGAAAATTCTGAAAAACGCGCCTCTTGTTGCCGTTTTCGTTGTAAAGAGTATAGCTTTGCTCCTCGCCGACCTTGAGATCCGCAAAGCTCCAAAGCTTGGGATTTGCGGTGAGCCACCAATACCCGCGCGTTTCGGACGTACCGCCGTATAATTCATCGATTGTCATATTAAAATACGGCTGTAGAATCAATTTTTCAAACAGCGGCTTTTCGTCTTCGTCTACACATATACATGTAGAGTTGTCATTCGGCGTCCACCATTTTTGCGTCCCGGAATATGCCGAGGTATCGCACGAAAGTGTAATGGTTCTGTATTCACGCTCGTACCATTCGCCCTGCTTTTCGGGATTTAACCGAGCCTCATCTGATGTAAACTGCCCAAGAAGCCTGATGCTGTTTCCATAGCAAAGATAAAAGAAATCACCTTTTTTGACTATCTTTTTAAAGGCTTCCCCCTGTGGGAGCTTTGACAATCCTTTTGCCCGTGTTAAACCGTTAACAACAACGACGCTGCGGTTTTCAAATATAATACGGTGTTCTGCGGAAATATCTCCGTGGCTGATTTTCCAAATCGACGGAAGAGTATTTGCATACAGCGGAACGTCCGATAAATCCGCCGTTTCCAACGCCTGCGACAATTCCTCACGCAGACGCCAAACGTATGTGCCGTCAATCGTCTTATCCGCATATTTGCCCATGTAGAGAATCGACCACCATTGGGCATTTTCATCGTTTGTCTGTATTGTATTACACTGCGTCTTTTCCGCAATGCGGCGCGCCAGAGCCGTGGAGCCGGCGTTATAAAAATTGATGCTTTCCCCGTATTTGACGGAGAGCTGCTTGCAGGTTGCCTGCCCGCCGTAATCCTTCATTCTCTTTACAATTTGCAGCGCGTTCATGGTAAAGACAGAGCTGTCGCGCAAAAGCTCCGCCCAATCATCAGCCGTCAAATTCGGGCTGTAATCTGCGGGAAACCACTCCGCCTCGCCGCGTTCGGACTTTTTTTCATCCAAATAAAAGCGGCTTAAATAAAAAGCAATATCGGTTGTTGCCGTTTTAAGCCGGGTATCCTCCCAACAGCTGTCGGTTACGGCATTTGAAATCAAGCTCCTTATTTCATCGTCCTTTTGCACAGCCGCACAAATCTCGTCATAAAGAGCATAGCCGCCTATCATGCTATCCACAGAGCCGTTTCGTTTCGGACGATAATCGCTCTCCAGCTCGGCAGCAACATCCTTGATTACCTCATATTTGTAGATATAATATTTATCGGGGTATTTGAGCCAAAGATATGTACTTATCGCGTTTGTGTTTTGATAATGATTTTTCCACGTGCCGTCGTCGTATTTTGCGCGCATTTCATCGGATGCCGATTGAAAATTTGCAACACGAACCGACAAATCAATCGTTTCATCGTACAAATCGCGAAACATTTGCCGTGTTGCTTCATCGTCCGCTTTTGCAAAGCTGGTTATCATGCCTCTCGGATATGAATAGCCCGCAACTAAGAGATTATATGTCTTATCAGTAGCGATTTTAAACATATCTCCGAAATTCGGAGCGTCAATGTCCCAGTACATCTGAAAATGCTTTACGGCTTCCCATTTGTATTTTTCGTCCTTGCCGTGAATCGGAAAGTATAATTTATATCCCTCAAGCACATGCTTTAGCTTTTCAATATTTATCATTTGTTTCCCTCCCGATATTTTTGTCTGTACAAATTTATCACATCCCGCGTCCGATAAACGGGACATGCTTCAACAATTGATAAATTGTTTTATCCTTTCAACGCACTCCTCCGTATCGTCCACGCCGTCTTGATACAACGGCTGCAGCTTTTCAATATTTCTCTCCGTGCGTTTTACGTCGAGGGGGGCTTTAGGCTGAATTACGAGCACCTTGCCCTCTTTTTCCTTTTCTTCGATAAGCCGCAGCGTATCGTTATAGCGAATGTGGCGCGTTTTTACCGCCTCGATAAATTCGGGGTAGCGGCGGTAGAGTGCGCCGACCTGTTTGCCCATGCTTGTCGGGTGCTTGACGTAGCCGCGCTGGCGGGTAAGGACTACAACGGCTTTGTCCGTTTCCTCAAGCGCGCGTTTTACGGGGATGGAATCGCTTATGCCGCCGTCGAGATATTTTTCACCGTCAATCCTGACCGTGCGCGAAATGCCCGGAAGTGACGCGGAAGCTCTTATTTTGTCAATCTCGGTTTTTGCGTCGCGGACGGGCAGATATTCGGCAAGTCCTGTATCGAGATTTGTCACGACGGCGTAAAGGCGCATGGGATTTTCGCGGAAAGCGTCGTAATCGAACGGAATGAGCTTGTCGGGAATAGTTTGATACACAAATTTTGCGCCGAACATGTCGCCCGTCAAAAGAAGGCTGCGCTTACTGAGATAGCGCCAATCGTTGGCATAGTCATTGACAATTTTATATGAGCGCCCTCTTTGGCGCGAAACGTAGCTCACGGCGTGGCACGCGCCCGCGGAGACCGCGAAAACGCTGTCAAACCAAATGTCGTATTTCATAAAAACGTCGAGAACGCCGGCGGTATAAATTCCGCGCATACCGCCGCCCTCCAAGACAAGGGAGGTTTTTTGCTGCATGTTAATCTCCTCCGCTGTAATATTGCAATTTTTCGAGAAGTTTTATCATCGCGAGCGTGTCGAGCGCGTTATATTCGCGAAGATCGCGGACGGCTCTTTTGCGCTCGTCTGTGTCCATTTTCGGCAGACGCATATACACGCTTTCCGCCATGCGCCCGTTTTTTATCGGCAGCGCGGAATAGCTGAGAGCTTTTTCGCCCGGGTAAAGCGCGGGCAGCACCTTTTTGAGGCTGCTTTTGCCCTCCATGCGGCGGTTTACGAGGTGCTTTTTCGCAAACGGCTTTTCCAAATCGACGAGGTTTGACAAAATAATCTGCAAATCCGCCGAAAATTCCGGCAGTCTGCGGCAGAGGCGTTCGATGCATATTTTTTCATAGTCCGAATACATCAGCACGCAGTGATTGGGCTTTATAACCCGGATAAGCTCTTTTGCGGCGTCGCGTTCGGGATAGGTCACGCCGTCGCCGATAAAATCGAAATGCACAGCCTCTGCACCCTCTCGTTCGATAAGATGATATGAAAATTGAGTTATCACGGTGTCCATCGGCGAGAGAATGGGGTCGCTCGGCACGAAAACCTCCGCGGTTTCAAAATCGAGAAAGCCAAGAGGGTAGGAAAGCTGCGACAAAAAGGCTTGTATTGCGTCTTTATCGTACACATCCTCGTCGGAGGAGCGGACGCGGATTTCGCGCAAGACGCTCTCGCTCGGAGAGGAAAGCGCAAGATAGTCGGAAACGGTTTTAACGCCGTGCTGCCAAAGCGATGATTTCTGCGTGAAATTGAGCGATTTTAACGAAAAAATGCTCTCTTCACCGGTGTCAAAGCATTCCGCGAAAAAGGGACACGAGCCGCAGCTTCGCGAAAGCTGCGCTTTCGGCAAATGAGCCTGCCGCGAAAGGAGGGAAATGAACGATAGCTTTTCGCGGAGAGCCTTTTGCTTTGCGGGGTTGTCGGTGTCTATTACACAGAGAATATTATTCCCATGAGCCTTTTTGTCAATCGCGCAAATATAGGATTTTGAGCAGTTGAGCCCACTTTTTTGCGCGATAATTTTGTCGTAAAGAGCTTCGTCGGCATAGCGCATATAGCGGTCGGTCGGGCGAACGGTGTATAAATCGTAAAAATCGCCGTTTTTCATAATGACGTCGCAGCGGCAGGCGGCGGAGCCTGCGATAAAAGTCGCGCCGTAAATGACGGACGCGCCTTCTTTTATAAAGCGGAACGTGTCGGCCGCGGCGCGGCGGTAATCACCGCTTATCTGAACGCCGGGGGGAAAGCTTTTTAACATGTCGTTTTGTATGCCGGCGGAAATGCGCGACATATCAGCCTTGTCACGGCGGCTTTGAACGGCGGCTTCGGGCGAATGCTCCAAAAAATAAGCCTGACGCGGGCAGCCGTTGAATTTCATGAAATTGCGTTCGGTAATTATTTTAAGTTTCCCCCTTTCCAAAAAAGTTTTTCATACAATCAAACGGGTGTTCAGCGTGAACGCCCGTTTGATGAAAATTTTATTTAGTTAAGTCCGTTGGGGTTGTTCTTCTGCCAGTTCCACGAATCGCGGCACATATCCTCTAGATTTCTTTCAGCCTTCCAGCCGAGACCTTTCAGCGCCTTTTCCGCGTTTGCGTAGCACTCGGGAACGTCGCCCGCGCGGCGAGGCTTAAAGGAATAGTTGAGCTTGAGGTTGTTCGCCTTTTCAAAGGCGTGGATAACGTCGAGCACGCTGTAGCCTATCCCGGTGCCGAGGTTAAATATTTCTGTGCCCTTGTTTTTGTCGGCAAATTCAATTGCCTTAACGTGACCTATCGCAAGGTCTACAACGTGGATGTAGTCGCGCACGCACGTTCCGTCGGGGGTGGGGTAGTCGTTGCCGAAAACGCCGAGCTCCGGACGCTTGCCTATCGCAACCTGTGTGATAAAGGGCATGAGGTTATTCGGAATGCCGTTCGGGTCTTCGCCTATTCTGCCGCTCTCATGTGCGCCGATGGGGTTGAAGTAGCGCAGAAGCACAACGCTCAAATCGGGATTCGCGACGGATGCGTCGGTCAAAATTTGCTCAATCATGTATTTCGTCCAGCCGTAGGGGCTTGTGCAGCCGGTGGGCATACCCTCAACGAGCGGAACCTCCTTGGGAACGCCGTAAACCGTCGCGGACGATGAAAAGACAAACTTGTTGCAGCCGTATTTGGGCATAACCTCAAGCAGCGTGAGCGTGGAATCGAGATTATTTCTGTAATACGCGAGCGGAATTTGCACGCTTTCGCCGACAGCCTTAAGACCGGCAAAATGGATGACCGCGTCGATTTTGTTTTCGGCAAAAATCTTTTCCACAGCCGTCTTATCGCAGCAGTCAGCTTCGTAAAACGTGAAATCCTTGCCCGAAATTTCTCTTATTCTGTTGAGGGCTTCGGGCTTGCTGTTGGAATAGTTGTCGACAATGACAGCTTCGTGACCCGCGTTCAAAAGCTCGATGCAGGTGTGGGAGCCTATGTAGCCCGCGCCGCCGGTGAGTAATACTTTCATGGATAATCTCTCCTTCAAAACATAACTTTGTAAGGAAGCACTGATTAATTACAGTGCGCATATCGCGCAGTCGGATTTTTCGTCAGATTGTGCAAAAAGACCGAGTGAATACTTTGTGTATTCGCGAGGGCTTTCTTGTGCCCCAATGACGGAAAAGACGCAAGCGAGATGCGTACTGAGCCGTCAGGCGTTAATTAATCAGTGGTTCCTTGCAGATATTTTATAACAAAATGGGCTTGTTGTAAAGTGTTTTGCGAAATTTTATTTTAGGCGGTTGACAAAAGCGAATCGAAAGGATATAATAATGACAGAAAGGCAAGACCTCAAACGGTTATGCCAATTACGACTATTTTTTACAATAGCCGCTCTCTGCAGGGGCGGCTATTGTGCTTTTATGGAAGTCATTATCATAAATATGATAATGATAAAAACTGCGGAAATCAGTTTTTTTGCCATATGCAGCAAAATGCTTACTTACTTTATTCATAAGCACTCCCTCCTTTCATAGACTTTGCCATGATAAAAGAGGGCATAACCGCCGGTGTAATCACCGCTAAGAGATCTTGCCTTTATCGGATTGCTCCGACGAAATTATTATACATTGTTTTCTTCTGTTTATCAAGACAAATATTTAAAAATCGACATATTTATAT